>CAYNWX010000022.1:0-60292 GCA_964401005.1 uncultured Natronohydrobacter sp.
GAGCCGCTAGATCAGTTGTTCGACCAGATCGGCCCCAACCCCGCCACCCCGCCAGAGCGTGTATTCGCGGCGGGTATGGCCGAATGGCGCCGGTCGCACCGGTCTGACGGTGGGTTGATCCCCGGCGCAGTCGCCCGGATCGACCGCTCTATGGATGTGGCCATCGCGCGCGAAGGGCGCGAATTGACGCGCGGTCTGACCTTTCTGGCCTCTGTCGGGTCGGCCAGCCCCTTCGTTGGCTTGTTCGGCACGGTCTGGGGCATCAAATACGCGTTCGAAGAAATCGCATTGGCGCAATCCACCAACCTTGCGGTGGTCGCTCCGGGTATTGCAGAAGCCTTGTTGGCAACCGGCCTTGGCCTGCTGGCGGCTATTCCCGCAACCATCTTCTACAACAAGCTGAGCGATGACAGCGATGAGATCCTGTCGGGCTATGAAGCCTTTGCCGACGAGTTCAACACCATCCTGTCGCGCCAATTGGACGCTGCCTGACATGGGCGCGCAAGTGCTGGGCAAATCCAAAGGGGCTGGGCGGCGCGGACGACGCGCGCGGACGGCCCGGATGTCGGAAATCAACGTCACGCCCTTTGTGGATGTGATGCTGGTGCTCTTGATTATCTTCATGGTCGCGGCCCCCATGTTGACCGTGGGCGTGCCAGTCGAATTGCCGCGCACTTCTGCCGGGGCGCTGCCCGCCGAGCAGGAAGAACCCTTGTCCATCACCCTGACGGACGAGGGGCAGGTGCTGCTGATGACGACCGAGGTCGCGCAGGACGAACTGATCGCCCGCCTGCGCGCGATTGCCCAAGAGCGGACCAACCGCAAGGTTTTCCTGCGCGCCGATGGGTCCATCCCGTATGAGCGGGTGGTGCAGGTGATGGGCGCACTGAATGCGGGCGGGTTCAATGATATCGGGCTGGTGACGGAACAGGGCGGCCCGACCTTTGACGGGCAAGGCAATTAGGGGCCATTTGCCGCCATGAGCGTAGCGAGCGACATTGTCGGACGGATGGATACGGGGCAGAAGGCCTCGGCCGTGCTGCATCTTGGCCTTGTGGGCTGGGTGCTGGTGTTCGATCTGTTCCATGCGCCATCTAGCGATCTGGAAATCCCGGTGGCAGAGGTGTCGCTCATCAGCGCGACCGAGTTTGCCGCGCTAAGTGCGCCGCCCGCGCCTGCGCCAGAACCCGCCCCAGAGCCGACACCGCCCCCGCAGCCTGCAACAGAGCCAGAGCCTCAGCCGGAACCTGAACCGGAACCGGAACCCGAATCGACCGGGGCGATTTTTTCGCCCGTGCCTACGCCCGGCGCGACAGAGCGGCCTGCCCCGCGGCCTGTGGACCGGGTTGCGCCTACACCGACCGAAGCACCACCCGAAGATGCGACCGTCGACCTGACCGCACAGCCCCAAACCAGTGCCGATGCGCCGGGCGATGTGGTACTGCCCGAGCAAGAACAGCTTGCGCCGCCAGAAGCGACGACCGAAATCGTGACCGAGGCGACCGAAACCGCGACCGACAGTCTGGAGCGTGCGGCAGCCGCTCCAACCGTCAGCCCCCGGCCGCGCACAAGGCCGGAGCGCGCCGCCCCGGTCGAGGTGGCAGAGACACCAGAGCAGACACCAGACCCGGCGCCGCAACCGGACCCAGAACCAGAAGCGGAACCCGTAACAGATGTCGCCACGGAGGTGGCCGACGCCGTGGCCGCTGCCTTGGCTGATAGTTTGACCGGGATCGGGACCACGCCCCAACAGCCCGGGCTTAGCGCGTCCGAAGCAGACCGCCTGCGCCTTGCGATCCAGCAATGCTGGAATATCGGCACGCTTTCGACCGAGGCTCAACAAATCACGGTCACGCTTGGGTTTTCGATGACACCGGGCGCAATGCCCGAACAGGGCAGCATTTACCTCGTCGACAGCACCGGCGGGACGGATGGTGCGGTCTCACAGGCCTTCGAGGCTGCGCGCCGTGCGATCATCCGTTGCGCAAGTTCCACCAATGGCTACGGTCTGCCCCCGGAAAGCTACGAGGCATGGCGCAACGTGGAAATTACATTCAACCCCGAAGGGATGAGACTGCGATGACACGCCTTTTCACCGCATTACTGGCAATGTTGCTGTCATTTGGCCTAGCAGCACAGGCCCAGCCGCTGCGCTTGCAGATCACCGAAGGGGTGATTGAACCCATGCCATTCGCGGTGCCTGCCTTCGTGTCCGAAGACAATGGCGGTAGCCAATATACCGAAGCGCTGTCGCGCGTTGTGGCCGCGAACTTGGCCAGCACGGGCCTGTTCAGAGAAGTGCCGCCAGAAGCACATATCGCGCGCGTGACCAGTTTTGACGCGGGCGTGTCCTACCCCGATTGGCGTGCGGTCAATGTGCAGGCGCTGATCGTCGGCGCGGTGGCCGCCAACAACTCTACCCTGACGGTCAAGTTCCGCCTGTTCGACGTGGTATCGGGCCAACAGATGGGCCAAGGCCTGCAGTTTGCGGGCAATGTACAGGATTGGCGGCGCATGGCGCATAAAGTGTCAGACGCGGTCTATAGCCAGATCACCGGCGAAGACGGCTATTTCGACAGCCGTGTCGTCTTCGTGGCAGAATCCGGGCCGCGCGACAACCGCACCAAGCAATTGGCGATGATGGACCAAGACGGCCAGAACATCCGCACCCTGACCGACGGGCGCTCGCTTGTGATTGCGCCGCGCGTCTCGCCCGCCGGGGACCGCGCGGTCTATACCAGCTACCAGACCGGCAGCCCGCGGATTGCGCTGATGGATTTGCGATCGGGGCAAGCACAATTGGTGGGCGAGATACCGGGCGCGATGACCTTTTCGCCTCGGTTTTCGCCAGATGGCCGCGCGCTGGTGTTTTCGGCGGCTATCGGCAGCACGACCGACCTGTTCCGGCTAGACCTTGGCACCGGACAGATGGTGCGGCTGACCAATTCGCCCGCCATTGACACCGCGCCCAGCTTCTCACCCGACGGGCGGTTCCTGACGTTTGAGTCCGACCGCTCGGGCAGCAGCCAGATCTATGTTATGCCCGTGGGCGGCGGTGACGCACAGCGCATCAGCTTCGGCCAAGGGCGCTATTCTACCCCGGTCTGGTCGCCGCGCGGTGATCTGATTGCGTTCACCAAGTCCCATGCCGGGCGCTTTCATATCGGCGTCATGCGCTCTGACGGGTCGGAAGAGCGCTTGCTCACGGCTTCTTTTCTTGACGAAGGCCCGTCTTGGGCGCCAAACGGGCGCGTCATCATGTTCACCCGCGAGGCGCAGGGCGGGGACCCCGCGCTCTATGCGGTCGATATCACGGGGCGTAACCTGCGCCGGGTGCCGCTGGCCTCTCCGGCGTCGGACCCGGCTTGGGGCCCTCTTCTTCCATAATCAACGGGACAGTCCAAAATGAACCTGACCACGAAAACCCTTCTTCTGCTGGCCAGCCTTGCGCTGGCGGCCTGTAACAACCCGCGCCCCGGCCTGTTCGCCGGAGGCGGAGTCGATGGCTTCGGCAGCGAAACAGGCATCACAACCGGCACCTTGGGCGACCCGAATGACCCTAGCTCTATCGCGCATTTCCAGCAGCGCATCGGAGACCGCGTGTTCTTCACCGATGACAGTTCCGAGCTGACGCCAGAGGGCCGCAGCACGCTGCAAGGCCAAGCCGCATGGCTGCGTGCCAATCCGCAATTCGCCGTGCTGGTCGAAGGCCATGCCGATGAGCGCGGCACGCGCGAATATAACGTGGCCTTGGGCGCACGCCGCGCTGACACCGTGCAGCGCTTCCTGATTGCCGAGGGCATTGCGGCCAGCCGCCTGCGCACCGTCAGCTATGGCAAGGAACGCCCGGTCGAAGCCTGTGCAGAGCCGCGCTGCTGGAACCTGAACCGCCGTGCTGTGACCGTCGTCTCTGGCGGCGTGGCGGGCTAAGCCATGCAATGCTTGCGCGCCCTTTCCGTGACCTTGTGCCTGTTGGCCCTGCCCGCCGGGGCCGACACCGTGGCAGACCTGCGCGCCGAACTTGGTGCACTGACAGGCGCGGTGGCCGATCTGGCGCGCGAGCTATCCTCGGGCGAGGCGGCGGGCCAGCCGGGGTATGACGGCACCCTTCTGGACCGCGTGACCCGGATGGAAGCGGCACTGGCCAACCTGACAGGCCGCACCGAAGAGTTGGAATTCCGTATTCGCCGAACAATTGACGAGGCGTCGAACCGCTTGGGCGATCTGGAATTCCGGCTGACCGAACTGGAAGGCGGCAGCACTGAAGGTTTGGCCCCGCCCACGCTTGGCGCGTCATCGGGACCCGCGCAAACACCCGACACCGAAAAACCGCAGCTTGCGGCGGGCGAACAGCAAAACTTCGATGCCGCGCTGGCGCTGGCCGAAGACGGACAAGCCGAAGCAGCAGCAACGGCGCTTGCGCAATTCATCGAAACCTATCCCGGCTCTCCTCTGGGAGCAGAAGCCAGCTTCAAACTGGCCGAAGCCTATTCGTCTTTGGGGCGTGAACCAGATGCCGCACGCGCCTACCTGAACCTTTACATGGCCGGACCGGACGGCCCGGACGCACCGCGTGCGCTGCTGGCCTTGGGCGAAAGCCTTGGGCGGCTGGATCAGACGGCAGAGGCCTGCGCCATGTTCGACGAATTGCGCGCCCGCTTTGCCGACAGCGCCGAAGCCGCGCAATCAGAGGACGTGCGCGCGCGCTTTGCCTGCCCTTGACAGCCTTGCCCCAGCGCTTCGACCAAGCCATGGCGGCGCTTTTGCCGGATCCTCCGCGCACGCTGGGGGTCGCGGTTTCTGGCGGGGGCGATTCCGTAGCGCTTTTGCACCTGTGCAGCCTGTGGGCCGCGCACCATGACTGCGCGCTGCATGTGGCAACGGTCGACCATGGGCTGCGGCCAGAGGCTGCGCAGGAATGCGCATTGGTGGCCAAACAAGCCGAGCGTATCGGCGCACCGCATCTGGTGTTGCGCTGGTCTTGGGATGGCACGGGCAATTTGCAGGACCGCGCGCGTCAGGCCCGGCAGGATTTGCTGGGCGCATGGGCGCGGGCGCATGGGATCAGCCATATCGCACTTGGCCATACGCGCGACGATCAGGCCGAAACCCTATTGATGCGACTGAAGCGGGGGTCTGGCGTGGATGGCTTGGCAGCGATGTCCCCGTCCCGCATGCAGGACGGTTTGACATGGTTACGACCGATGCTGGACCTGCGCCGCGACACCTTGCGCGACCATCTACGCAGCATTGGCTGGGCTTGGGCGGAAGACACCAGCAATGACGACACCCGGTTCGAGCGGGTGCGCATGCGCCAAGCTATGACCGCCTTGGGGCTGGATGTTGACAGGCTGGCCGAAACCGCCGCCCATATGGCCGCCGCACGCTACGTTTTGGACCGTGCCGCACAGCAGGCCGCGACCGCGATCCTGCGCCAAGAACATGGTGATTTGGTCCTTGACCGCCACGCTCTGAACGCACTCCCGCAAGATACCCGGGAAAGGCTTGTTGCCGCTGCTTTGTGTTGGGTTGGCCAGACGCATTACCGCCCCCGGCTTGCGGCGTTGCGCGCGGCGCTCGCACCCCCTCGGAGCACGCTACATGGTTGCCTTTTGGTGCAGAATAACACCGAGCTGCGCATCTGCCGTGAGTGGAAAGCCGTCGCGGGCCTGCACGCGCCCGCGCCGGGGCCATGGGATGGTCGATGGCTGATTGACGGACCTGCCAAGCCGGGGCTAACGACCCGCCCCCTTGGCGCAGAAGGACTGCTCGAGACCAATCGCGAAAGCTGGCTTTTGCCGCGCGACTCGCTTTTGGCAAGCCCGGCTATTTGGCGCGGGTCTGCGCTCATTGCCGCGCCTCTGGCCGGATTGAACCCCGAATACCGGGCAAAATGCCGCGCATTGCCCCTTGATTGGCCCGGATCGGGCCTCTCGCATTGATTGCAGCGTGTCAATCGCTATGTAACACTAGAACAACGGCGCGACCCTGCGCCGACCTGACCAAAGGAGAGGCCCGTGGGCAACGCACGGAATTTCGCTTTCTGGATCGTTCTGTTCCTGCTGATGATCATGTTGTTCAACATGTTCAGCAATGGCAGCAGCACATCCTCCGCTCGCAGCGTGAATTATTCAGACTTTATCAGCCGTATTGACAATAGCGAAGTCAGCCGGGTGACCATAGATGGCGAGCGTATCGTCTTTGTCGGCAGCGATGGCCAGCAATATACGACCGTGCGCCCGGATGACACCACGCTGACCCAGCGCCTGCTGGACCGTAACATTCCGGTCGAAGCGACGCCGCAGCAGCAATCGGGCTTCATGTCCACGCTCATGTTGTGGCTTCCGTTCCTGTTGCTGATCGGGGTTTGGATTTATTTCATGAACCGCATGCAGGGCGGCGGCAAAGGTGGCGCAATGGGCTTTGGCAAGTCCAAGGCAAAGCTGTTGACCGAAAAGCAGGGTCGTGTGACGTTTGACGACGTGGCGGGCATTGACGAGGCCAAAGACGATCTGGAAGAGATCGTTGAATTCCTGCGCAACCCGCAAAAATTCAGCCGCCTTGGTGGCAAGATCCCGAAAGGCGCTTTGCTTGTTGGCCCTCCGGGCACGGGTAAAACCCTGCTGGCGCGCGCTGTGGCGGGCGAAGCGGGTGTGCCCTTCTTCACCATCTCTGGCTCTGACTTCGTTGAAATGTTCGTGGGTGTCGGTGCAAGCCGTGTGCGCGACATGTTCGAACAAGCCAAGAAAAATGCGCCCTGTATCGTCTTTATCGACGAGATCGACGCCGTGGGCCGTTCGCGTGGCGTGGGCTATGGCGGCGGCAATGATGAGCGCGAACAGACCTTGAACCAGCTTCTGGTCGAGATGGACGGGTTCGAGGCCAATGAAGGTATCATCATCGTTGCGGCCACCAACCGCCCCGACGTGCTGGACCCCGCGCTTCTGCGCCCCGGTCGTTTCGACCGTCAGGTTCAGGTGCCAAACCCCGACATCAAGGGCCGCGAAAAGATCCTTGGTGTGCATGCTCGCAAAGTGCCGCTTGGCCCGAATGTGGACCTGCGCATCATCGCACGCGGCACCCCCGGGTTCTCTGGTGCCGACCTTGCCAACCTGGTGAACGAAGCAGCCCTGATGGCAGCCCGCTCAAACCGTCGTTTCGTGGTGATGGACGATTTCGAGAATGCCAAGGACAAGGTGATGATGGGCGCAGAGCGCCGCTCCATGGTCATGACCGAGGACGAGAAGAAGCTGACCGCTTATCATGAAGCTGGTCACGCGGTTGTCGGTCTGCATGTCCCCGAGCATGATCCGATCCACAAGGCCACCATCATCCCGCGCGGTCGTGCGCTGGGTCTGGTTCTGTCGCTGCCGGAGCGCGACCAATTGTCGGTCAGCTACCGCAAATACAAGTCCAAGATCGCTATGGCGATGGGCGGGCGCGTGGCCGAAGAACTGGTTTTTGGGCATGATGCCGTGACTTCTGGCGCGTCCAGCGACATCCAGCAGGTGACGAAGATCGCCCGCGCGATGGTTACGCAGTTTGGCTTCGACAAGGATCTGGGCTATGTCGACTATGCCAATGAGCAACAAAGCTATTTGGGCAGCTATGGCGGCGGGTCGAACCATTCCGGCATTACCCAGAAGTTGATCGACGACAAGGTGCGCGAACTGGTTGAAGAAGGCTACGAGACCGCAAAGCGGATCCTGACCGAGCACCGCGAACACTTGGAAAATCTAGCTCAAGGCTTGCTGGAATATGAAACCCTGACCGGCCCAGAAATTGGCCGAGTCATGCGCGGCGAACCCATTGGGCGCGACGATGACGACGCCGACAACCATTCCAGCGGAACACCTTCGGTCGCAGCGATCCCAAAAACCCGCGGCCGCAAGCGCGACGAGGGTGATGGCGGGATGGAGCCGGAACCAAGCGCCTAATCTGAGCGCGTTAAAACCACTATCCAAAACCCGGCCCTAGCGGCCGGGTTTTTTGTGGTCGACGCAAGAAAAAAACTACCAGAGATTGAGCCTTTATGAGCTTGCCGATCAGTGGCAAAGGTGCATATCAATAGATTCTAAATGTAATCAAGCGGGCTCAATTTCAGAAAAATCTTTTATTTTTAGTATCCTACACAATTCTAAGGACATCACATGCTGATCACGATAACAGGCCCCCTTCCGAGCGGATCTAACTTCTTTGACTTTGCCTTCGACGTTGGGCGCGGCGACGCCGACAACATAGAGTTGTTTAACAGATCTGCTTCAGAGCTTGGGTTCGTCAATTTGTTCACGAATGCGACCGTTACTTTCCAAGGGTAAAACTTGGACCTAGACGACCGATCTGACCCGCCCAACTTAACCGGCACGGTGACTGGTTGGGAAACGCGCGATGCAAGTGGCGCGGTTGTGGCAACAGTGTCCGAGATAAGCTGGTCGGGCAGTGACCTGTTCGGAGCCTTGATAAACCTCTGGGACTTCAGAAGCTCTGCGGACATCGTAAATCTGTTTTCTTCACAGGATGTTACGGTCGATGCTCGAGGGGCTGTACAAGACCTGTCTGAACTGGATCTATCTTGGATCGATTCAAAACTGACCTATCTCGGGTCGAGCTATGAGGATGTTGTCATCGGCGGACGTGGCAATGACATCCTGCGTGGTGGTCGCGACAACGATACACTCAGCGGCGGTCTGGGAAATGATCGGCTGTTCGGTGGTGCCGGACGCGATATCCTGCAGGGCGACGGAGGGAATGACCGCCTAAATGGGGGTGGCGCAGATGACCATCTCTTTGGTGATGCCGGGCGCGATATACTCCGCGGCGGTGCCGGAAATGATACCACCGAAGGTGGCGCAGGAAATGACCGCCTTTTCGGTCAGGCAGGAAACGACAACCTGATCGGCGGTGCGGGTAACGACACCTTGAACGGTGGCGCTGGTAGCGACGAAATCGCTGGTGGGCGCGGTAATGATGTCGCAATCGGAGGGCGCGGCTCTGATCGGTTCGTGTTTCACGATGGTGACGATTCCCTCATAATCCGCGATTTCAGCTTTGGACAAAACGACCGGCTTGAGCTGGACGACGCACTCTGGACCGGCGCACTGTCAACAGCCGATGTGGTCACAACTTTCGGAAGCGTAGTTGATGGGGACTTTGTCTTGGACTTTGGAAATGGAGATGTGATCGTTCTGGAAGGCGTAACCAATGCCTCTCAACTTAGCGAATTCATCGACATTTTCTGATCGATAACAAGAAGGGTGCGCCTGCCCGGCGCACTCTTATGTTAGCCCGATCACCAACCCAACACCAATCATCAGAACACCTGCAATGCGGTTTACCCGCGCCATCGCCTCGCCCGAACGCAACAGCGCGCGGGCGCGGTCTATGGCCAGTGCCATGAGCAGGTTGCCCAGCATCGGAATACTGGCCGACACGACCAGAATGGCGGCAATGTCCCACCCGTTCACCATCGTCAGGTCGAAGAAGCCCGGCAGCACGCCCATATAAAACAAGATCGCCTTGGGGTTGGCCAAAATAACGCTGATCCCGGCCAGAAACCCCGCCCAGCGCCCCGGCCGCGTCAGGCGGCTATCGGTCGAGATGCGCGCGCGGGCATGACGGATAAGTTGCACGCCCATCACGATGAACATACCCATGGCGACCCATTTCATCAGACCCAACAAATCGCCATAGAGCGACAAGATCCACGTCAGCCCGAAGATCGCGGCCAAGGGCCAGAGCATATCGCCCAAGGCCACCCCAACCGCCAAGGGCGCGGCAGAGCCGAAGCCCCCCGACATGGCGCGCGCGGTCAAGGCAACCCAGACCGGGCCGGGGGTCAAGAACAGGATAAGAATGGCGCCTGCGTAAAACAGCAGGTCCAGGGGGGCAATTGTCATGCAAGCACCGGAAGGGTCAGACTGGCAACTTCGGACAAAGGCCAGAACGGGTTATGCGCCACTTCCCACACATGGCCATCCGGGTCAGCGTAATAGCCCGAATAGCCGCCCCAGAACACCGCTTCGGGGGCCTTTAGCAGGGTGGCACCAGCAGCGCGTGCTGCGGCAAAGGCGGCGTCAACCTCTGCGCGCGAGGTGAAGCATTGCGCAAGCGTCACCGCCCCTGTGCCCAAATCCGCCCCTTCCCGGCCCTGATCCTTGGCCAATTCTGCGCGCCCAAACAGCATCAACGCCTGCCCCATGAGTTGGAAACAGACCATGCCATCAGTGGCCTCCGCCTCGATCCAGCCAAGAGCTGCGTAAAAAGCCCGGGCGCGGGCAAGGTCGTCCACCCCAAGGGTCACAAGCGAAATACGTTGGCGCGGGAAACTCACGAATTGTCCTTTTCGATATGCGACACGCCATCCCGGTCAGAGAGCGCGAAAACCTGCGCGCGCGCGCCAAGCTCTGCAAACAGCGCCGGCTCCGTTCCGGTCATGAAGCATTGCGCCCCCATGGCGCAAACCGCGTCATAAAGCGTCGCGCGGCGGTCGGCGTCAAGATGGGCCGCAACCTCGTCCAACAGCAGAATGGGCGGCGTGCCGGTTTTCGCGCGCAAAGCGCGGGCATTTGCCAAGATGGCAGAAATCAGGAAGGCTTTCTGCTCTCCGGTGGAGCATTGCGCGGCCTCCATCCCCTTCGCCACCCAGACCGCGCGCAAATCGGCGCGGTGCGGCCCGATCAAGCTACGTCCTGCGGCCATGTCGCGTGCACGATTTTCGGCCAAGGCAGCCGCAAGGTCTGACGGCGCGCTGCAGTCCAGCATGATCTCGGCCATTGGAAAAGGACTTCCCGGATCGGCATGCAAGGCCAATTCTGCCAAGGCCGCGCGCCGATTGGCGGTGATTTGGGTGCCTGCCTCAGCCATCTGCGCCTCTAACGCGGCGAACCAGCGCCCATCGCGTACACCGTCGCGCAACAAGCGATTGCGCTCGCGCATCGCCTTGTCATAGGCCAAGACCTGCACGGCGTGATCGGGCGCAAAGCTGAGGGTTGTGCGGTCCAGAAACCGCCGCCGCCCCTCTGCCCCTTCCAGCCAAAGCCGGTCCATCGCGGGTGTCAGCCACAGCATGGGTGCGAGTGCACCAAGGGCGAGTTGCGTGCTGGCCTTGTCGTCAATGCGCACTTGGCGCGATTGTCCGGGTTCGGCCCAAGTTTCGACCCCGCGCGGGCCAGACGTCGTTGCGAATTCCGCGCGCAACTTCCACCCCAGCGCTTGCGGGCGGCGCGCTATGTCTTCCGATGCTGCACGTCGCAACCCACGACCGGGCGAAAAAAGCGAAATCGCTTCCAGAATATTCGTCTTGCCAGAGCCATTAGGCCCGAATAGCGCCACAGGCCGCCCGTCAAAAATCAGCCGCGTGCGCAGATGCGAGCGGAAATGCGATAGGGTCAGATAGGCGATATAAACGGACATGGCCCCGCAATCTGTCAGGGGCGGTGCGTGCGAACACGCACCCTACGGTTTCAGCGAAGGGTGCCTACACCCGCATCGGCATCACGACATAAACTGCAGATGTGTCATTGCCTTCGCGCATCAGCGTCGGATCACCAGAGGAATTGAACAGGAACACCGCATTCTCACGATCTACCTGATTGGCTATCTCTAGCAAGTATTTCGCATTGAAACCAATTTCCAATCGCTCGTCAGAATAGGCGACGATCAGTTCTTCCTCTGCCGCGCCGCTATCAGGGGCATTCACGGATAGGACCAGTTTGTCGTCCTCCAGCACCATCTTCACAGCGCGCGACCGCTCTGACGAGACGGTGGCAACCCGGTCCACGGCTTTGGCGAAATCCCCGGCGTCCACCTCCAACCGCTTGGTATTCCCCGACGGAATGACGCGGGTATAATCGGGGAAGGTGCCGTCAATGACCTTGGATGTCAGCGTGATGTCAGGGGTTGCGAACCGGATCTTGGTTTCCGACACCGATACCGCGATCTGCATGTCGTCATCTTCCAGAAGCTTGCGCAATTCTGCCACGGTCTTGCGCGGCACGATCACACCCGGCATTGCCTCTGCGCCTTCGGGCAAGGGCGCGTCGACCCGCGCCAGACGGTGCCCGTCCGTCGCCACGCACCGCAATACGCGCCCGCCTTCACCTTCGGCCACATGCAGGTAGACGCCGTTCAGGTAATAGCGCGTCTCCTCGGTCGAGATGGCGAATTTCGACTTGTCGAACAACCGCCGCAGCGCCTTGGCAGGGGCCGAGAAATTGGCCGAATATTCGCTTGACGCCATGACCGGGAAATCTTCTTTCGGAAGTGTGGCCAACGCAAAGCTGGACCGACCGGCCGTGACCTGCAACCGCCCGGAGCGGCTATCATCCGCCAGTTCTACCATCGCACCGTCAGGCAGTTTGCGCACGATTTCATGCAGCAGAACCGCCGAAACCGTAGTCGCGCCTGCGCGTTCCACCATTGCGGGCGCACGGTCCAACACCTCTACATCAAGGTCGGTCGCTCGGAAACTGATCTGCGCATCTTCGGCTTCGATCAAGACATTGGCCAAGATCGGGATCGTGTTGCGCCGCTCCACTACGGATTGCGCCTGTGATACGGCCTTCAAAAGCGCCGCCCGCTCAATGCTGATCTTCATACGCTCGATCCTTCTTCACATGCCGCAAACCGCTAAGCCCACTTACCCAAAGGTTACCGGAGCCTAGCCAATTCCGCTGGCGCGGCAAGGTGCTTTTTGGGCTGTTCGCGTTAGCTTTGCAACAGGCGACGCAACAAATCGACGTCTTCGGCCAGTTGGCTATCGGTCGCGCGCATTTCTTCGACCTTGCGCACGCCATAAAGGATCGTGGTGTGATCGCGCCCGCCAAAACGGCGACCGATCTCGGGCAAGGAGCGCGAGGTCAGTTCTTTCGCCAGATACATCGCAATCTGACGGGGGCGGGCAATGTTGCGCGCCCGCTTTGGCCCAAGCATGTCTGACAAACGAATGTTGAAATGCTCTGATACTTTGCGCTGAATTTCCTCGACCGTCACACGGCGGTCAGAGCTGCGCAAAAGGTCCGACAAGCAGTCTTGTGCCATATCCAGCGTAATTTCCTGCCCGATCAGGTTTGAAAACGCGAAAAGCCGCTGCAACGCACCCTCCAGCACCCGCACATTATTGGTGATGCGGTGCGCGAGGAATTCAAACACCCCGTCACCAACACGCACCGGCCCCAACGTGTCTGCAAAGCTGGCCGCCTTGCGGTGAAGAATACCAAGGCGCAATTCATAATCCGTCGGGTGCAAATCAACCACCAGCCCACATTGCATGCGCGAAGTGATCCGATCTTCCAGATCCTTGATCTCTCCGGGGGCGCGATCGGCGGAGATGATGATCTGCTTGTTTTGGTCTACCAATGCGTTGAACGTATGAAAAAATTCTTCCTGAGTGCTATCTTTCCCGGCAATGAATTGAACATCGTCAACCATCAAAACATCGACAGAGCGGAAGATATTTTTGAAATCCATGATCTGGCGATCGCGCAGCGCCTGCACGAAGCGATACATGAATTGTTCCGCCGAGAGATACAGCACCTGCAAGTCTGGCCGCGTCTGCTGCAAGTCATGCGCGATGGCATGCATCAGATGCGTCTTGCCCAAGCCTACCCCCCCGTACAAAAATAGGGGATTAAACGTAACTGGTCCACCTTCGGCAACGCGCTTTGCCGCAGCATGCGCCAATTCGTTGGGTTTACCCACCACAAAGTTGTCGAAGGTATAGCGCCCCTCTAACGGTGCGCTTTCTAAGATACTGCTGGTTTCGGCTATTGCACTGGCCGGTTTTGGCTGGCGGGGCGTTGGGCTTGCCTCTACCGCAAATTCCAGATGGTTCAGGTCAGTGTGCTCAAGCCGCAAACGTGCCACGATGTTGTCGTGATAGTTGCGCTTGACCCAATCCCCGACGAACCGCGACGGCGCCCGCAAGCGCGCCACGCCATTTTCGACGCCGACAAGCTCGAGCGGTTCTATCCAGCTTTTATAGCTGCTTTCACCCAGTTCTTGCCGCAGTTCCTTTGAAACCTTAGACCATTGCTGAGCGATCATAACCCCGACCCATTGTTCTTGTTTTCCACGTCAATTACGACAGACCTGTTACACCGCCCACACCGGTTGGACGCTAAAACAGACTCTGGCCGGGTTCCGGCATTCCGTGATCTCTGGGGAAGAGCGGGAAAACCGCACCATTGAAGTGCCGCCATCCCGTCACGTCAAAGAAAAGGCACTACTCGCGCCTTTACCCTAACTCGTCCCCCCCAGGACTCCGTGACTCGCATACAGACATTAGCAACGGGCTTTGGCACAGCGCAACACAACAACGCTCTTGACCTTCGGCAAGGCTGAAAAGAATCATATCGCGTGCTTATTCCGACATGGGGCAAACCAAAAAAGCGCGCCCTAAGCGCGCTTTTTCAATAATAATTTCAAAAGCTTACGCTTCCGCGCCCAAGGCTTTAACGCGTGCTGAAAGACGCGACATTTTGCGAGCAACCGTGTTTTTGTGCAACACACCCTTGGTCACACCACGGGACAGTTCAGGCTGTGCCGCGCGCAAGGCTTCGGTCGCTTTGGTCTGGTCGCCAGAGGCGATGGCCTCTTCCACTTTACGCAGGTAACTGCGGATGCGCGAGCGGCGCGCCTTGTTAATGTCGGTGCGGCGCTCTGCCTGACGGGCGCGCTTTTTGGATTGAGGAGTGTTTGCCATTTTGCGTGTCTTCTCTTCGGGTTCGTTACAATTCTGTCGCGCAACGGACCCGACTGGCCGAAACGACCACGGTCAAAACTTGCCTTAAGCGGGCCCACGCGCATGTGGGACGCTCCATACGCCAAGCCCATGCGAAAGGAAAGGGGCAATTACTGGTCGCGGAATTGCGCCGTGCGCTTTTCCAAGAAGGCCTGCATTCCTTCGACCCGGTCCTCGGTGGCAAACATCATGTGGAACATCCGCCGCTCGAATAACAGTCCTTCGCGCAAACTGCCCTCATAAGCACGGCTGACCGATTCTTTGACCGCCAATGTGGTGATCTGCGACTTCTCGGCAATCTTGCCCGCCGCCAACATGGCTTCGTCCATAAGCTTTTTCGCAGGCACAACCCGGCTGACCAAACCTGCGCGCTCGGCTTCCTCGGCATCCATGAAACGCCCGGTCAGGTGCATGTCCATCGCTTTCGACATACCCACCAGCCGTGTTAGGCGCTGGGTGCCGCCCATGCCCGCGACAATACCAAGGTTGATTTCGGGCTGCCCGAATTTCGCGGTGTCTGCTGCGATGATGAAATCGCACATCATCGCCAATTCACATCCACCGCCCAACGCATAGCCCGCCACAGCGGCAATCACCGGTTTGCGCAGCGCCGCGATAGCATCGCAGGCCGGGCCGAACAGGTCTTCCTGATACGCCTCGACAAAGCTTTTGTCGGCCATTTCCTTGACATCGGCCCCGGCCGCAAAGGCCTTGTCGGACCCTGTCAGCACCATGCAGCGCACCTTGTCATTGCTGTCTGCCGCACGCATCGCCTCTGTCAGTTCCGACAAAAGCTTGGTGTTCAGCGCGTTCATCGCATCGGGACGGTTCAGGCGGATCAGCGCCACATGGTCCTTGATGTCGACGATCAGCGTTTCATAGGCCATGTTTTGGCACCTTGTCTGTTTCGGTCAGTCCTCTGCCTTACCAGCTTGGCCCCTAGGTTCAAGAGATGTCGGGCGCTCGGCCCTAGTGCTGGCAGCTTGCGCAATAGAAGCTTGATCGCCCCGATTGCACGATACGGCGCACTTGGCCACTGCATCCGGGCTGCTTGCAGGCTAGGCCCTCGCGCCCGTAAACCTTGAAACCATGTTGAAAATAGCCCAAGGCCCCGTCGGCTTGGCGGTAGTCGCGCAAGGACGATCCGCCCGCCGCAATGGCCTCTGTCAGCGTGGCGCGAATTTCGTTCACCAACCGCTCCAACCGCGCCGCGCCTATTCTATGGGCGGCGCGCGCGGGGTGAATGCCGCAGCGGTGCAGCGCCTCGCACACATAGATATTGCCAAGGCCTGCCACGATTCGTTGATCCAGTAGGGCAGATTTGATCGGTGTGCGCTTGCCAGCCAGTTGCTTGACCAGATAAACTCCGTTCAACCCGTTGCCCAAAGGTTCTGGCCCGATTTGCGCCAATAGCTTGTGGCTGTCCTGCGCATCGGTGCCGCACAGGTCCATCGCCCCAAAACGGCGCGGGTCGTTGAAGGTCACGCGCGCACCATTTCCCATGTGAAAGATCACATGGTCATGCTTTTCCAGCGCCGGGTGGTCAAAGTGGAACTTGCCCGGGACATGCGGCGCCGCCAGCCCCGTCACAGTCATCCGCCCCGACATGCCCAGATGCACGATCAGCGTTTCACCCCGGTCCAGATCGGCCAACAGGTATTTTGACCGTCTGCGCAGCGTCAGCACCCGCGCGCCGGTCAGCCGCGCGGCCATGTCGGGCGGAAAAGGCCAGCGCAGATCGGCGCGGCGCAATTCGGCGCGTTCGATCACCGCGCCTTCCATCGCGGGCAGCAACCCCCGGCGCACGGTTTCGACCTCTGGCAGTTCCGGCATTTGGCCCCCGACATGGCGCGAGGTCGCATTGTATCGCGCCCCTCAAACTCTATAAGGAGGGGGAAGACGCCCCCGCAAGGGCCAAGCGAATGGAAGCACCCCATGACCGACGACAAGACCACCACGCATTTCGGCTTTCAAACGGTCGATGAAGACCAGAAAGCGGGCATGGTTCATGGCGTGTTTTCGTCGGTTGCGTCGAAATATGACGTGATGAATGACCTCATGAGCATGGGCATTCACCGCCTCTGGAAAGATGCGATGATGGATTGGCTGGCCCCGCGCCCCGGGCAGCGCTTGCTGGATGTAGCAGGCGGCACGGGCGATGTGGCGTTCCGTTTTCTGGAGCGCGCGGGCGCGGGCACCCATGCGACCGTGCTGGACATGACGGAATCGATGCTGCTGGCCGGCCAGACACGGGCAGAGGCCGAAAGCATGGCGGCATCCCTCGACTGGGTTGTCGGCGATGCGATGGCACTTCCGTTCGAGGATAACAGTTTCGACGTATATACGATCAGCTTCGGCATTCGAAACGTGACTCGCGTTCAAGATGCGTTGACCGAAGCCTTCCGCGTGCTGCGCCCCGGTGGGCGGTTGATGGTGCTGGAGTTCAGCCAAATTCCGAATGACCTGATGCAGAAGGTGTACGACCTTTATTCCTTCAACATCATCCCGCCCATGGGCAAACTGGTGACGGGCGACCGCGACAGCTATCAGTATCTGGTCGAGTCGATCCGCAAATTCCCCGATCAGGACACGTTTGCGGGCATGATCGCTGCTGCCGGGTTCGAGCAGGTGAAATACCGCAACCTGTCGATGGGCATCGCTGCGCTGCATTCGGGCTGGAAGATCTAAATGCGCGGACCCCACAATATCTGGCGGCTGGTTCGAACCGGTGCCACGTTCGAACGCACCGGCGCCATGGCAGAGGTGCTGGAGGCGATGAATGCCCCTGCCCGCCTGCGGCTGGCCGCACGGGTGCTGGGCTGGCCGTTCAAGATGCTGGGGTTGAAGGGCGACGAGAGCCTGCCGCCCTTGGTGCGCGCGCTGACAGCACTTGGCCCGGCCTATATCAAGTTTGGCCAAACGCTGGCCACGCGCCCCGATGTGGTGGGGCAAGAACTGGCCGACCAGTTGCGCTACCTGCAAGACAAGCTGGCCCCCTTCCCGCGCGAGGAGGCGATTGCGCAGATCGAAGCGGAGCTGGGCCTAAAGCTGGCAGAAGCGTTTTCAGACCTGTCCGAGCCGGTTGCCGCCGCGTCTATCGCGCAGGTGCACCAGGCGCGGCTGGCCGAAACCGGCACGAAAGTCGCGGTGAAGGTGCTGCGCCCCGGCGTGGAACGCGCCTTTCGCCGCGATGTGGATGCGTTTCACTTGGCCGCCCAGATCATCGAAATGCTGCTGCCCAAATCACGCCGTCTGCGCCCGCTTGACGTAATCGCGCATTTTGAATCGCTGGTCGAAGGTGAGTTGGACCTGCGCATAGAGGCGGCATCGGCTGCCGAATTCGCGGCCAATACTGAAGGCGACGAGGGCTTCACCCTGCCCCGCCCGGTCTGGCACCTGTCGCAGCGCCGCGTGATGACGCTGGGATGGGCCGAAGGCGTGCCCATGGGCGACAACGCCGCTTTGGACGCTTTGGGCATTGACCGGCGCGAGTTGGGCACGCGCGTTCTGACCCTGTTCCTGCGCCATGCGCTGCGCGACGGGTTCTTTCACGGCGACATGCACCAAGGGAACATGAAGGTCACGGCGGATGGTGGGATCATCGCGTTCGATTTTGGCATCATGGGCCGGATCGACGCCTATACACGCCGCGCCTATGCCGAAATCCTGTTTGGTTTCATTCGCAAGGATTACCGCCGCGTGGCCGAGGTTCATTTCGAGGCGGGCTATGTCCCCCCGGACCGCGACATCGACGATTTCGCGCGCGCGCTGCGGTCTGTGGGCGAGCCGATTTTCGGGATGGATGCGCGCTATATCTCCATGGCGAAGCTGCTGGCCTATTTGTTCGAGGTGACGGAACGTTTCGGCATGGAAACCCGGACCGAATTGATCTTGCTGCAACGCACCATGGTGGTGGTCGAAGGGGTCGCGCGCTCGCTGAACCCAGAGATCAACATGTGGCAGGTCGCCAAACCGGTGGTCGAGGAATATGTCCGCACACATGTTGGCCCGCAAGCTTTCGCCCGTGATCTGGCACTGACTGCAAAAATCCTGTCGCGTTTTGGCCCGCGTTTGCCGCGACTGGTGGAAGAGGCATTGATAGCGCAGGCCCATCCAAAACCCGAACCCTCTACCACGCGTCGCGTTGGCCCGCTGGGGTATGGGCTGGCGGGCGGTGCCCTTGTCGCGGTTGGGGTTGCAATTGGAGCGGCATTATAAGCCGCCGCGCAAAGCTGTATCATCGGAACCCCACCGGCAAATTAAATTGATGCGTTCCGCTCACGCCATCCGGCGCTCGTGGCAGGCGGGCGCGCTGCACGGCGCGCAATGCCGCTTGGTCTAGCGCCGCATTGCCAGAACTGCCGGTGATGCTGACTCCCGCCAATTGCCCACCCGCTGTGACCGCCAGCCGCAACCGAACGACCCCACTGGCATTGGTCCGGGGCCGCGTCTGTGCGCGTTGCACAGACGCGCGAATGCGCCCACCCCATTCCGCCAGCGCGCTTGCACTATAACCTCCACCGCTTTGCACCTGCGCGGCGCCTTGGCCGCTTTGCGCACGCGCCCCCTGCCCGCTGGCGCGCTGCGCGGGTGGGCTGGCGCGGGGCGCGGGGGAAGCGGTGTTGGCCTTTGGATCGAGGCGGGCGCGCGGCCGGACCTCTGGCGGGGTCTGAGGCAGGGCAAATATTTGGGGCAGGTCTGGCACGGGCACGCGCGGCGCGCTTTCCACCTTCGGCGCGACCATGCCCGGCAATTCTGGCAAAGCCTGAGGCGCAAGCGCTTGCAGCGCATCGGGGGGCGTGCCGGGGTCCGGGGGCGCGAAAGGCTCTGGCGGGGCACCAACCGAAACCGGCGCGTCCCATCTGCGCACCAGCGCGGCAAGCGCGGGGTCTGCCGCGCCTATTGGGGCCGCAACGGTCACGGCGTTTTCGCCACTCGCCCCGCCCGCCGCCGTTCCGTCCGGGGCGATAGCCGCGAAAGCCGCCAGATGCGCCACAAGCGCAACTGTGCCGAAACCCAAAAGCTCTGCCGTGGCGCGCATCAGCCGCCTCCTTGGCGCGCAACCAAGGTCACCTCGCGCACGCCCGCGCTGGCCAGATCGCGCAACACCCGCGCCAGATCGGCCGCAGGCGCATCGGCATCCGCGCGCAAGCTGACTGCGGGGCCAAGCGCGCCCATATCGGGCGCAAGCCCATCTGCGGTCAGCAAAACGCCTTCCCCGCCAAGCCACAGCACTTGCATGTCTGTCGGCGCAGGACCGTCGGCCAGTACCACGCTTGGCGGCATAATATCGACAGGGTCGGGCGGGGCGATCTGCGCACTCATCAGGAAAAAGATCAGCAGCAGGAACACCACGTTTATCATGGGGACCACGCTTTCGCGTGGGCCACGGGGCCGAGAGGGGGGCGCGAAATCCATCACGGCTCCATCAAGACAAGGGCCGACACGTCGGACGCGCGCAGCGCGTCCGTCAGCGTTGCCACATCTTGCACATTTGCCCCGTCGCGCGGACGCAGCACAATCAGCGCATCGGGCGAGGGCATGAGCGGGGCCAACGCGTCGGGCAAGTCAGCCAGATCAGTCTTGGTCCCGTTCAGCCAGACCGCGCCGCCCGCAAATTCGACCAGACGGGGCGGGCCGGAATAGCTGCCCGCAGCCTGCCCGGCCGGGGCCAAGGCCAGCCCAACATCCTGCCCGAAGCGCGCCGCCAGCATGAAGAAGACCAGAAGCAAGAACACCACGTCGATCATGGGGGTCAGCGCAGGGCGGCGCGGTGGCCGGGCAGTGGGGCCGAAACGAAACATCATGCCTTTCCGCTGGTAAAAATGCGCGTGGCAAGGTCTTCCAGATCGGCCTGCACCTGCTCGCAGATGCTTTCATACCAGCTATGCGCCATCGACGCCGGGATAGCGACCGCCATTCCAGCCGCCGTGGTCAGAAGCGCTTGCCAGATGCCGCCCGCCAGCGCCGCCGGGTCGGCCCGGTTGCCTGCCAATTGCAGCGCTTGGAACGCTTCTATCATACCCAGAACCGTGCCCAACAGGCCGATCAATGGCGCAATCGTGGCGATCAATTCCAAAACGCGCAAGCCACGGCGTGCCTGCATCAGCGCGGCTTTGGCAACGCGCGTTGTTTCTTCGCGGGCGGCGGGGTCTGGCATGGCCGGGTCCAGCCGCGCTTCGATCGCGCAGCGCACGACGCGCGCGCGCAGCCCCGTGCGCCCCGTGAGTGCGGCCAGCGCCCCCTGCCCTGCATTCGATTGCCACGCCGCGACCGCCGCGCCGGACGGGCCGCGCGACCATGCGCCCAAGCGCGCCATGTCCCACGCTTTCCAGAAAATCAACGCCAATGTCAGCACCGAGAGCGCGGCAATCGCCCACAGTGCAGGACCGCCGGTTGCCATAAATTCCTGAAGCTGTGCCATCACCCCTCGCCTTGCAGGCCGCATCTCGACCAGCATATTGCCGCGCTATTGACCAAGCAATAAAATGCCAACGGGTCTGACAGGCCTTGGCCAAGCCGCAGGGCAAGAGGCCGTCTTGGGCAGCCAGATTCTTGCACTTGCCGTGAGACCTGCATCACACCACTCCCAAAGGTTGGAAAATCGGCCCATCTTCACTCTGCTGCACGAAGGCGCGAATGTGGAACACGCGCGCCAGCAGGTCGGGGGTGAGCACGTCTTGCGGCGGCCCATCCGCGGCAATTCCCCCTTGGAAAAGCACCACCAGACGGGTGCAAAAACGCGCAGCCAGTCCCAGATCGTGCAAGGACGCGATCACGGTGCGCCCGCGCGCTGCTTCTTGTGCAAGTGTCTCCATCAGCCCCAATTGATGTGCCGGGTCGAGACCCGCCGAGGGTTCATCGGCCATCAACAGACCCGTATCTTGCGCCAAAGCGCGGGCGATCAGGACGCGGGCTTGCTCGCCTCCCGAAAGCTGCGTGGCAATCCGCGTGGCAAAGCCCTCCAGCCCCATCCGGGCCAAGGCGGCTTCGATCGCAGTCTTGTCCGCTATGCTAGGCCGTTGCCCCGGTGACAAATGCGGCAGGCGGCCCAATGTGACCAGATCGGCCACGCTGACAGGCCAGCCGATTTCGCGCGCTTGCGGTAGCCACGCGACATGGCGCGCGCGCACCTTGACGGGCAGAGCCGAGAGCGACGAGTGCCCGCGATGTGGCATCAGCCCTAATGCCGCACGCATCAGGGTGGTTTTGCCTGCGCCATTTGGGCCAAGCAGGCCCACGAATTCGCCTGCGCCAACCGACAGGTTAATGTCGCTCAGCACATCGCAGGGGCCACGTGCAACTGAGAAATCTGACAGAACGACTTGTGTCATAGCCCCTGCGCCCGCGTTTTATAGACCAGATGCAGGAACAAAGGCGCGCCCACAATGGCGGTCAGAACCCCCAATTTCAGGTCGCGGTCGGGCAGCACCAACCGCACCGCGATATCAGCAGCCAGCACCAGCACCGCGCCACCAAGGGCCGAGGCCCAAAGCAAGCTAGATGGCCGCGCGCCGACAAAAGGGCGCAGGACATGCGGCACGACAAGGCCCACAAAGCCCACTGCGCCTGCGACTGCCGTGGCTGCCCCCACCATGCTGGCAATTGCCAGCACCAGAACCACGCGCAGGCGTGACAGGTTTACCCCAAGGCTTGCGGCGCTGTCCTCGCCCAAGGTGAGCGCATCGAATGCGCGGCCTTGTGCCAGCAGGACCACAGCGCCCAGCAAAATAAAAGGCGCCGCCAGCCAGACATGAGTCATGGACCGGTCGGCTAGCGAGCCCATCATCCAGAACATGATCTCGGACGCGGCGAAGGGGTTAGGCGACAGGTTCAGCACCAGCGCGGTCAACGCACCTGCCAAAGCTGACACCGCGATCCCCGCCAAGATCAGCGTCAGCGCACCGCCGCGCGGGCCTGCCAGCGCCAAGATCAGCGCCACCGCAAGAACTGCGCCCAGCAATGCTGCCAAGGGTAAGCCCAGTGCAACCTGCGTGGCAAAGCCCGTTTGCAGCGCGATCACCGCGCCCAGCGCGGCAGAGCCGGACACGCCCAACAATCCCGGTTCGGCCAACGGGTTGCGCAGATAACCCTGCATTGCTGCCCCGGCCAAACCCAACGCTGCCCCAATCATAGCCGCTAGAATTGCCCTTGGCAGGCGGATTTCGCGCATGACCAGCGTTTCGGCCAACCCCTCTCCGCGCAGCAGGGCAGCAAGCGATGTGGCAGGCGACAGCCCCGCCGGGCCGATCAAAAGCGACAGTGCGAACAGCACCAAAATGAGCAGAACGAGACCCGAAAGCAAAGCACGGGTCATGGCCTTACCTCTTTCAGCCGTATTATGGCGCGCAAAACCGCAGGGGTTCCACAGACCCATTCGGCATCGGAAATCGCACCACCCGCATGTCTTGCGCGCAAAGCTTCCATGGCCGGATGGCTGAGCACGGCTTCCGACCGCGACGCGCCCAGATAAGGCTGGCTGGAAATGACAAGGTCGGGCAGCAGCATGATAAGTTGCTCCATAGGTAATATGCCGCCGCCCGAAAGCTCTGCTTCAAGCGCGATATTGGATAAGCCTGCTGCTATCAGAATGTCATTTGCCAAAGACTTGTCACCGGACGTGTAATTGTTTGCATAGTGCAACGCTGCGCGCAAACCGCGTTCCGGCTCGGCCCGCAGCGCCGCCAAATCTGCGCTGAACTGAGTGGCAACCGCCTCGGCCTGCTCGATACGGCCAAGCAAACGGCCCATGTAACGAACCGCGTCCGGGATGTCGTCCAGCCGCGTGACATCTGGCACTTGGGCCACCTCTATACCCAGCCTGCGCAAAAGCCCCACTGTGTATGACGAACTATACTCCGCCGCCAGAACGAGGTCGGGCCCAAGTGCGAAGACCTCTTCCGCTTGCCCGCGATTGATTGGGTATCCCAAGGCGTCATCAAACATCACAGAGACATTTGGGTCGTGGGAAATATGCGAGATCGAAACAAGCTGCGCTGGTGCGGCCAGAAGCATCGCAAACTGGTCAGTGCACAGGTTGATCGAGACCACCCTCTCGGGTGGCCCCGCTGCCGTGGCCCCGGCCCAGAGGGCAAGGGCCGCGGCAAGAGCTTTAGAAGCGCGCCGCAAGCCCAAGATAGAAGGCCCGCCCGGGCGCATTGTAGCCGTTGACCTCTTGATAATCCTCATCGAAGAGATTTGTCACCCGAAGGGTAAGTTCGGCGCGGTCGGTCAGGTCAAACCGCAACCCCATATCGACGGTGGTGTAATCTGGCAGGCCAGATGTGCGGTCCGCGACATGGATCAGGTTGGCCGATCCACGTAAGCGGTCGGTGATGTCGAAGTCGGCGCCGAGCGACAGATGATGGCGCGGCACAAGGGGCAGGCGGGTGCCTGCGGTCACACCTTGGGTGATCTTCGCATCCGTGTAGGTATAGGCGAGGTTGACCCCAAGGCGATCTGTAACCGGTAAGTCGGCAAAAAGTTCAACCCCGCGATTGCGCGATGCTTCGATCTGGGCATAGCGCGCGGTGACGAAATCGTAGTTGATCTTGTCGTCAATCCGCACCTCGAATGCGGTCGCAGACAAAAGCCCACCATTGGCCAGACGGTAATCTGCCCCAATTTCACCCGAGACACTGGTTTCTGCACCCAGCGTGGGATCGCCGAATGCACTGAACAATTCGAAATTCGACGGGGCCCGGAAGCCGCGCGCGATCTGCCCGCGCAGGGTCAGTGCGTCAGTCGCTTGATAGGCGAAGCTGACGCGTCCGGTCACGAAACCGCCGAAGCGAGAATGATTGTCATACCGGAGAGCTGCTGTAACATCGAGTGCATCGGTAGGACGCGCCAGAAGTTGGGCATAGATACCGCTGATGGTCGTATCGGACTGAAATCCGCCGAAAGTGCCCGACTGATCGTAATCCTCTCGTTCCCAATCTGCCCCATAGGCCAATGTGTAGCCGGGCGAAAGCTCGGACACACCTTTCCAATCCAGCCGGGTGCGCTCGCCGATATAGGTGTTATCAGATGGAAATGTAACACGCTCAATATAGCGGCGCTCGACGCTGTAGCGGCTGACTCCGATTTCCTGTGTGCCAAAGGCCAAATCCAGTTCGGCATAGGCCCGAACGCCCCATTGCCGCCAATCGGCCTCTGCATCTGCATTGGGGTCGAGAGACGCAAAACCCAGCGTGTCGAAAGCATCATATTCGCTGTTGGATCTTTGCACAAAACCAGACACGCCAAGGGCCACTATTTCTGTGACTTGATATCGCGCTGCGAAATTTACCTTCGTCTGCTTGTAGCCGTCAGATTCGGCATCGGGCGCAAAGACCGCACCTGTCGGAGTGCCTTCAAACGCGGTTTCCCCATCCGTGCGCTGATGCGCGACGCCGAAAGACACGTCCAACCGATCCTGACGGTAAGCCAATCCATAAGCCAGAAGCGCGCTCGCATTGCTGCCCCCTTCTGCCGTAAAAGTCTGGGTCAACCCGTCTTCCTCTGCACGCCGCGTGTAGATGTTCACCACGCCACCAACAGATGAACCGCCGTAAAGCGCAGATTGCGAGCCACGCAGAATTTCTATGCGGCCCACGTTGGAAAGACCAAGTTGCGACAGATCGGATTGGGTCTGCACAATAGAGGGATCGTCAACCCTGATCCCATCGACGAAAATGGCGGTGTAACGCGCTTCCGTGCCGCGCAGACGCAGGCTGGCTGGCGCACCCATGCCGCCATTTTGCGTGATCGTGACACCAGGCTGGCGACGCAACAGATCGACCAGAGTTGTCGCGCCGCTTTCCGCGATCTCATCGGCGGTCAGAACTGTCACGGAGGAACCAGAACGTGCCAGTTCTGTCTCGGTTAAATTTGCCGAGAAGGTCACTTCTTCGAGGTTGATAATCTGTTGGGCTGTCGCGCCATTGGCCAAAAGGCCAAGGGCTGCGACAGTGCCAAGGAAATGGCGTGTCGTCATGGGTCTACACCTATGCAGGGGCCGGCAGCGCGGCCCTGAAGTCAGAAATGTCATGCAGGTGCAGCACGCACCGCAGACGGCGAAAGTTGCCACCGCTACGGTAAAACCGTTACCCGCAGCGCCGCCCGCGCCGGGATAGGGTGAACACTTTGGCAGGTCTCCTGACTTGCGGGTCGCCGCTTTGCCGGGCCTTCCCGTGGTTTGCACCACAGTGGCATATGCCGACATCGCTCGCCGCTTACAGTTGCGGGGGCAGTCGTGGACTTGAGGCCAATCGGGCCGCGCACCACGTTCCCATTTTAACCGAAGGTTCGCACCTCCGGACCAAAGCATCTTTGGCTTTAGGCGCTTCACCGAGTCGGCGCAACAGTTTTTCTGGACTTACCAATCAGGTGCCCTAAGCACCGCGCGCAGCAAAGCACCGAGGTTTGCACGTTCCAACATCAGAAGCATGCGCGGCGCGCTGAAGGTCAGAGTTAGCTCTTCCCCTGCCATGCGATTTGAAGTGCCAATGCGGTTGTCCGGCGAAAACGCGATCCCGTCAATCGGCCATTCCAGCCCAGTGGATTGCCCCGTGACAGGCCCCATCGGGAACAACGACACCCGCACGCCTT
Organism: uncultured Natronohydrobacter sp.; assembly: GCA_964401005.1. GTDB lineage: Bacteria > Pseudomonadota > Alphaproteobacteria > Rhodobacterales > Rhodobacteraceae > Roseinatronobacter. Next base: position 26,333 of record CAYNWX010000022.1, read on the forward strand.
TGGGTAAGGGCAAATGCAGATCTGGCGGCGCAAGCAGGCAGATATCTTCCTGCCCGATCAACAGCACCCGCGCGCGGCCATGGCGCACCAGTGCTGTCATCGCAGATACAGTATGGTCCAGCCGCGCCCCAAGAAAACCGACGCACAGCAAGAAAGATGCACCCACCGAGCGTAAGCATTTGTCCAGATCGGTGCTGTCTTGCTCGGGGATATGAAACACCCGCGCCGCCAGTCGATCGCGCAATGCTGGTTGGATTGAATCGAGATCCCCGATCACCGCAAGGGGCGTATAGCCCAAGTCGTCCAGATGGTTCGCGCCACCATCGGCCGCCAACAGATCGGGGGCCAACGCCAACGCTTCTTTCAGCGTCGGCTGGTCGAATCCGGCGCCGCCCGCCAAGGTGACCCCAGACTGTGTTTGGAAAATCAGGGACAATGGGCTACCTTCGAATACGGCATGGGACTGGGACCTTGGTCATAAACAGATCATCAAAAAACCCAAGTTCAAACATGTAATCGCTTTGCTGATACGTAATCTTCAGGAAATGTGCAGTTAAATTAAGAGCGATGTGATGGTTGGTCCAAGCAAGATACTTACTGTGTCCTACGGCACGTTTTCGTGCACGTTGGAAGGGTTCGACGAACCCTTCGGCACCATGCAGGCAATTGCGGAGTATTTCCGCGATCTGGCGGCGCAGGACCGCTATTTCGGGGCGGAACCCCCAACCCCGGATGCAGAGATGCTGCATCGCATTGCAGAGCGTGAAGTCAAACGCCGCGTGGAAACGCAGGTTCAGGAAAACGGGATCGTGCTGCGTCAGCAGTCCGGCGCGGCAAGATCTGCACTAGCCGACTCTGCGATTGACGCACCGAACCCAAAGGCATCTGGCGTTGCACCAGCGGCCCTGATGGCAGCCAGCGCCGCATCGGAAGCAGAGTCCGTGCCCTCTGACGTGTCTGATAAATTGGCGCGTATCCGCGCCGCCGTTGCAAAATCGGAAGCCGATACTAAGCCACCTGTCGCATCAGATGAGCTGCCCGTCGCTGCGGATTATGCCCGTGAAACGGCTGAAATCGATGCCGACACTTTGGAAGGCACCCTTGCCGGGATCATGGCGGACGAAGCCGATGATCTGCCCGTAGACTTTGCAGCGCAGGACCCGGATCTCACTCTGGCGGTGGACGAAGATTTCGTCGAAGATGCCTTGTCTGACGAGATAGATAGCCAACCAGATATCGCGGATGAACCGGCCCCGGTTGTCGGAAATTCCACCCCCGCCACGGCCGAAACCGAGGATGACTACGACGATTTCGGCCTGTTTGACGAGGATGAAGAAACCAGCGTTGCGCCCATCGAAGAGGCGGAAACAGTTCCGCAAACAATCTCTCTGCCGTTTGCTGATACCAATGCTGCAAACCCAGCAGAAGAAGAAGCTGAAATCTTGGAAGCGGCTGAAAGCACTTTTGACGCGCCGGAAGTTGACGATGAAGTCAGCTTCGCGCCCTTAGACCAGCCCGAAGCGCTGAATCCTGAAATCTCGGACATGACTGCCGAGGCTTCCGAAGCGCCTGTGGACTATGACGAGGACGATTTCGAAGCAGAACTGGAACGCGAGTTGGAAGACGCCGCCCGTCTGGAGGCAGAGCGTCACTCCATCGAGAGCCTTCGCAACGAAATCCGTGCGGTGCTGGGCAAAACTGGGTTGTCCGGTGGATCAGAGGCCGCGTTGGTCGAAGAACTTGCAGAAATCGAGCAAGAGGCCGTCATCAAGCACCCGCATTTCAACCGCAAGGCCAAGAAGCGCATCCCCGGCGACACAGACGCCACCGCAGAACGCCTGCTGGAGACCGCGAAGTCAGAACTGGGCGAGCGCGACTCGGTGCGTCGCCGCGAGACGTTCGAGCATATAAAGGTCGCGGTTGCCGCCACCCGCGCCGAAGAAATCGTGGAAGGCCCGCGCCGCCGCGATATCGAACAGGACCGCGAAATCGACAAGTATCGCTCGGGTATGGACACCCCTGCCCCTTTGGAACCCGCATTGGCAAAAGCCGAGATGCTGGCCAAGGCAAAAGGCCCGACTTTCCCAGAGGCCAGCGACGATGCTTGGGATGAACTGGATGACGAAGACGACATCGTCGCAGAAGCACCCAAGATGGAGCAGCAGCAAGCCCCGGAACCCGCACCTGTCGCCGTGCGCCGCCCGGCACCTGTCGCCCCAAAGACGGCGCGCCCCGTTGAAACGGCAACAGCCCCGGTAGAGCCTTTCGATGCAGTCGCGCCGCGCCCGCGCCGGCCCGCCATGGTTGGCGAGCGCCGCTCCGAGCGGCCAACGAGCGCGCGCGCGCCGCTTGTTCTGGTATCCGAACAGCGCGTCGATGACGTGCCCGCTGTGGGTGGACCAGTCCGCCCACGTCGCGTTCGCACCGAGCAGACCGTGGAGACGATCATTACCGAAGCCGCGAAAGCCCCGATCGCTGCCGAAACCGTGGCTGCGTTCAAAGCCTTTGCCGATGACGTGGACGCATGGTTGCTTGATGACCAGATCGAAGCGGCAGCGGCCTATTCAACCCATATCCTTGGGCAGGAGGAATTCTCGCGCCCCGACCTGATGGCCTTTGTTCTGGCCTATAACGAGGGCAAGGAAGTCAGCCGCGAAGACATGTTGCGCGGTTTTGGCACGCTCTTGCGCGAGGGGCGTCTGGAGCGCGGCACTGCCGGGAACTTCCGGCTTGCGCCCGCGTCGGAATATGACGAGCCTGCGCGCAAATACGCCCAGCGCTGAACTCGCCCCCAGAAGTCAAAAAGCCCCGGCCATCGCGCCGGGGCTTTTTCGTATGGCTTATTGCTCGGGCGGCGCGTCTGGGTCCGGTTTGCCGACACCTAGGAAAACCCGCTTCAACGGGAAGGTCCAGATAATGCCCAGCACGACATAGATGAGCAGCTCCACCAAGAAGGGTGGGCGGTCAAACATCTCGACCACGTTGACGGTGACGACAATGTAAAGCGGCAATGCCACCACAAGGGCGAAGATCGACCAACGTTTGCGGGCTTTGTATGAAAGGGCCATCAATCCTCGAAGGGGTCTGTGACTAGGATAGTGTCTTCGCGTTCCGGTGACGTGCTAAGTAGCGCGACGGGACAGCCGATCAACTCTTCCACCCGGCGGACATATTTGATGGCATTGGCGGGCAGATCGGCCCATGACCGCGCGCCCTCGGTCGATTCTGACCAACCCGGCATCTCCTCATAGACAGGCGTGCAGCGGGCTTGCGCCTCTGCCGCCGTGGGCAAGTAATCCAGAACAGCGCCGTCCAGATCGTAGCCCACGCAGATTTTCAGCACCTCAAACCCGTCCAGAACATCGAGCTTCGTGAGCGCAATACCGTTCACGCCCGACGTGGCGCAGGTCTGGCGCACAAGGCAGGCATCGAACCAACCGCAGCGGCGCTTGCGCCCCGTGGTGGTGCCGAATTCATGCCCACGCTCGCCCAGCCGCTGACCGTCATCGTCCAACAATTCGGTCGGGAACGGTCCTTCGCCCACGCGGGTGGTGTAGGCTTTGACAATGCCCAGCACGAAATCAATCGCGCCGGGGCCAACGCCCACGCCCGTCGCCGCCTGCCCTGCGATCACGTTGGACGAGGTGACGAAGGGGTAAGTGCCGAAATCCACATCCAGAAGCGCGCCCTGTGCGCCCTCAAACAGAATGCGCTTTCCGGCCTTGCGCTTGTCTTGCAGCACCTTCCAGACAGGCGCGGCGAAGGGCAGGATTTGCGGCGCAATCTCACGCAGGCTGGCAAGCAAGGCGGCGCGGTCGATTTCCGGCAGCCCCAAGCCCCGGCGCAGCGCGTCGTGATGCACCAAAGCGCGGTCCACGCGCAGTTCCAGCGTGGCGTCATCGGCCAGATCGGCCACGCGGATCACGCGGCGACCCACCTTGTCTTCGTAGGCCGGGCCAATACCGCGCCCGGTTGTGCCGATTTTAGCAACCGAGTTCTGGCTTTCGCGGGCACGGTCCAGTTCACCGTGAAACGGCAGGATCAACGGCGTGTTCTCCGCGATCATCAACGTCTCTGGCGTGATCTCGACCCCTTGGGCGCGGATCGTCTCAATCTCTTTGACCAAATGCCAAGGGTCCAGCACCACGCCATTTCCGATGACCGACAGCTTGCCACCCCGCACCACACCCGAGGGCAGCGCGTGCAGCTTGTAGACCTTGCCGTCAATGACCAGCGTGTGCCCGGCATTGTGACCGCCCTGAAACCGCGCCACCACATCGGCGCGTTCGGACAACCAATCGACAATCTTGCCCTTGCCTTCGTCGCCCCATTGAGCGCCGACAACCACGACATTGGCCATTCCCGGACCCTTCCTTGCTGAAACCGTCCCGGTCTTACCCTGTTGCGGCGGTGCGGAAAACCCGAAACTGAGGGTTTTCCCCCTGCGATGCGGGGTTGCAGGCGGCTTTCGCAACCCCTAAGTAAGCCGGATAAGCGAAGAGCGGGTTTCCTGATGCAAAATGTCGTGCTGATCGTTCATCTTCTGCTGGCGCTGTCCTTGATCGGCGTCGTGCTGGTGCAACGCTCCGAAGGGGGCGGTCTGGGCATTGGCGGTGGCGATGGCAATCCGCAAGCCGGTCGCCCGCCGCTGACGGCGATGGCCAAGCTGACATGGGGTCTGGCGATCGCGTTCATCTGCACGTCGTTGTTCCTGACGGTTCTGGCCGCGCAGCAATCGGCCAGTACCTCGGTTCTGGACCGCCTTGGCGTGCCTGCCCCGGCAGAAGCACCTGTGGCGCCCGATCTGCCCACCGCAGACAGTCTGCTGCCACCCAGCCTGACCGACGATTCGCTGGCACCACCCCCGGCGGAGTAAGTCGCACCCGCTTGCGGGCGGGGATTATCTCGGGTAAGGCAATACTCCCGTGAAGGTGTGCCGTTTTGCGCGCCGTTTTCCAAACCTGACACTTCACGGGGAGGTCCGAGCAGACCCATGGCGCGTTATATTTTCATTACCGGTGGTGTCGTCTCTAGCCTCGGCAAGGGTCTGGCCTCTGCGGCTTTGGGGGCTTTGTTGCAAGCGCGCGGTTTCACCGTTCGGCTGCGCAAGCTGGACCCCTATCTGAACGTAGACCCCGGCACGATGTCGCCGTTTGAACATGGCGAGGTCTTCGTCACCGATGACGGCGCGGAAACCGATCTGGACCTTGGGCATTACGAGCGTTTCACCGGGGTCGCCGCACGGCGCACCGATTCGGTGTCGTCGGGGCGGATTTATTCCAACGTTCTGGAGAAAGAGCGCCGTGGTGATTACCTTGGCCGGACCATTCAGGTCATCCCGCATGTGACCAATGAAATCAAAGGCTTCTTGGCGATTGGCGAAGATGAGGTCGATTTCATGCTGTGCGAGATTGGCGGCACGGTAGGTGACATTGAAGGCCTGCCGTTCTTTGAAGCCATCCGCCAATTCAGCCATGAACGCCCGCGCGGCCAGTGTATTTTCATGCATCTGACCCTGCTGCCCTATCTGGCGGCGTCGGGGGAATTGAAGACGAAGCCGACCCAGCACTCGGTCAAGGAATTGCAAAGCATCGGCATCGCGCCCGATGTGCTGGTCTGCCGGTCCGAGCACCCGATCCCGGAAAAGGAACGCCAGAAAATCGCGCTGTTCTGCAATGTCCGGCCCGAAGCGGTGATCCCGGCCTATGACCTGAAATCCATCTATGAAGCGCCGCTTGCCTATCATGAAGCGGGGCTTGACCAAGCCGTGCTGGACGCTTTCGGCATTAACCCCGCGCCGCGCCCGCAGCTTGACCGCTGGCATGATGTGATGGACCGCTTGCAGCACCCAGAGGGCGAAGTCCGCATCGCCATCGTGGGCAAATATGTGCAGCTTGAAGACGCTTACAAATCCATCAAGGAAGCGCTTGTGCACGGCGGCATCGCAAACCGCGTCAAGGTGCAGGTGGATTGGATCGACGCAGAGGTGTTCGACAGCGAAGACCCGTCAAGCGCGCTAGAACCCTATCATGCGATCCTGGTGCCCGGCGGCTTTGGCGAACGCGGTACCGAAGGCAAGATCCGCGCCGCCACCTATGCGCGGACCAAGAAAATCCCCTATTTCGGGATCTGTCTGGGCATGCAGATGGCCTGTATCGAGGCTGCGCGCAACTTGGCGGGCATTGCCGATGCCGGGTCCGAGGAATTTGACCACGAAGCTGGCCAAAAGCGTTTCACGCCCGTGGTTTACCACCTGAAAGAATGGGTGCAGGGCAATCATAAGGTTGAACGCAAGCTAGGCGACGACAAGGGTGGCACCATGCGGCTTGGGTCGTATAACGCCAACCTGCTGGAAGGCTCGCGCGTGGCGGAAATTTACGGCACCACCCGGATCGAGGAACGTCACCGTCATCGCTACGAAGTGGACACGAAATTCCGCAAAGCCTTGGAAGACAAGGGCCTGTGCTTCTCTGGCCTGTCGCCCGACGGTAGCCTGCCCGAGATCGTGGAATATGCCGACCACCCGTGGTTCATTGGCGTGCAGTTCCATCCCGAACTGAAATCAAAACCGTTCGAGCCGCATCCACTCTTTGCCGATTTCGTGCGCGCGGCGGTTGAGGTGTCGCGGCTGGTCTAGGCTGCGACGGGATTTCCCCTTTCGCATGGGTGACATTCGGGCATAGTGCAGGAAATGTATTCTCCCGGAGGTTCACCCATGTCCAACGCCGTTGAAACCCGCATTGCAGAGCTTGGCCTGACCCTGCCTGACGCACCCGCGCCTGCGGCGAATTATGTGCCGTTTGTTCAAAGCGGGTCGTTGGTGTTTGTCTCTGGCCAGATCTCCAGCGGGCCCAATGGGCTCATTTGCGGGAAGTTGGGTGCTGAAACCACACTCGAAGAGGGTGTAACCGCTGCCCGCGCCTGCGGTCTTGCGCTGATCGCCCAGCTGCGCGCGGCGTGCGGCGGCGATCTGACCCGCGTGAAACGCGTTGTCAAGTTGACGGGGTTCGTGAATTGCACCGCTGATTTTACCGACCAGCCCAAGGTGGTGAATGGCTGTTCCGACCTGATGGTCGCGGTCTTTGGCGAAGCGGGGCGCCATGCCCGCGCCGCTGTGGGCGCGCCCAGCCTGCCCTTGGGTGTGGCGGTCGAGATTGAAGGCATATTCGAGATTGGCTGACCTGCCCGATATCTTTCTGGCCCGCCCCATCGCGCATCGCGCATTGCATGGGCGCGTTGGGCCGGAGAATTCCCGCGCGGCCATCGCGGCAGCTATATCAGCGGGCTACGGGATAGAGATTGACCTGCAAGCCAGTCGCGACGGCGTGGCGATGGTGTTCCATGACGAAGAGCTCAATCGGTTGACCCGCGCCAAGGGCTTGGCCGCCGCCCGGACACGGGCAGAATTAACCCGCCTGCGCCTGCGCGGCACATCTGAACGCATCCCGACGCTGCGCGAGGTTTTGGCGCTGGTGGCAGGCCGCGCGCCCCTACTGATCGAAATCAAGGACCAAAGCGGCCATCTTGGCCCGGTCAATGGACGGCTGGAGGCCGACACTGCCAAAGCGCTGGCGGAGTATAAAGGCCCTGTCGTGGTCATGTCCTTTAACCCGCACAGCATGGCCGCCATGGCGCGGCTTGCCCCGAATGTTCCGCGCGGGCTGGTCACATGTGCCTTTTCGTCCGAAGACTGGCCAGATGTGCCGCCCGCACGCCGCGCCGAACTGGCGACATTGGAGGCGGTCTCAGAAACGGGGGCCAGCTTCATCTCGCATGATTGGCGGGCGCTGGGCATGGCCCCGGTTTCCAAGCTGAAAGCACAAGGCATGCCAATCTTGTGCTGGACAATCCGCAATGCCGCACAGGAAACGCAGGCCCGACGGGTCGCAGACAATATCACCTTCGAAGGTTATACCCCATAGCGCGCCATGAACGTGGCGACTGCCCCACCCAGAACACGCTCAATTTCTGCATCGGTGAACGTGTATTGCACGCCGCAGATCATACGGTCGCAAATGGTCGTTTGGCACAATTGAAAGAACTGATCGGCGGCAAGGTCAATGTCATCCACCCGCAACACGCCGCGGGCCGTTGCATCATGCAGATAGGACCCGAAACAAGCGCGGCCCATTTCAGGCCCGCCTTCGTAAAACGCGCGGCCAATCTCTGGAAAGCGCGGGGTCTCTGATACGCAGATCCGATACATCGCCAGCGCGAAATCCGATGTGAGGTAATCCAGCATCCGCCGCCCCGCATCATGCAGCGCGCGTTCTGGCGGCAAATGAGCGTCGGTCAATTCCACTGCCGACTCGGCCAGTTTCAGCATTTCGGCCCGATACATGGCCGTGAACAATTCGCGCTTATCGGCGAAATAGCTGTAGACGGTGGCCTTGGACACAGCAGCTGCGCGTGCAATCTCGTCCATGCTGGCGCGTTCATAGCCTTCGGCCACGAACACGGCGCGCGCGCCATCAAGCACTTGGCGCACCTTGCGACCTTGCGGAATGGCAATCTCTGCCACGGTGATGTTTTCGTTTGCCATGAACCACAGATAGGCGCTTGCGCGGTCCAAGGAAAGCAGTTCCGCTAGCAGGCACCTATGGGCCATGTTAACAGGTTCACGATATGCTGACGATCTTTCTGGAAACCCTGCCGTTCTTTGCTCTCATCGGCCTTGGCCTTGGGGCGGCGCGGTTTGGCTTTTTCCCACCAGAGGCGACCGGCTACCTGACGAAATTCGTCTTTTACTTCGCGCTCTCGGCGCTTTTGTTCGGCTTCTCGGCCAATCTGGGCATAGATGAAATTTGGCAACCGCGCGTCATTGCGGCCTACCTTCTGGCCTGTCTGACGGTTTACCTTGCGGTGATGGTCATTGCGTTTCTGCGCCGCGCCAGCCTGTCAGAGGCCACGATCGAAGCGCAATGCGGAATTATTGGGAATACAGGCTTTATGGGCCTGCCGATGCTGGCACTGCTGCTGGGACCGCAATCGGTGCCTTACATGCTCATCATCCTGTCGGTAGATCTGGTCATCTTTTCGTCGCTGTTCACCATGATGATTACGCTGGCGCGCCAAGGCCAAATTGACCGCGCGCTGCCGTTGAAGCTGTTGGGCGCGGTGGCGCGCAACCCGATGGTCGCAGCCATGGTGCTTGGTCTGACATGGGCCAGCACCGGCATCACGTTGCCTGCGCCAGTGAATGACACGCTGACGCTGCTGGGCGCAGCCGCGACACCCGGCGCGCTGTTCGCTATTGGCGCATCGCTTGCCGACAAACGGGTGGAACGCTTGGGCATTGTCAGTTGGCTGACCTTCGTGAAGTTGGGGCTGCACCCGGCGGTGGTGGCCCTGTTCGCGCTGGTGGTGTTCCGGCTGGACCCGGTTGCCAGCGCCGTGCTGATTGCAGGTGCGGCACTCCCAGTCGCCGGCAACGTGTTCATTCTGGCGCAACACTATAATGCGGGGCCAGCGCGCGTTTCGGCCACGATCCTTGTTTCGACCCTGATCAGCATGGCAACCATCCCACTGGTCGTTGCATGGGTCAGCGCCTTCTGACAGGGTGCCACAAAAAGGGAAGCACCATGGAAACCATATCCGAAAACCGCTGCTTCGGCGGTGTCCAAGGCGTCTATCGCCATCCGTCACACGCCACCGGCTGTGACATGACCTTTGGCCTGTTCCTGCCTGCCGAGGCTGCCCTGCACCCGGTGCCACTGCTGTGGTATCTGTCCGGGCTGACCTGTACGCATGAAAACGCCATGACCAAGGCGGGGCTACAGGCCCACGCGGCCGCGCATGGCTTGGCCGTGGTGTTTCCTGACACCAGCCCGCGCGGCGAAGGCGTGGCTGATGATGCGGCCTATGACCTTGGCCAAGGTGCGGGGTTTTATGTGAACGCCACGCAAGACCCATGGGCGCCGCATTTTCGCATGTGGGATTATATTTCTGACGAGTTGCCGCGCGTGCTGTTCAACAATTTCGCGCTGGAAGAAGACCGCCAAGCCATAACCGGGCATTCCATGGGCGGGCACGGCGCGCTGACCTTGGCCATGCGGCTGAAGGGACGCTTCGCCTCTGCCTCTGCTTTTGCGCCGATTGCCAACCCCACCGCCAGCGATTGGGGCCGCAAGCAGTTCACAGCCTATCTTGGCCCGGACGAGGGCGCTTGGGTAGCCCATGACACAACATTACTGATGCAGGCTGATGGGTTTGACGGCGAATTGCTGATCGACCAAGGCGCATCGGACCAGTTCTTGCACCTGTTGCGCCCCGAAACCTTGGCGCAAACCATGGCCGCAAAACGGCAAGCCGGCAGTTTCCGGATGCAGGCAGGCTACGATCACAGTTATTTCTTCGTATCCAGCTTTGCGGGCGAACACGTCGCGTTTCATGCGCAAGCCTTGGCAAGATAAAGACTGTCACCCCCTGACATAACCTGCAATCCGGCTTTGAATAAGATCGGAATCAAACACGCAAAACGTGTATTAGGTGCCTTATGACCCCTGTTTTTATTGGCCCAGAAATAGAAGCACGGCTTGACTGGCTGGAACTGATTGCTGCGCTTGAAGCCGGACATAACCTGCCAAAAGCCAGCATAACCGACAGTTTCTTATATCGTGGCGCAGATACACTGCTGTCGCGGGCCGCTTGGATTGACGGGCTGGGATCGCTGGTCAAAACCGCCACGATTTTTCCGGGAAATGTCGGCCTCAATATACCGAACGTAAACGGCGCCGCAGCGATCTTTTCCGACACAAGCGGCGAATTGTCCGCCTTTGTTGACTTTCACCTGCTGACCAAATGGAAAACCGCAGGCGATAGTTTGTTCGCCGCCAGCAAGCTTGCCCGGCCAGACAGTCGCAAGATTACCCTGATAGGCGCGGGCGCAGTTTCGCGCAGCATGCAGGCGGCCTATTCCGCGCTGTTTCCGCAGGCCGTGTTCACAATCTGGAACCGCAACCCGCAAGCCGCGCAGGACATGGCGCGCGGCTTGCCTCGGTGCGTTGCAAGCTTGGACCTGCAAGGTGCGGTGGCACAAGCCGACATTATCTGTTGTGCCACAATGAGCACTTCGCCGGTGTTGCAGGGCGCGTGGCTGCGACCGGGCCAGCATATTGACCTAATAGGCGCCTTTCGGCCCGATATGCGCGAGGCAGACGATACTGCCCTAAAACGCGCGGCGCTCTTTGTGGACAGCTTCGACACCACGCTTGACCATATCGGAGAGCTGAAAATACCGCTGGCGCAGGGCGCAATTGCGCGCAAAGATATTCAGGCAGATTTTTATGGCGTTGCCAATGGCTGCTTTTCGCGACCTTCCGCAGAAGCCATCACGATCTGCAAAAATGGCGGCGGTGCGCATCTGGATTTAATGACCAGTCAATATATTCTGGAAAAGTGGTATGAAAGTCGGTGAAATGACTTTTGCTTGCATATTTAGATGGAATAGCGCACAAAAAATAGAACCTAACAATCGGATGACACCATGATTGATCTTGATACACTTTCACTTTCCGAACTGAAGAAGCTGCAAAAAGACGTGACAAAGGCCATCGAGACCTTTGAGGAGCGCGAAATGAAAGCCGCTGCCGCAGAAGCCGAAGCGCTTTTGCGTGAGCGCGGGTTTACTCTGGCGCAAATCTTGGAATTGGGCGTCAGTAAGCCCCGCGCCAAAGTTGCCCCGAAATATGCCAACCCCGCCGATTCCAGCCAGACTTGGACAGGCCGCGGGCGCAAGCCGCTTTGGGTGGTAGAGGCGCTGGCTTCGGGCAAATCCCTAGACGATTTGGCCATTTGAGCGCACCCGGCGATAGCGCGCGGTTTTTGCTGACGCTTTACCGCGTCAGCGAAAAGCGCAATATCGGACTGATTGCGGCAGGCGTGGCGTTTTTTGCCCTTCTCGCCGTATTTCCCGGTCTTGCAGCGTTGATCGCGCTCTTTGGCTTTTTTGCCGATCCGCTGATTATCCAAGACCAACTCGCGCTCATGGCAGACCTTATGCCGCCTGCTGCGCATGTGCTGCTGACCAATCAGGTGACGCGGCTGGTCTGGGCGGGCGAAGGCGCGCTTGGCGTGACCACTCTTTTGTCGGTCACTGTGGCGCTGTTTCTGGCCCGCAGGGGCGTGGATGCCCTATTGAAAGGCCTGAACGCGGTCTATGGCGGGCGCAAGCGCTCTGGCTTGGCGCAGGCGGGCGCGGTGCTTGTCATCACGCTGGGCATGATGCTGGCCGGGATCGTTGCGCTGCTGGCCATTTTGGTCATGCCCGTTGTGCTTGCCTTTTTCCCGCTGGGCGGGCTTGCCGGATGGCTGGCGCTCGCCGCACGGTGGGCGGTGGCTTTGGGAATGATAGCACTTTGGCTGTGGGTATTTTACCGCATCGGGCCAAACCGGCCTACACCACGCCTTTGGCCGGGGCTGCTAACCGCCTTGTTGCTGTGGGTGGGCGGGTCGGCTGTCTTCTCGCTCTATATCGGGAATTTCGGCAGTTATAATGAGGTATACGGCTCCATCGGGGCGGTTGTTGCCCTGCTGATGTGGTTCTACCTGTCGGCCTATGTTGTGCTGCTGGGCGGAGTTGTGAACGCGCTTCTCAGCGCGTCGCAGCGCGCCATGTTGGATGAAACCGACCCGCCGGAGAGCTTGTAAAAATCTCGACCCCGGTATCGGTAACCCCGACCGAGTGTTCAAACTGTGCCGAGAGCGACTTGTCGCGCGTGACGGCGGTCCAGTCATCCGACAGCACCCGTGTATCCGGCTTGCCCAGATTGACCATAGGTTCAATCGTGAAGAACATGCCCGGTTCTAGCACCGGCCCACGGCCTGCGCGCCCGTAATGCAAAACATTGGGCGGCGCGTGAAACACCTGCCCCAACCCATGCCCACAGAAATCGCGCACCACCGACATGCGCTGGCTTTCAACATAGGCCTGAATGGCATGGCCGATATCACCAAAGGTGTTGCCGGGGCGCACGGCTTCTATGCCCAACATCAGCGCGTCGTAGGTGACCTGAATCAGCTTTTCGGCGCGGGGCTTCAGCGTGCCGGCAACATACATGCGTGACGTATCGCCGAACCAGCCGTCGACGATGACCGTCACATCAATGTTCAGAATATCGCCATCGCGCAGCACGTCATCAGGCCGACGTTTTTCCAGATCGCGCGAGATGGTTTCGTCTTTGCCCAGCGGCACAGCAGCACCGGGAATGCCGTGACAGACGACATGATTCAACGAGATGCAGCTTGCGTGCTGATAGCCTCGATAGCCTATGGTCGCAGACGTGGCACCAGCCGCCTTCACCCGCGCCTCTATCAGCCGGTCAAGTTCGCCGGTGGTCTGTCCGGGATACACATGCTCAACCATGTCATCCAGAATTTGCGCGGCCAGTTGGCCAGCCTTGCGCATGCCCTCGAAATCTCCGGGGCGGTGTAAGCGGATACCGTCTGCGGTCGTTGTGCCGGGAAATGCGTCGTCCAATGCTGGCCTCCAGTGTCATTGTGCAAGTATAATGATCTCCAAACATGAATGCCAGACATCGAACATGTTTTCGGCAGGCGAGCGCGCTATGCTCGGATGACAGAGTGATTTTCAGAGGGTAGGGTGTGTGCAGATTTCCGAAACTTGCTTTAGATGATGCCCGTGCCCGATCCACAGACACTTGGCTATCCAATCCCCTCGGTCACGAATAAAGGGCTTACCGCGCTAACACGTGTTTTCGCGCAAGTCAGTCGCGACCTTCAGCGCGCGTCGCCCGGAGCAAGTGACCAAGCCATTGATGCGGCCCTAAGAAGCATAGGCACGGCACTTGGGGCAGATCGCGCTTATGTTTTCGAGACGAAAGATACTGTCTTCATCCGGAACACGCATGAATGGTGCGCGCCCAAAGTGGCGCCGATGAAAGATTCGTTGCAACACGTGCCATTTACAACCGGTGCCGTGTTCTGGGACCGCTTTCGTGAGTTTGGGTCGGTGCAGATAACTGACTTCACTGCTCTTTTGCCCGGAAACGAGTTGCGTCAGGTGTTGGAAGACCAACAGATTACTGCGCTGGTCGCTGCACCTTTCTGGCGCAAGGGTGAGATTATTGGCTTCGTCGGTCTGGATTTCACAAAGGGCCCGCGCGACATCCTGTCGGCCGAGGACAACCTCTTACGTAGTTTCGCAGCTCAGATCGGGATGCTGCGAAACCTGACATTGTCAGAGCGTGTCGCACAACGGCTTGATACCGAACTTGCCCGCATCCGGTCACAATTAAGCGCCGCCGTTGCAGCGCTGCCAGAACTCTTGGTCGAGACCGACCACCAAGGCATCATCATGGGCTTCCATCAAAGCACACCACTTACCTTTGCCGCCACGCCACAGGAAGTGATTGGTCAGCCCCCGGAAAATGTTCTGCCACCGCATTTGGCCGCAATCGTGCGAAAGGCAATGCGCGAAGTAGACCTGTTTGGCTGGTCACAATCGCACAGCTATTGGGTGGACACACCTGCCGCGCGAAAGTGGTATTCGCTCTATGCCACGACGCGCGACCTGAGAGCCCCGGGCAAAGAACACGGCTACCTATTCGTTGTGCGCGACATTACCAATGCGCAGCTTCAAAACCAACAGGTGCGACAGCTTGTGCAGGTGGCCGAACAAGCGACCAATCTGATCATGTTGACGGATGCGCAACGGAAAATTCGCTGGATGAATCCTGCTGCCCTTAAGCGCACTGGCTATTCGCTTGCCCAGGCAGAGGGCTTGCGCCCAAGCGAAGTTCTGCATTTGGCAGACGCATCGCCCGACATTATCGACGAGCTTTGTGAGACATTGAACAATGGACATCCCATTGCCCGCGAAGTCCGCGCGCAAACGCTGTCTGGGATCGTGTATTGGCTGGACCTGAATGTGCAGCCGCTGCGCGATTCAGAGGGCGTGATCGAAGGATATATGGTCATCGCCTCGGACACGACGAGCCATAAGCAAGCTGAAGCACGCCTTTTGCACGAGCGCAGCCATGTCATGAGTGCCAGCCAAGAAGGGATGGCGATCATCCGCCCGAATGGCAGATTGTCGTATTTGAACACGACATTGCGCAAATTCTTGAATGTTGCAGATGATGCAACGCTTGAAGCCATGATGTGGACCGACATCACGCCGCCAGAGCTAACCGAGCGCATGACATCTATCCTGCCTGTGCTGCTATCTACTGGAACGTGGGAAGGGGAATTCGCGCGCCGCAATCCAGACGGCAGCGTCAATCACTTTGCGATCACGTTGATCGTTCAGGATGATACATCGACATTAGCCATCCTGCGCAACATCACCGAGCGCAAGAAGGCGGTACAGGAACAAGTGCGGCTGCGCGAGCGGCTGCAAAGAGCCCAAAGTCACCAGCTTGGTGCACAACTCGCTGCCGGTATGGCGCATGATTTCGCCAACGTGCTTGCAACCATTTCCAGCTCTGTCGAAACACTCGCCCAGCAAGTCGGGACGAATGCGCATACCACAATCCATCGCATAAAAGCGGCTACCGAAGAAGCCCGCGCCTTGGCGCGCGGTTTGACGCGCCTTGAAAGTGCCAGACCAAGTGCCATTACCCAACCACTTGCCCCGATACTCAGCGCGGCAACTGATCTTTTGCAGCCGGGGCTTGATGGGTCGATCCAGCTCATCCCCGACTTTTCAGATCGGGGGCTTTGCATTCATGGCGACAGGATGGAACTCATGCAGGTTGTTTTGAACCTGCTTCTGAATGCGCGCGACGCCTGTCGTCGAAGACTGGAAGTCGAACCAAGCTCTGCCGCGATCCTCACTTTGAGCGCATATAGCTGTGACGACAGTAAGCTTCCCGTCGCCCCTGATGTCGGTGCAACCCTGATAGGGGTCAAATATGCGGTGATAGAGGTTTCCGACACAGGCGATGGAATAGACCAGAAGATGCGCCGGTCGATCTTCACGCCTTATCTGACAACCAAGGAGGAAACCGGGGCGGGATTGGGTCTGGCCGTTGTAGCAGATATTGTCAAAGCCCGTGGTGCCGCCTTGCAGGTTTTGGAAAACGATCCAAACGGCACACAAATCCGGGTCTACTGGCCCATAGCAGAGATCAAAGGCAGCGCGCTGGCTGCGTCTGAAACGCCGCTTGCCAACACGAATATTCTTCTGGTGGATAATGACGACACGCTGCTGCAAAGCCTGTCTGATCTTCTGGTGCGCGCCGGTGCCGAGGTTGCAAGCTGCGTCGACCCTGCCGATGCGCTTGATGCAATCACCCAATCTCCGCAGGACTGGGATCTGGTCGTCACAGATTTCGACATGGGCGCAACAAATGGGGTAACCCTCGCGCAGCAAATGCACGCAGAGCGCGAAGACCTGCCGATAATCTTAATGACCGGCAACAGTGAGTTGCATTTTGCAACAAAATCTGTGCAAGATGAATTTGCCGCGACCTTACGTAAGCCAATTTCTCCTAGCGTTCTGATTTCGGTTCTCCTTGCCGCGAAATTAAGGTCTCAGCGGCATATCTGAACGATGCGAAAGCACCGGAATGCGCCTTTTGATTGCCGACGACCACGAATTGCTGCGCGATACTCTCGGGAACTTCCTGCAGCAGCAGGATGGGATTGACATATGCACGGTCGGCGATCTGGACGGTGCTATAGACCGATTGGACAGCGGCGAGCTTTTTGATCTGATATTGCTTGATTACACCATGCCAGGAATGCACGGTCTGGAGGGGCTCAAGCTGCTGCTTGACAGGCCAGACGCGCCCCCTGTCGCGCTCATCTCGGGTGTGGCGGATATTGGCATCGCGCTTGACGCAATGCGCCTTGGGGCGCAGGGGTTCTTGCAAAAATCCATCCCGGCCAAATCACTACTGAACGCGATCCGCTTCATGGTGGCCGGCGAACGTTATCTTTCGGTAGACGACATCTTGCAGCACTTCGCGGCGTTGGGCGGCACTCTGCCAGCGTCGGAAGAGCCAACGAGCATTCCCCTGACCCCGCGCGAAACGCAGGTGCTTTCGGCGCTGTGCGATGGCCAAACGAATAAAGAAATCGCCCGCAAGCTGAACCTAAGCGAGCCAACGATCAAGCTGCATGTAAAGACGCTTTATCGTCGCTTGGGCGCGACCAATCGGACACAGGCCGCCATGATCGCGCGCGACCTTGGCCTAAACTAGCCAAATCGCTGGATTTTTGTCGGTTCTGCTGGTAACTTTTGGCCAAAGTCGCGCAAAACAGCGGCAGAGCAGAGGCAGAATGGCAGGTCGCGTAGGGCTAGACGGCGTTTTCGCCGTTGAATGGAAATGTGTGGAATGTGATGGGGTGACAGGTCTGGACCCGCATTGGCTGCGAGTTGGGGCAGAACTGCGCTGGCACGGCCAAGCTTTGCGGCTGGACGGGCAGACCCATTTGCTGCGCTTGCGCGACCCCAATGGAACAAAGCCCTATCGCGCCCGCGCCATGGCGGAAAAGCTTACAGGCCTTGCCTATCGCGACCGCCCCGAGGAAGACACGGGCGCAGCCCCCTTGGGTGGTCTGCTACTGACAGATGGGCACAGTCGCTTCAGTTTGCGCCTTGTGGCCCATAAAGCGGCATGGCTTGCCGTATTCACCGATGGCTTGCCGTTGCGCGGTCAATCGCTTTGGGTTGTTGAAACCCGGCTGGGCGTTCCTGCACTAACCCAATCACAATCGGTCATATGTTTTGCGTCCGAAACGGTGATCGCCACGCCGAACGGCCCCACGCCGATTGACCGCATCCGTGAAGGCGATCTTGTCCTGACCCGCGACAATGGCCCGAAACCCGTGGTCTGGGCGGGACGCAGCAGCTTGTCGGGCCTTGCACTGCGCCGTTACCCACATTTGCGGCCCATTCGGTTGCGGCGTGGCGCGCTTGGGTCTGTGCCCGACGACGAATTGCGCATTTCGCCCGAACACCGCGTTCTGGTCACCGGCCAGCGCGCGCAATCCCTCTATGGCTGTGACGAGGTGCTGGTGCGGGCCGCGGACCTTTTGGATTATCGCAGCATCGCCCCAGATCTGGCGTTGCATGGGGTGGTTTATGTGCATCTGCTACTGGAGGACCACCAAATCCTGTTTGCCAATGGCCTGCCTTGCGAAAGCTTCCACCCTGGTTTGGCAGCACCCGACATGTTGCGACACCACCGCAGCGCATTGCGGGCGGTTATGCCCCATGTGGTCGATGCGCCAGAGGGTTACGGCCCAACTGCGCGGCGCTGCCTGAGCGCTGGCGAAGCGGCGCTTCTGGCAGCCTGATCGCGCAAGGCGGCATCGTGTGCCGACAGCCAGAGTGCATCAATCTGCGCTAGCGCGTTGGCATCAAGCGGGTCGCCTTCCCAATACCGGCCCGAGGGACAAACCGCCCCAAGCTCTGCTTCGGCGGCAAGGGCGGGCGCGATACGCGCGGCCACGGTGTGCAAAGGCGCAATGCCGGCTAGGTCAGACGGGTGCGCACGCGGAAAGGTCAGGCGCGTTTCCGAGGTCGAGAGATTGACCATCGCGCAGCCTTCATTCGCGGCCAAAAGCTCCAACCGCGCCGATTTTGCGCGCAAGTCTTGCAAGGTCGGATCGGGGCGCAGCGGGTCGGCCTGCCCTTGGCCGTAGAAATGGCTGGCACCCGCAGAATAGACCATGTCACACCCCAAATATGCGATCACCTTGGGCCTAAGCGCGCCCAATGCCCAATAGCCCGCGCTGAACGCCATGGTAGCCCCGGCATAGATGATGCCCCCGAAGCGATTATTTTGCGGCACATATTCATCCGAAGGCACAAAACATTGACCCTTATTCAGAGCAACGGGTGCCCGCTCCGGGGGGAAATCGTCCGGGAAGGCAAGAAAATCCCAATCGGGACGCACTGCCCAAGCGTTATTGATCGCCACGATCCGGTCGAACGGCGCGCGCGGCCAGTCGCGGCTGTCCACCACATTGGGGCCGCTGCCCAGGATCAGGACGATCATCGCTGCATTCCCTCTTGCGGCTTCAGGGCTGACTCCAGCCCAGCCATATCACGGCAAAGTAGAGCCCTGACCGTAATGGCAACAGGAAACAGCGCGATGACAGCGCAATCGCCACAAGATGGCGTCAGAACCGATCTAGCAAGCGGCGCAGATAATCCAATTCTTCCTCTGGCCGATCAAGTTCGGCAGAGCGGCGGCGCAATTCTTCCAGCAGGTCGCGGGCGCGTTCATAGGCATCGTTTTCAGCCAGCATGTTCTGCTCGGTGCCAACCTCTCCGCCTTCGTTGCGCGCACGACCTAACGGGTCGCGGCCATCGGCATTGCCGGTTTCCGACGCCTGTTCACCCTCGGCCATCTCGCGCTGATCCTGCGCCTGCGCTTCGTTCATGGCGCGCAAACCGTCGCGCATGGCTTCCATAGCATCGGCCTGACGGCTGAGCGCTTCGCCAGTGTCGCCCTGCTCCAGCGCCTCCGCAGCCTCTTCCATGGCGCGTTGCGCGCGTTCCAGCGCGTCTAGCGCAGCGTCGCCTTCGGGCATGCCTTCGCCGGGCAAGGGTTGCAATTGTTGCTGACGCAAAGCTTCGGCCAGATCGCGCTGCCGTTCCGCCAGATCATCATTGCCTGTGCCCTCGCCCTGCTGATCTTGCGGTTCGCCCTGACCGTTTTGACCCTCGCGCGGCTCTCCATCTTGACCTTGGCCTTGCTGCGGCTGGCCTTGGCCCTGCCCGCCATTGCGGAATTCTTCCTGCAACTCACCGAATGTGTCATCGGCCAAGTCCTGTTGGTCGCGCAGCGCTTCGCCCAAGCCTTCCATCGCCTCGCCGCCCGGCATGGGCGGGCCGTCGCCGCCCTGCCCTTCGGCAACTTGCAGGTTTTCCAGCAATGCGTTGAGCTGGGCCATCAGCTCTGCCGCTTCTTCCATGCGGCCTTCTTCCATCAATTCCTGAATGCGGTCCATCAATTGCTGGATCTGGTCTTGCGTGACCTCGCTGCGCTCCCCCTCAGCTTGCTCGTCGCCGGGTTCGCGAGGTTGTTCGGCCAATTGCTGCATGTAATCGCGCATGGCTTCGCGCATTTCGTCCATCAATTCCTGAATCTCGGACGGGTCGGCCCCGTTGCGCATGGCTTCGTCCAGCCGTTCTTGCGCGCGCTCCAGACGGGCGCGAGCATCGGCCAATTCGCCCTCTTCCAGAAGGATCGCCAAATCCCACAGCTTTTGGGCCAGATCGTCGCGTGTCGCGGCATCAAGACCGCCATCTGTCAGGCTGGCCTGCAGCAGATCGCGGGTTTCCATGAAGCGCGCCAAGGCTTCAGTTGACCGAAACGCATCCGATGCGCGGTGCGACACCGCGCGCATCAATTGTAGGCTGCGCGCCCCGTTCTCGCGCGACCATAAAAGATCGCGGCGCAATTCTATGACTGCTGCCGCCATCGGGTCGAAAAACCGCCGCCCCGGCAGCACGACATGGGCGGCGTCGCTTTCGCCCATCTGCCCGCGCTCATCTTCAACGGCCATACTGAGCACAACGGGCAGGTTGGCCCATGGGTGCTGCGAAAAATCTTCGATAAAGGCGTCTTCGATCTGGTCGCGCGCACCGGAGGCTGGCAAGGGCAGCACGATTTCCAATGCGTCACGGGGTTCAGGGTCAGTGGCCAAGCCAAACCGGCGATCCACCTGCGCCAAATCAAGTGCCACGGTAATCTGACCACCCGTGACCGCATAATCATCTTGTGCGGCGTAATCCTGCCGCATGAGCCCGCCTTGTTCGCGCACGGGCGCACCTGCCAGCGTAATACTGGGCGCGGCATCGGTCAGGGCGGTAATCTCCCAATCGCGGCCACCGGGGCCGCGCACCGACAGGCGACCAGAGGTTTCCACGGTGAAATCCTGCGCCATCTCCGCCGGGTCGGTCGCGTCGCGGCCCGACAGGCTTTCGACCACGCTCATAATTCCGGGTTGGCCGTAGAAACGAATGGTCACAAGGCTGCCTTGCGGCAATTGGAGCGCGGCGCGGTCAACCTCGTTCAGATACAAACTGGGGCGGCCCGTATAGTCGGGCGGCTGCACCCAAGCTTCCCAAGACGGGCCAAGCGCGATTGCTTCGGCACGGCCCGGAAGCTGAGCCATGTCGCCCAATTCTGTCACGCGCGAGGGGGCGGCGAACAAAACCGCGACCCCTGCCGCCGTGGCGGCCATGTAGCGCAACCCATAGCGGTCGAAGCGCGACAGGCGCATATCGCCCGGAACGGTGCGGGCTTGCGCCAAAATGCGCCCCAGCCGCGCCATATGGGCCTGCCACAGGGCTTGGGTGCCGGGATCATTCGCGCCGATTGCGACCTGATCGGCCATTGCGCTCAGTGGGCGGCCTGGAAGCGTCTGGTCAAGACGGCGCGCGGCATCGGCGCGTCGTGGCACGTCCAGCCGCCATGCGCCCCAGAGCAAACTTGCCAGCAATGCGGCCAAACCACCAAGCCCCACACCCGTGGTCCAGAGAGGCGGTAAAATATCTTGGACACCAAAGGCAAGCGCTGCCCAAAGCGCCAACGCAACCGTTACAAACGGCCAGAAAGCGCGCGCTGCACGTTCTGCCCATATCCCGAGCAAGGTGCCCCGAATAGCGCGGTCAAGTTCCCGAGTGTCGCTGTCGCCTGCGGCCATGCATCCTCGCTTGCCGGCCGGTCATTCTGCCAGCCATGAAGGGAATGTATCGCGTGCAAGGATTTCGTCAAAGGTCGGACGTGCCCGGATGACCGCGAATTGATCACCATCGACCAAAACTTCGGGGATCAGGGGGCGGGTGTTGTATTCCGAGGACATAACTGCGCCATAGGCCCCCGCCGAACGGAAGGCCACGAGCGCGCCCGCATCCAGCGGCGGCATGGGGCGGGCCTTGGCAAAGGTGTCGCCCGATTCGCAAACCGGGCCCACAATATCAACCGGGCGCTGGTCCACGGCGGTTTGGGCTTCCAGAACCGGGACAATGTCGTGATGCGCGCCATACATGGCCGGGCGGATCAAATCGTTCATCGCGGCATCGAGGATGAGGAAATCCCGCCCCTCGCCCGCCTTGGTATAGATGACAGATGCGACCAGAATCCCCGCATTGCCCGCGATCAGGCGGCCCGGTTCGATTTCAATTTCCACATCCAGATCACCCAAGACGCGATGCACCATCGCCCCGTAATCGCTGGGCAGGGGCGGCGTTTCGTTCGACCGCGTGTAAGGAATGCCCAAGCCTCCGCCCAAATCCAGCCGGGTGATCGTGTGGCCATCGGCGCGCAATTCGCGCGTCAGGTCGGCGATCTTGGAGAATGCCATCTCGAACGGGGCCAGATCGGTCAATTGGCTGCCAATGTGCACATCCACGCCCACAACCTGAATACCGGGCAGCTTGGCGGCCTGGGCATAAATGTCACGCGCACGCGCGATGGGCACACCGAACTTGTCTTCTTTTCGGCCCGTGGCGATTTTCTCATGCGTCTTGGCGTCCACATCGGGGTTCACGCGCAGGGCAATCGGGGCGGTAGCGCCCATGCCCGCCGCGACCTCTGAGAGCACGCGTAATTCTTCCAACGATTCCACGTTTATCTGGCGGATGCCTTCAGACAGCACGAGTGCCATCTCTTCACGCGTTTTACCTACCCCGGAAAAAACGATGCGTTCGCCCGGCACACCCGCCGCCCGTGCCCGACGGTATTCGCCGCCCGATACCACGTCCATCCCCGCGCCCAACCGTGCCAGAACGCGCAAAACCGCAACATTCGACAAAGCCTTGACCGCGAAACAGACCAGATGATCACTGCCTGCCAAGGCCTCTTGGAACAGCCGGAAATGGCGGGTCAGCGTAGCGGTGGAATAAACATAAAATGGCGTGCCTACCGCCTGCGCAATATCGGTCAGAGGCACGTCTTCGGCGTGCAACACACCGTCACGATACAGGAAATGGTCCATGAACTTCGGCTTTCGGTCGGGCACGAGCGCATCTGGCGAAGGGCCGACGCCGCTGGCGGGAATATGTGAGGCAAAAAGACGGGATCAGGTCGGTTTTGACCGCAGGAACAAATACAGCGGCAACCCGCAAGACACCCCGATGCAGAAGGTGGCCGGAATGGCAATAAGCCCGATATAGCGTTTTCGGGTAACGCATTCCGCGATGACAAAAACCGTCAGCGCTACAGCGGCAATGGTCAGGTCCCATACAAGGCCAGACGTGGCGGCATTGACATGCCAAGCGTCGACCATGGCCATGATCGACCAGCCGTTTTCCTGAAACCACGTCACGAAGTAATACATCGGGTGGATCGCGCCCCAGATGGCAAGGGCAAGGAAGATCATGCGCAACACTGTCATAGCTCTGTTTGCACCCCGATGATCACCTCGCCCGACACAGTCAGGCCGGGGGCGGCGCGGTCAGGCGCAGTCGGCAGTCCATCTGCGCCGCAAGCCGCGAGGATCAGCGCGAAAGCCAAGGCGGCGTATTTCATCCCAGAACCTCTTTCCAGCGGGCGATTTGCGCGCGCACATTGTCGGGGGCGGTGCCGCCATAGCTGGTGCGGCTGGCGACCGAGTTGTGCACGCCCAGAACAGAATAGACCGCCTCGGTAATTTCGCCATGCACTTTCTGCATTTCAGCCAAGGTCAGGTCCGGCAGGTCACAGCCCTTGTCCTCTGCCAACTTCACAAGGCTGCCGGTCACATGATGCGCGTCGCGGAAGGGCAGGTTCAATTCACGCACCAGCCAATCGGCGAGATCGGTAGCGGTAGAAAAGCCCGATGCGGCGGCGGCTTCCAGTGCCGCGCGATTGGCGGTCAGGTCGCTGACCATGCCTTCCATCGCGGCCAGCCCCAGCGCCAGCGTATCGGCGGCGTCGAAGACCTGTTCTTTGTCTTCCTGCATATCCTTGGAATAGCTGAGCGGCAGGCCCTTCATTATGGTGAACAACGCCACGGTCGCGCCCATGATCCGCCCCAGCTTGGCGCGCAACAATTCTGCGGCGTCGGGGTTGCGCTTTTGCGGCATGATACTGGAGCCGGTCGAAAACCGGTCCGACATGCGCACGAAGCGGAACTGGGCCGAGGACCAGATCACCAATTCCTCGGCAAAGCGCGACAGGTGCATGGCGCAGATGCTGGCGGCGGACAAATATTCCAGCGCGAAATCGCGGTCGGACACGCTGTCGAGCGAATTGGCCGTAGGCCGGTCAAACCCCAGCGTTTTCGCGGTCATGTGCCTGTCAATCGGGAAAGACGTACCCGCCAGCGCCGCCGCCCCCAAGGGGCATTCGTTCATCCGCGCGCGCGCATCCGCAAAGCGCGACCGGTCACGCGCGAACATTTCCACATAGGCCAACATATGGTGGCCCCACGTCACGGGCTGCGCGGTTTGCAGATGGGTAAAGCCGGGCATGACCCAGTCTGCCCCGGCCTCTGCCTGCGCCAAGAAGGCACGCATCAACGCCTCTAGCCCGGTGATGGCGACGTCGCATTGGTCACGCACCCACATGCGAAAATCCACCGCGACTTGGTCATTACGTGACCGGGCGGTGTGCAATCGTCCGGCAGAGGGGCCGATCAGCTCACGCAGGCGCGCTTCGACATTCATGTGAATATCTTCCAGCGCGGTCGAGAAGGTGAAGTCGCCCGCCTCGATCTCTGCCAGAACCTGCGTCAGACCCTGTTCTATCGCTGCCGCGTCTTCTTCGGTCAGGATGCCGGTTGCCGCCAACATCGCAGCATGGGCGCGCGACCCGGCTATGTCTTGTGGCGCAAGGCGTTTGTCGAACCCGATAGAAGCGTTGATCGCCTCCATGATCGCATCGGGCCCAGCAGAAAAGCGACCGCCCCACATGGCATTGGCAGATTTTTCGGACATGCGAAGACGCCTTTCCCAGAAAATAAATCGCGCCCCGGCTATAGCCAAGCGGGGCGCGCTTGGCAATCAACCCAGCCCACCCGACCATGACAGGAAAAAAGAAAAACTTTTAGCGAACACTTGGGCTTTAACCGCAGCTTAAGACCGATGCGCGACAACCCGACTAAAGGATCGGGGACGCAAATGCAATTCGATGACACGCCACACTCGACTTCGCCACTTGGAAGGGCCGCAGAGGAAAAAACCCGCGACGCCATTTTGCTGGTGCGCGACGCACTGAAAGATCGGCGCGCCATGCTGGCCTTCCAACCCGTGGTGCAAGCCCGCATGCCCAAACGCGCAGCCTTCTACGAAGGGCTGATCCGGATCATGGACCCGACCGGGCGGATCATTCCGGCCGCTGATTTCATTCATACCATCGAAACCCGCGAATTGGGGCGGCGCATAGATTGCCTTGCGCTGGAAATGGGGCTGGGCACGCTGGCCGCCGAACCAGGCATCCGCCTATCCATCAACATGTCGGCGCGCTCTATCGGCTATCCGGAATGGCTTGCGGTGCTGGAGCGGGGCCTGCGCCATGATCCAAGCATTGGCGAGCGCTTGATTCTAGAAATCACGGAATCTTCGGCCATCGAAATGCCCGATCTGGTGGTAGAATTCATGGCCGACATGCAGGAACGCGGCATTTGTTTCGCGCTGGATGATTTCGGCTCGGGCTATACTGCCTTTCGCTACCTGAAAGATTTTTACTTCGACATCATCAAGATTGATGGCGAATTCATCCGTGGCATCAGCCAGAACCCCGACAACCAAGTGCTGACACAGGCGCTGGTGTCCATCGCCCAGCATTTCGACATGTTCACCGTGGCCGAGTCGGTCGAAACTGCCGAGGATGCACGCATGCTGGTCGAAATGGGGGTGGATTGCTTGCAAGGCTATTTCTTTGGGGCGCCTTCGGTTTCGGAACCATGGGGCGTGTCAAACCTGAAAACGCGCGCTGGATGACCATGCTGGCCGGTGACCCACGCGGCCCACAACCTTGGCAGGACCATGTGAGCGATCCTCGGAGCAAGGCAAGGGGCTATGGGCCCGGAACGACTGAGAGCACCGGGAGGAAGTGCTTTTTAGCATGACCGGGCATTGGCGCACATGACAAATGTCTTGAAATCACCTAGATGACGGTGTCCACTTGTAGGTGAACCGCACACAAGAGGACAATTCCCATGGCGATCAAAATCCTGCTGCCCATCGACCTGTCATCGCCGGCCTCATGGATAAAACCCATGGCAGAGGCGCAGAAGATGCTTCTGGGCGGTGGTGAATTGCATGTGGTCAGCGTTTTGCCCGACTTCGGCATGTCGATGGTCGGCACCTTCTTCAAGGCAGGCTTCGAGCAAACGGCGCTCCATCAATTCGGTGAAGCGCTGCGCGCTTGGGTCAAAAAAAATGTCCCCGGCAGCATCGACGTGCACCCCCATGTGCTGCATGGCAATGTTTATGACGAAATCCTGCGCGCCGCCGATAAGCTGGAGGTCGACGTGATCGTGATGGCCGCCCATCGGCCCGAAGCCAGTGACTATCTGCTTGGGCCGAACGCCGCGCGCGTGGTGCGTCATGCCAAGCAATCGGTCTATGTGGTGCGCGACTAGGCGCGCCTACTTGTATTCAATCAGTCGCCGCTTGCGCCCTCGCAAGCGCGCAGTCCAAAAGCTGGCCATGCCCGCCGCTTCGGCGAATTTGCTGAGCATCAACAGCCCTGCAGCCTGTGCCGCGCGCCCTGCGCCCAAGCCTTCAGCGCAAAACCGTCGCCATTGCCGCAAGAGCGACGCTAGATAAAGCGATGCCACCAAAACCGCTACAGGCCACCAAAGCACCAGCCCCAGCAGCGCCACCAAGGGCAGGCCAAGGCCCCAGAGTAACGCGCGACGACGTTGGCCGATGGCCGCGCCATGCAACACCCCCAATTCGGCATAGCTATGCCCCGCGCGCAAACTGCGCCGCCACCAAGGTGCCAAGGACAAAAGCCGCGCATCATGTTCGGTCATAGACGCATTTATACACCATGTCTGCCAGCCCGCCGCCTGCATGCGCAGGCACATGTCGTCGTCTTCGCCCGCGATCAGCGCCTCGTTATAGCCGCCAATCCCGCGCAAAGCGTCGGCGCGCACCATCAGGCACCCCGCGCAAAAGGTGGCCGGGCCAAGCGGCTTGTTCCATTCCCAATCGGTCATCCAATTGTAGATAGAGGCGTCCGGCGCGGCCTCGTATTGGCGGCCAAAGACCAGCCCGGCTTGCGGATGGGCGCGCAAATGGGTCAGCGCGTGTCCGGGCCAGCCCGGCTCCATCACGCAATCGCCGTCAATGAACTGGATGAAATTCGCATCTGCCAGCGCGGCCAGCCCGGCATTGCGCCCGCGCGCGGCGGTGAAGGGGCGCGCGGAGTCCAACTCAATCACCGTCACGCCCAGATCGCGCGCGGCCTGCGCCGACCCATCTTTAGATCCGCTATCGACATAGACCACGTGCCGCGCGACCGCTTGGACCGCGGTCAAAGCGCGTAACAGCCGCGCGCCTTCGTTCCGTCCGATCACCACCGCATCGAATTTGAGTTCCATGGCCTGCACCGTTTCTTCTTGCGCGCCCTGTCTAGCACGGCATGACCCGGTCACAATCGCCCATGCGCCAACTTGACGGCCCGGCGGCCAGGGGCTAGCGAATGCGCAACACTTCAGACACGAGGACACGCCCATGACCAACCCTTCCCTGCTTATCCTGCCCGGCGATGGCATTGGCCCAGAAGTGATGGCCGAGGTCCGCAAGATCATTGACTGGATGGGCGACAAGCGTGGGCTGCACTTTGACGTGTCCGAAGACCTTGTCGGCGGCGCGGCATATGACAAGCACGGCACGCCCCTGCACGACGACACGATGGCCAAGGCGCAAGCGGTGGACGCGGTTCTGTTGGGCGCGGTAGGCGGCCCGAAATATGACGTGCTGGATTTCAGCGTAAAGCCCGAGCGCGGCTTGCTGCGCCTGCGTAAGGAAATGGACCTTTATGCCAATTTGCGCCCGGCGCAGTGTTTCGATGCGCTGTCCGATTTCAGCAGCCTGAAGAAAGAGGTCGTGGCCGGGCTGGACATCATGATCATCCGCGAATTGACCAGCGGTGTTTATTTCGGCGAACCGCGCGGCATTCACAAGGAAGGCAATGAGCGCGTGGGCATCAACACCCAGCGATATACCGAGTCGGAAATCGCCCGCGTGGCGCGCTCGGCATTCGAAATGGCCCGCAAGCGGGGCAACAAGGTCTGCTCCATGGAGAAGGCCAATGTCATGGAATCGGGCATCCTGTGGCGGGACGTGGTGCAGGAAATTCACGACGCGGAATACCCCGATGTGGAGCTGAGCCACATGTATGCCGATGCGGGCGCGATGCAGTTGACACGTTGGCCCAAGCAGTTCGACGTCATCGTGACCGACAACCTGTTTGGCGATCTGCTGTCTGATCTGGCCGCAATGCTGACCGGCAGCCTTGGTATGCTGCCCTCGGCCAGCCTGGGAGCGCCGATGGCGAATGGTCGGCCAAAGGCGCTGTATGAGCCGGTGCACGGCTCTGCCCCTGATATTGCAGGCCAAGGCAAGGCCAACCCGATTGCCTGCATCCTCAGCTTTGCGATGGCGCTGCGCTACAGTTTCGACATGGGCGAGGAAGCCGCGCGGGTCGAACAGGCGGTTGAAAAAGTTCTGGCCGATGGCGTGCGCACGGCAGACCTGATGGGGCCAGAAGGCGGCGTGCCGGTCTCGACCTCTGGGATGGGCGATGCGATCATCACGGCGCTGGACGCAAGCCTGTAACCTGGGCTGACCTAGAGGCCCGGGATCAAGTCTGGGGCGCGACGGTGCAAGAAATGGCCAACGGGCTCCGGATCTGATCCGAAGCCTCTCTGCTGCGCTGCCGAAAATTACCGCGCAGCGCAGCAAAATACACACGGTATACCATTGTGCACTGTTTACCTTAGGCGCGAAACGCCCTATGGTGCGCTCAGATTTGTAAGAGGGGCCGCACATGACCGACCAGACCACACCCGACATCATTTACACCAAGGTGGATGAGGCACCCGAGCTTGCCTCGGCGTCATTGCTGCCGATCATCCAGAGCTTTGCCAGAGCCGCTGGTGTCAGCGTCGGCACGAAGGATATTTCGCTGGCCGGGCGTATTCTGGCGACCTTCCCCGATTTTCTGAGCGAAGATCAGCGCATTTCCGACGATCTGGCCGAACTTGGCGAGCTGGTCAAAACGCCCGAAGCGAATGTCATCAAGCTGCCAAATATCTCGGCATCTGTCCCGCAGCTTGTGGCGGCGGTTAGGGAATTGCAGTCGCAAGGCTTCGCCCTGCCCGATTATCCCGAGGCGCCGGCGAGTGATGTGGAAAAAGAGATTCGCGTGCGCTATGACACGATCAAGGGCTCTGCCGTGAACCCAGTGCTGCGCGAAGGCAATTCTGACCGCCGTGCTGCCGCCGCCGTCAAGAAATTCGCCCAAGCCAACCCGCACCGAATGGGCACGTGGTCCAAAGACAGCAAAACCCGCGTGGCGACCATGAGCGCAGGCGATTTCTTTGCCAACGAACGCTCTGTCACCCTGGCGCAACCCGGTATTGCGACCATCGACCATGTGGCCTTGGACGGCACCCAGACCGTGTTGAAAAACGCCGTCAGCTACCCGGCAGGCACAGTGGTGGATGCAACGTTCATGTCGGCACATGCGCTTGGCGCGTTTCTGGCAGACGAGATCGAAAAGACAAAAGCCGAAGGCACGCTGTTTTCGCTGCATATGAAAGCCACGATGATGAAGGTCAGCGACCCGATCATCTTTGGCCATGCAGTTAAGGCGTGGCTGGCCCCGGTGTTCGAGCAATTCGGTGACGACATGGCCGCTTTGGGCGTGAACCCGAATTCGGGCCTTGGCGACCTGCTGGCCCGCGTGAAAGACCGCGCCGACATCATGGAAGCGATTGACGCCTGCACAGCCCAGCGCCCGCCCATGTATATGGTCGATAGCGACCGCGGCATCACCAACCTGCATGTGCCATCGGATGTGATCATTGATGCGTCCATGCCCGCACTGATCCGCGCAGGCGGAAAGGGCTGGGGGCCGGACGGGGCAGAGCATGACGCCAATTGCGTGATCCCCGATAGCTCTTACGCCACCGTCTATGACGAAACGATCCGCTTTTTCAAAGAGAATGGCGCACTGAACCCGGCGACCGCTGGGACCGTGCAGAATATTGGCCTGATGGCGCAGAAGGCCGAGGAATACGGCAGCCACCCCACCACCTTTGAAATACCGGCGGATGGCGTGGTGCGCATGGTGCTCGACGATGGCACGGTGCTGCATGAGCACGAAGTCGAGAAGGGTGACATCTGGCGCTCGGCCAGTGCGCGGAAAGCTCCGATCGAGGATTGGGTGAACTTGGCCATCGCACGGCAGGCAGAGACCGGCTATCGCGCGATCTTCTGGCTGGATGCGACCCGCGCGCATGATGCCGAGTTGATCAAGATGGTGACGCCCATTCTGGACGCCAAGGGCGTGGCCGACAAATTCGAAATCATGGCCCCGCGCGAGGCAACCCGCGCCAGCTTGGAAACCATCACCAAGGGCGAGAACACCATCGCCATCACCGGCAACGTGCTGCGCGACTACCTGACCGACCTGTTCCCGATTCTGGAACTGGCGACCAGTGCCAAGATGTTGTCCATTGTGAAGCTGATGCAGGGCGGCGGGCTGTTTGAAACCGGCGCGGGCGGCTCTGCCCCCAAGCATGTGCAGCAATTGCAGGGCGAGAACCACCTGCGCTGGGATAGCTTGGGAGAATTCTGTGCCTTGGGCGAATCGTTCAAGTTCTTGGCGGATGCCAAGGGCAATGCGAAAGCGCGGGTTTTGGGCAATGCCGTGGAAGTCGCCACGCAAGGCGTGCTGGACAATGACCGCTCGCCCGGTCGCAAGGCGGGCCAGCCCGACAACCGTGACAGCCATTACTGGTTCGCGCGCTACTGGGCAGACGCCTTGGCCGCGCAAACGGACGATGCCGATCTGGCCGCGCATTTCGCCCCCATCGCGGCAGAGCTTGCCGCGCAGGAAGCCACTATTGTGGCCGAGTTGCAGACCGGGCGTGGGCAGGCCGTGGATACGGGCGGTTACTTCCATAACGACCCGGCAAAAACGGCAGCGATCATGCGCCCCTCGGCCACGCTGAACGCGATCATCGGCTGACCGGGTTTGACCAAACGGAAAAAAGGCGGCCTGTGGGCCGCCTTTTTGCATGATACTCGGGGTATTAAGGGCTTTGCCCCTCTGGTCCCTGCGGGACCATTCACCCCAGGCTATTTTGGCAGGGATGAAGGACTAACCGGGGGCGCGCTCAGCCCAGCCCGCGAAGATCTTTTCCAAAGCAACAACGATGTAGTAGAGCACGATCCCAAGGAACGCCAAGGCGATCAGCACCGCGAACATAAGCGGGAAGTCAGAATTGGTGCGCCCGCTGTCGAAGAGGGCGCCCAAGCCGCGGCCATGCGGGCTGACAATCTCCATCAGGTTGGTGCCGATGAAGGCCAGCGTGACGGCCACTTTCAACGCGCCGAAAAATTCCGGCAGGGTTTTGGGAAGCGCGATTTTCCAGAAGATCGTGGCCTGTGATGCGCCCAAGCTGCGCAGGATGTCACGGTATTCGGGCTCCAACGTGGACAGGCCGATGCTGACCGAAACGGCAATCGGGAAAAACGAGATGATGAAAGCCAGAAGCACCGTGTTGAAATCGTGCTGGCCCACGAACATAAGTGCGATGATGGGGACGACGGTTGCCTTGGGGATGGCGTTAAAGCCCACAAGCAGCGGATAGAGCGCGTCGCGCATGATACGCGAAAAGCCCATGACCATGCCCAGCAGCGTGCCGAAGACCACGGCCAAGAGCAGGCCCAGAATGGTGCGCCAGAGGGTTTGCCAGCCCATTGTCAGGAACAGATCCCAGTAGCGGATGTAAGCGGCGGGCAAGTCCGAGGGCGCGGCCATCTTGAAGGTCGGCCAGCCATTGACCCAAACGAGCCATTCCCACAAGGCCAAGAAAACCACAACCGCGATCAGCGGGACGGCGAAGGCTTGGACATGTTTGTTCATGCGGCACCTTCCGTGGTGCGGCCTTGGGCGACTTGGATCTGGTGGCGCAGGATGTTGAGCTGTTCGGCAGCTTCGGGGGTATAGAGGTCATCCAGCGTCGGGGTGGCGCTGCGCGGAATATCGAGCACATATTGCGTGCGCGCCGGGCGCCCTGACAGGACGACGACCTGATCGGCCAGAAAGATCGATTCGCGCAAATCATGGGTGATCAGCACGCCGGTGAAGGGCTCGCGTTCCTTCACCTTGTGCATAGTTTGCCACAGGTCTTCGCGGGTGAATGCGTCGAGCGCGCCGAAGGGTTCATCCAAGATCAGCACTTCGGGCTGGTGAATGAGCGCGCGGCAGAGGCTTGCACGCTGGCGCATGCCGCCTGATAGTTCCGAGGGGCGCTTGTCCTCAAACCCTTCAAGGCCCACAAGCGACAGAAGGAAGCGCGCGCGGTCTTCGGCTTCTTTTTTCGACAATTTCGAAGGCACGATTTCCAAGGGCAGCAGAACATTTTTCAGGATGGAGCGCCATTCCAGCAAAACCGGGTTCTGAAACGCCATCCCCACAGTCGAGCGTGGTCCCTTGACCCTTTCGCCATGCAGCCAGACCTCGCCATGGTCGGGTTTCATAAGCCCCGCGATGAGACGCGTGAGCGTGGATTTACCGCAGCCCGACGGGCCGACAACGGCGACAAAGCCGCCCTCGGGCACCGCAATCTCCAGCCCGTCCAGCACCGGGAGAGGCCCAGCATCTGTTTTGTAGGCGTGGCGCACGCCCTTGATTTCGATCAGGTTTTCCATGACGCCGTCCTTGCGAGAAAGGCCGGCGCTTTTGACGCCGGCCCTGAACTTATCAATCCAGTTTGAACCCGCCTTCGGGCAGATAGGCGTCGGTGAAATACAGGCTTGCATCCGGCGTGGTCTGGTATTCATAGGTCAGCGCAATCTGCTCCAGCGCGTTGGCAAAGCGCGCCTCGTCGATCAGGCCCATGCCATTTGCTTTCACCGCGTCTGTCACGATGTTGGCGTCCAGTGCCAGTTCCAGACGGCGCAGTTCCAGCGGACCATCCATGGCCGGGTTGCGGCTGACAAGGCTTTCGATGGCGGCGGCCGGATCTGCAATCGTATCGACCATGCCCTTGGCGACCGCGTCTAGGAAACCTTTCACAGCATCGGGGTTTGCGGCGGCGAAGTCGGTGTTCACGATGATCACGTTGCCATAAAGGTCGACACCATGATCGGCCATCAAGATGACCGACACGTCCTCTTCTGGAACGCCAAGGCGCACGGTGTTCAGGAAAGATGTGAAGCTGAACCCGGTTACAGCCGCCAAGGTGCCTTCGGCCAGTGATGGCTCACGCGTGGGAAAGCCCACGGGTTCGATGGTCACGGTGCTCGCGTCGATCCCGGTTTCGGCCACGAAGATGGGCCATTGCGCCCAAGCGCCATCGGGGGGCGGTGCGCCCAGAACCTTGCCTTCCAGATCGGACGGGGTTTCGACACCCAAGGATTTGCGGCCCACGATGGCGAAGGGCGGCTTGTCATAAACAATCATCGCGCCAATGACAGGCGCGCCGGGGTTCTGGTCCAAAAACTTGATCAGGCTGTTCATGTCGGCAAAACCCACCGGGAAGGCCCCTGTGGCGACCTTCGGGATCGCGTCCAAGCTGCCTTGGCCAGCGGTGACTTCCACCTCTAGCCCGGCATCGGCGAAATAGCCCTTGTCGATGGCCACGAAATAGGGGGCGGATGGCCCTTCGAACCGCCAATCCAGCGCGAAGGGCATGGAGGTTTGCGCCTGTGCCGTGGCAGCCAACAGGCTTAGCCCAAGCGCGGTGGACATGGATTTATAGAACATCGTCACTCTCCTGTCGGATTCTTGATAAGGCAACAGCGCATGTGCGGCGGGGCTGTGCAAGTCTGCTGCCTGCTTTCTGCCCAGCTTCGCCCAATCCTTG
>CAYNWX010000023.1:0-5463 GCA_964401005.1 uncultured Natronohydrobacter sp.
GTCGCTGCACGCAGCGCATCGGCGAGCGCGCGGCGGTTGGTTTGCACGCGAGTGCGCATCTCTTCCAACTCTTCCACCCACTGAACGCGCAGCACTGGATCGCCCAAGATTGTACTGACCACGCGACCCCCATGGTCGGGCGGAAAGGCGAAGCTTTGCCGGTTCAACCCGGCCAGCGTGGCCGCCACCGCGTCGCGCTGCGCTTCGGGTACAACAGCCATCGCAATGCCCACCCGGTCCCGATACAGGCCAAAATTCTTGGAACAACTCGCGGCAATCAACACTTCGGGCAGGCGCGCTGCCAAATGGCGCAGGCCGCCTGCATCGGCATCCAGCCCCTCGCCAAAGCCTTGATAGGCCATGTCCACGAAAGGTGTGGCGCCAGTGCGCTGCAACAGGGCAGCGACATCTGCCCAGTCTTGGGACGACAGGTCCACGCCGGTCGGATTGTGGCAGCAACCATGCAGCAGCACGACCTCGCCCGCTTGTGCATGGGCCAGATCGGCGAACATGCCGCCGCGGTCCAGCGCACCGGCATCCCGGTCCAGATACCGGTAGGGCCGCGCTTTCAATCCGGCTGCGTCAATCAGTGGTTCGTGGTTTGGCCATGTCTGTGCGCTGACCCAGACGGTCGCGCCGGGGCGCACTTTGGCGATCAGATCGCAAATTTGGCGCACAGCAGAGGTGCCGCCGGGTGTGCCGACCGCTGCCACGCGCGTGCCAGGCACAGCGCCGCCCAGAAGCAGGGTTTCCATGGCGCTAAGAAAGGCCGCATCACCCGCCAGAGACAGGTAGCCCTTGCTGTCCTGTTGTTCCAATATCCGCGCCTCTGCCGCCTTAACCGCGCGCATCACCGGGGTGCGCCCCTGCGCATCGCGGTAGACACCCACGCCAAGGTCGATCTTGCCCGCGCGCGGGTCTGCGGCGAAGGCTTGCATCAGCGCGATGATGCCGTCCATCTGCGGCGAGGGCAGGGTTTCGAACATCTGGCTAGTCCTGCGCCTTGGCCCAGTCGCGGGTCAGCACCCTTGTGCGATCTTCTTGCCGGACCACCGAAAACCCGTGCCGCTGATATTGGATCAACGCCCGCGGATGGTCGAGCGTGCACGTGTTGACTGTCAGCTTGCCGACACCCTCTTGCGCCCAAGCGGTCAGGATCGCTGTGCGCAGCATCCACGACCCGAAGCCACGGCCCACAACACCCGGAGCCAGCCCGAAATAGCACAGTTCGCAGGTTTCACCCGCCGACCAGTCCAGCAGGAAAAACCCATGCGGCCAACCTTTGTCGATCAGCGAATTAAGCGCGACTTTGGGATTTTTTAGCCAAGTGTCGATCTCGACATCTTCGTTGGCGTGCAGGTCTGTCCAAGCGTAATCGCGCCCTACCGCATCATAAAGTGCGCGGAAATACCAAACAGGCGGGTTGTCTGCCCGCAACAGCGCGCCGCTCATGGCCATGGGCGTGTGGGGCCAGTCATAGTCAGGGCGCGCCGTCATTTCCAGAAAGCTGACGGTGTAGGGAACGGTCTCTCCGGCGCGGAAGGTGGTCATCCTTGTTCGACCTTCAGGTCCGGGAACAGACCCCATTCCGACCATGATCCATCATAAAGCGCATGGTCGCGATGGCCCAGAATTTCCAGCCCAAGCGACAGGATCGCCGCCGTCACGCCAGAGCCGCAGGTGGTGATCACCTTGCGTTCCAGATCGACGCCTGCGCCCTCAAACGCCGCGCGCAAAGCGTCGCCGCGCTTCATGGTGCCATCGGCATTCAGCAATTCGGCGTAATGCAGGTTTAGCGCACCCGGCATATGGCCCGCGCGCAAGCCTTCGCGTGGCTCAGGCTCGTCGCCGCGAAACCGCGAGGGGCTGCGGGCATCCACGATCTGCCAATCGCGCAGCTTGATCGCGGCAGCCACTTGGCTGACATCCTTCACCAAATGTGGTTGGCGCTGCGCAGTCATGTGGCGCTCGCGCAAGACGGGGGGCATATCCTCGACCGGGCGTCCCTCGGCCTGCCATTTCGGGAACCCGCCATCCAGCACGGCGATATCGGTCTTGCCCATCAGCCGGAACATCCACCACACGCGGGCGGCGGAAAACAGGCCGATCCCGTCATAGACCACCACCTGATGACCATCGCCCACGCCCATGGCACGGGTGCGCGACATGAACTTCTCGACCGGGGGGGCCATGTGGGGCAAGGCAGAGCGGTGGTCGCTGATCTCGTCAATATCGAAGAACCGCGCGCTGGGGATATGGGCGGCGTTATACTCTGCTTTCGCATCGCGCCCGTGTGCCGCCATATACATGCTGGCATCCAGCACGCGCAGATCGGGGTCGGACAGATGCGCGGCCAGCCAATCGGTAGACACCAGCGTTTTCGGATCGTCCATTTTTGCCCCCGTAGCTTGCAACCCCTTACACCTACCTAGGCCCGTGCGGACTGGCAAGCAGGGCTTTTCGCGGCTCGCGGCTTGGCGTATTCAGCAGGGCATGTCTGACAGGCTGACCGAGATATATGACCGAAAGGTGGATGAAGGCGCGTTGCGCCCGGACCCGGCGCAGCGCGCGGCGCTGCCGTTGTTCCAGCCGATCCTTGACCACCTCGCCCATCCTGCGCCCAAACCAGGCGGCTTGCGAGGCCTGTTCGGGCGCGCGCAACCTGCACCTGCACCGGGGCTTTACCTATGGGGCGGGGTTGGACGCGGCAAATCCATGCTCATGGATTTGTTCGTGGTCCATGCGGGGAATGTGCCCAAACGGCGGGTGCATTTTCATGCCTTCATGCAGGAAATCCATGCCGGCCTGCACAAGGCCCGTCAGGCCAACACGCAAGACGCGCTGGCCCCCGTGGCCGATGCCGTGGCGGCGCAGGTTCGCCTGCTGGCTTTTGACGAAATGCAGATCACCGATATAACCGATGCCATGGTCGTGGGGCGGTTGTTCGAGCGGCTGATGGAGGCGGGCGTGGCGATTGTGACCACCTCGAACCGCCCGCCAGATGATCTTTACAAAGACGGGTTGAACCGTGCCCTGTTCCTGCCCTTCATTGACATGCTGAAAGCGCGCATGGTCGTGCACCATCTTGAATCCGAAACTGACTACCGCCAACACCGGCTTGCCGGGGCGCAGGTTTACTTTACCCCCTCCGGCGCACAGGTGCGCGCGCGGCTTGACGAGCTTTGGGATGACCTGACCGGCCACGATCCGGGGCAGGAATTGCGCCTGCGGGTGACGGGCCGCGACGTGGTCATCCCCAAGGCGCATAATGGCGTGGGGCGTGCATCGTTTTGGGAGCTTTGTGGCCAGCCCTTGGGCGCGGCAGACTACCTTGCCATCGCAGAGGCACTGCGCGTCCTGATCCTCGATGAGATTCCCCAGCTTTCATCGGGCAACTACAACCAAGCCAAGCGGTTCGTGACGTTGGTCGATGCGCTCTATGAAGGGCGGGTGCGCCTGATCGCCTCGGCAGCAGCGGAGCCAGAAAACCTGTATACCGAGGGCACAGGAGCATTCGAGTTCGAGCGCACAGCCAGCCGCCTGCGCGAAATGCAAAGTGTGGATTGGCAGGGGTAACACTCTCTTCATTTGCCCCAAATACGCGCGGGGATCAGAAGGCGGTAGCCCCCTGATGCCTTAGGATAGCCGCGCCACGGCCCATCGCGCTGCATCGGCCACCACCGGGTCTGCATCTTCACACAAGCCCTGCGCCACGGCACGAAGCCGCGCGCTGCCCGAATTGCCGACGGCATAAAGCACATTGCGCACGAAGCGCCCCCGCCCGATCCGCTTTATGGGCGATCCGGCAAACCGCGCGCGAAACGCGGCGTCATCCAACTGCGCCAATTCGCCAAGGTCCGGCGAGACCATGCCGTCGCGGGCGGCGTATTTCACCTCGGACGCTGTGGCCGCGAACTTGTTCCAAGGGCAGACCGCAAGGCAATCGTCACAGCCATAAATCCGGTTGCCCATAAGCGCGCGCAAGTCTTCCGGCACCGGGCCATGATGTTCGATCGTCAGGTAGGAAATGCAACGCCGCGCATCCAGTTGGTAAGGCGCAGGGAAGGCGCCCGTCGGGCAGATGTCCAGACAGGCGCGGCAGGTTCCGCAATGGCTTTCGGCGGGCGCATCGGGGGGCAGGGCATGGGTGGTGAAGATCGCGCCAAGGAAAAACCAGTTCCCCAATTCGCGCGACAACAGGTTGGTGTGTTTACCCTGCCAGCCCAAACCGGCGGCTTCGGCCAGCGGCTTTTCCATCACGGGCGCCGTATCGACAAAGACCTTAATCTCGCCGCCTGCCTGCTCGATCAACCAGCGCCCCAGCCGCTTCAGCCGCTTCTTGACCACGTCGTGGTAATCGCGCCCCTGCGCATAGGCAGAAATTACGCCGTGCTCGCGCAGCGCCAACAGGTCTAGCGGGTTGTGGTCGGGGGTATAGGCGTCCGCCAGCATGATGATACTGCGCGCGTCCGGCCACAAGGCGGCTGGATTGCCGCGCCATTCCATGCGCTCTGCCATCCAGCCCATTTGGCCATGATGGCCTGCGCCGACAAAAGCCTGCAAACGGTCAGGCGCTTGCGGAATTGCATCCGGTCGCGCCACGGCGCAAGCAGAAAAACCCAATTCGAGCGCCTTGCCGTGGAGGTCTTGTTTAAGCTGTGCCAGCATGGTCAACGCGGGCCATATACCGCAACGAGAGCTGTTCGAAGGGGCAGGGACATGTGTGCGGAGAGGCTGGAGGCGAGTAGGAGAATCGAACTCCTGTACACGGATTTGCAATCCGCTGCGTAACCACTCCGCCAACTCGCCTCTGACCGCTGGGATTAGGGTTTTGCATGCCTGCCGTCAAGTCCGCTTCGCGGTCAGGGGGCCAATATTCGCGCCTGCAAGGATGTGCACATGCAGGTGTGGCACTTCCTGATTTGCGTCTGGCCCCGCATTCGAGATCAGGCGATACCCGCCATTACCCGCGCTGGGGCAAACCCCCAATTGCGCGCAAACCTTAGCCACCATGCGGGTGAAATCGACGATCTCTGCATCGCTCGCGTTCATGGCGAAATCGTCATAAGTCACGTAAGCGCCCTTTGGGATAACCAGCACATGCTGCGGCGCCTGCGGGGCAATATCGTGAAAAGCAAGGCAATGATCGCTTTCTGCAATCTTGTTACACGGGATTTCGCCGCGCAATATCTTGGCGAAGATGTTCTGGTCATCGTATGAATAGGGCATAGAATCCTCGATCAGCGTGGTTCGGGGCAGGTTACGCGCTTCGCCCTGCAAGGGGAAGGGCCGAGGAAAGGGCAGTCATGCAGCGACCACCCAGTGGCATGAGCCTTCACCCCGGACGCTTCGCAGGTGGTTGGGCCAGCGCGGCGACCGGGTTGGTGTATCGAGAGGTGCCCAAAGCCGCCTGCTCGACCCTTGGTCAGCTGATGTTCCACGCCGATCATGGCCAGTTCTTCG
>CAYNWX010000024.1:0-10874 GCA_964401005.1 uncultured Natronohydrobacter sp.
TGACAGCGCCGCCGCCGAATTCTTCGCCCGGCTGGACAGCGCGATCCTGATGCGCAACGCCTCGACCCAATTCGCCGATGGGGGCGAGTTTGGCTTGGGTGGTGAGATCGGCATCGCCACCGGCAAGATGCATGCGCGCGGGCCGGTGGGGGCAGAGCAATTGACCAGCTTCAAATATCTGGTCACGGGCGATGGAACGGTGCGGGCGTAAAGTTCTCGAACACGCGACAGAGACGGGCTACGCCCGCAGCGCCGCCATTGCTTCGGCAAGGTCCAGCTTGCCATCATACAAAGCGCGCCCCGAAATCGCGCCATCCAGTTTCGTGCCGCAATCGCGCAAGGCGATCAGGTCTTCCAGCCGCGACACGCCGCCGGATGCGATGACAGGAATGCTGACGGCCCGTGCCAGCGCCGCCGTGGCGTCCACATTCGGGCCTTGCATGGCCCCGTCGCGGTTGATGTCGGTATAGATGATCGCGGCAACGCCCGCATCTTCGAACTGGCGGGCAAGCTCCGTCACCTCGACATTGGTTTCCTCTGCCCAGCCCTTCGTCGCCACAATGCCATTGCGCGCGTCGATCCCGACCGCCACTTGGCCGGGAAAGGCTCGCGCGGCCTGCCGCACCAGATCGGGGTTTTCCACCGCGACCGTGCCAAGGATGACGCGCGCCAAGCCCTTGGCCAGCCAGCCCTCTATGGTCGCCATATCGCGGATGCCGCCGCCCAGTTGCGCGGGCACTTTGGTGGCGGCCAAAATCGCCTCGACCGCCGCGCCATTTACCGGCGCGCCTGCAAAAGCCCCGTTCAGGTCCACCAAGTGCAGCCATTCAGCGCCTTGGTCCACGAAGGCGCGGGCTTGCGCTGCCGGGTCGTCGCCGAACACCGTGGCCTTCTCCATATCGCCTTTATACAGGCGCACGCATTGCCCGTCTTTCAGGTCAATCGCGGGATACAGAATCATGGCACGGCCCTTTCACATTGTTTGCGCGTTCCATATCGGCGCGCGGGGAAAGGGAAAAGCCTTGCCCCCTTCATCTTGCCCCAAATATTCAAATTGCAATGCGGGCCACAGGCGCTACCCCCCGCCCGATTGCGCCTTCATCGCCCAAGCGCCGCCGTCCTGCGACCAGTATTCGGCTTGCACGCCTGCCGCTGTCATAGCTTTCCACTGACCGCGCGCATGGGCCAGCGCGGCATCATCCTGCCCGTCGAATAAAATCCATAACCGCTCCAGCCCGGCCACCTCTGCCGGGTCTATCTCGGCGCGGTCTACGGCCATAACGCAGGCGGGACGGTTGGGGGCGGCGCGGTCGGTGGTCAGCAAGATCGGCTGGTCTGCGTCATGCGGCCCGCCCGCCAGCCCGTGCGGCAAAAAGCTGTCCTTGGCCCCTAGCCAAAGCTGCGCATCCAGCCGCTCCAGCCGGGCCATGTCTCCGCCGCGCACGACCACGCGCCAGCCCGCGCCAAGGGCGCGGGTCAGCAGCGTGGTGGCCGTTACCTCGACCGGATCGCGCGTCAGGTGGTAGAACATGGCCTTGCCCATGGCCTAGCCCTCGAACTTTGCCCGGATCAGCGCGTCGAGCGTCAGGACGCCCCAACCAGAGGCACCCTTGGGGGCATGGGCACTCTCACCCTTGGTCAGCGCCACGCCGGCAATGTCCAGATGCGCCCAAGGCATCCCTTCGGGCACGAACCGCTCAAGAAATGCCGCCGCCGTACACGACCCGGCAGGCCGCCCACCCGTGTTCTTCACATCGCCAATCGTGGAATCGATCTGGCGCTGGTATTCCGCTCCCAAGGGCATCCGCCAAGCGCCTTCGCCTACCGACCCTGCCGCGGCCAGAATGTCGCTCGCCAACCCGTCATCATTGCAGAACAGCCCCGCGCGGTCATGCCCCAGCGCAATGATGACGGCGCCGGTCAGCGTGGCCAGATCAATCATGGCGCGCGGCTGGAACCGCTCGGCGGCATAATGCAGCATGTCGCACAGAACCAGACGGCCTTCGGCATCGGTGTTGATGACCTCGATCATGTCGCCCTTCATGGACCGCACGATGTCGCCGGGCCGCTGTGCGCGTGCATCGGGCATGTTCTCGACAAGCCCGACAAGCCCGATCACATGCGCGGGTGCCTTTCGCAGCGCCAGCGCCTGCATCAGCCCGACGGTGACAGCCGCGCCGCCCATATCCATCGTCATCTCTTCCATGCCCGCGCCGGGTTTCAGCGAAATGCCCCCGGTGTCGAACATCACGCCCTTGCCCAGCACGCAAAGCGGCGCGCCTTCGGCCCCTTTCCAGCGCATGATCGCCAGCTTTGGTGGGTTGTCAGACCCTTGTGCCACGGCCAACAGCGCGCGCATGCCAAGGCGCTCCATCTCGCCGCGGTCTAGAATCTCGACCTCCAGCCCGAGATCGGCCAGCCCCGCGATTTGTGCGGCGAAACTTTCGGTGTTCAGCACATTGGCAGGCGCATGGACCAGATCGCGCACCAGATGGACCGATTGCGCAAGCGTATCGGCATCGGCCAAGGCAGGGGCGGCGGCATCAGCATCTTTAACCGCGTAAAGAAATGCGCCAAGCGGGCCTTTGGGTTTGCCCTTCATCGCCTCAAAGCGGTAAGCGCGCAAGGCGGCATGCAGCGCAATGTCGCGCGGTGGCAAAGTGTCAAGCGCGACCAACGCCGCATCTTCGTTCTGCGGGCGCCCGATGGTGTTTCCTGCGCCGCGCAACTGCTCTGCCGTAGCCTTTCTTGGCAAGCGAATGATTTGAAGCGCCCGCGCCGCCATCCCAGCAGGATAGGCCAGTATCAGCCCCTTGCCGGGTGCCAATGCGGCGAATTCAGCGCTTTCCACGGCGCGCGCGACCGCGCCACGGGTCAGCCTGTCGCAGCGTTTTGCTGCGCGCGGCAAGGGCGCGTCGGGATCTGCAAAGATGACCACGCGGCCAGTATGGGCGGCAAGCTGGTCCAGATCAAGCGGTAGGGCGGTGAGCGTTGTCATGATATCCTCGGGTCTTGTTTAGCGGCAAGCTAGTCCAGCCCGGTGGCGAAGGCCACATGCGCAAGCGCGCTCTTGCGAAAAACCCGGTCCCGCGCTATGCCTGTTACCGCTAACGGCATTTAGAAGGAGCATCCTCCATGACCCCTGCCCACCAAAGCGACGCCGCGTTGGAATTGTGCCGTTTGGCCCCGGTCATCCCGGTAATCGTGATAGATGACCTGGCCCATGCCCGCCCCTTGGCAGAGGCGCTTGTGGCCGGTGGCCTGCCCGTGCTGGAGGTGACGTTGCGCACCGCCTGCGCGCTCGATGCGATTGCGGCCATGGCAGAGGTGCCCGGTGCGGTTGCCGGCGCAGGCACGGTGCTGAACGCGGCACATATGAAAGCGGCGAAAGCGGCAGGGGCGCGGTTCGCGGTCTCTCCCGGTGCGACGCCTGCGCTGCTGGATGCCGCGCGTGTGGAAGAGGTGCCGCTTCTTCCCGGCGCGCAGACCTGTTCCGAGGTGATGGCGCTGTTGGAACAAGGCTACCATGTGCAGAAATTCTTCCCGGCGGAATCCATTGGCGGGGCAGGGGCGCTGAAATCCATCGGCGGACCATTACCGCACGTCACCTTCTGCCCTACGGGCGGGATTACGCCAGAGCTGGCCCCGCGCTACCTGTCGCTGACCAACGTGGTCTGCGTGGGCGGGTCATGGGTCGCACCCAAGGCGCTTATGCAGGCAGGTGACTGGGCGCAGATCACCGAACTTGCGCGCGCAGCGGCAGGGCTGGCGCGCTAGGCGCGTCAGGCCGAGCGGAAGCGCGCCAAAGAAAGCTGCATTTCCAGCACCGCAAGCACGTCGGGCAGGGCCATCGCCCGTTCTGACAGGAACAGGATATTGAACTGGTGCTTGCGCTCGAAATCGCGGGCCACCGGGACCAGCCCCTTGCCCATCAGATGCGGCAAGACATCATGGACCAGCCATTGCCCTTGCCAGAAAGGCGCGCTCTCAACCTCGATCATCAAAAGCGCGGTCTTGTCCAGCAGCATCCCGGCTCCGCCCAGCACCTTTTCAGTCGCGCCTTCTACATCGACCCAGAGCGCCGCGCGGGCGGTGCTGTCGGCCAAGCTGTCAAGACGCACGCCCGGCACGGTTACGGAATCGTAATCGGCCTTCGGGTCCTCGCGGAACAGCAATGACGAGCGCCCAGAATAAACCCCTTGGGCCGAATGCTGATCGGCGGTCAAGACCTTGAACGTGACCGGGCCTTCGCTGTCCGACAATGCTGCAAGGCGGTAGTCGACCTTCAGCGCGTTGAAATCATGCGCTTTGCTGTAGCGGGCGTGGTTGTAGGGGTTGGCCTCGAACGCGATGACGCTCGCCTCGGGCAGCAGCTTTCGCGCGCGCCGCGCGCTTGACCCGTCATGCGCGCCGGCTTCCACGAACAGGTCCGGCGCGACCTGCGGCAACAGCGCGAAGAACATCTTGCGCAGATCGGCGGCAGAGCGCGCGCGCTCGGCCCGGTCGCGCAGGTCATAGAACGCGGCGCGGGTGCTGAGATGGGCGAGGGCTTGTCCGGGGGTCATGGCTCTTCCTTCACATCTTACGCACCAGATTGGGCAGGGCGGCAGGCGCGGTCAAGCCCTCTTGCACCCCGGCGGGAAACCGACTAAGGCACTCCCACTTCACAGGTGGGGGTCGGGCCTTGCGGGCAGAAAAATCCGCAACGTCCACCGGTT
Source organism: uncultured Natronohydrobacter sp. (assembly GCA_964401005.1). Classification (GTDB taxonomy): domain Bacteria; phylum Pseudomonadota; class Alphaproteobacteria; order Rhodobacterales; family Rhodobacteraceae; genus Roseinatronobacter. The sequence goes on from CAYNWX010000024.1 coordinate 4,719, forward strand.
GAGGCATATGCCTTGAAACCCCCCACTCAGGCGCAAACCGGAAAGGAACACGTTATGGCGCTTCCCGATTTCTCGATGCGTCAGCTTTTGGAAGCTGGCGTTCACTTTGGTCACCAGACACAGCGCTGGAACCCGCGTATGGCCCCGTATATCTACGGCGAGCGCAACGGCATCCACATCATGGACCTGACGCAGACCGTGCCCTTGCTGGACGCGGCGCTGAACGTTGTCCGCGAAACCGTCGCCAAAGGCGGCCGTATCCTGTTCGTGGGCACCAAGCGTCAGGCGTCGAAAGCCGTGGCAGATGCGGCTGACCGTTCCGCACAGTTTTACATGAACCACCGCTGGCTGGGCGGCACGCTGACCAACTGGAAAACCGTGTCGCAGTCGATCCAGCGCCTGAAGGCTTTGGACGAGCAACTGGAAAGCGGCGCCGAAGGCCTGACCAAGAAAGAGCGTCTGGGCATGGAGCGCGAGCAGGCCAAACTGCAAGCTTCGCTGGGCGGTATCCGCGAAATGGGCGGCCTGCCGAACCTGCTGTTCGTGATCGACGTGAACAAGGAAGATCTGGCCATCCTCGAAGCCAAGAAGCTGGGCATTCCCGTTGTGGCCGTGGTCGATACCAATTGCTCGCCCGATGGCGTGGATTACATCATCCCCGGCAACGATGACGCGGCCCGCGCGATTGCGCTCTACTGCGATCTGGTCAGCCGTGCGGCACTGGATGGCATGAGCGCGCAAATGGGCGCCGCTGGCATCGACCTTGGCGCGCTGGAAGAGGCCCCGGTCGAAGAAGCACTGGCCGAAGAGGCCCCTGCCGAGACGTCCGCCGAAGCCTGATCGGCTTTTGTCAGGATTTGACATGAAACTGTGACAGGGGCGCGTCATGCCCCCTGTCACATCCTCGATATTCAGGAGTGAATGACATGGCGATCACCGCAGCAATGGTGAAAGAATTGCGCGAATCCACCGGCGCAGGCATGATGGACGCGAAAAAAGCGCTGACCGAAACGAACGGCGACATGGAAGCCGCGACCGATTGGCTGCGCACCAAGGGTCTGGCCAAGGCGGCCAAGAAATCGGGCCGCACGGCGGCCGAAGGTTTGGTGGCTGTCGCTGTCGATGGCGGCAAAGGCGTCGCGGTCGAAGTGAACTCGGAAACCGATTTCGTCGCCAAGAACGCTGAATTCCAGTCGATGGTGGCTGGCATTGCAGGCACCGCGCTTGGCGTCTCGGACGTCGACGCGCTGGCAGCAGCAGAACTGAACGGCAAGCCCGTCTCGACCGTGCTGACCGACGCGATTGCGAAAATCGGCGAGAACATGACCCTGCGCCGCATGGCTGTGGTGGAAGGCGACACGGTTGTGTCCTACGTCCACAACGCGGCGACCGATGGCATGGGCAAGATCGGCGTTCTGGTCGCCATGACCGGCGGCGACGAAGCCTTCGGCAAGCAGGTTGCGATGCATATCGCCGCGACCAACCCGGCGTCCTTGGACGAAGCCTCGCTCGACCCGGCGATTGTCGAGAAGGAAAAGCAAATCCAGATCGAGATCGCGCTCGAATCCGGCAAGCCAGAAGCGATCATCGAGAACATGATCGTTGGCCGCATGAAGAAATTCATGGCCGAAGTCACGCTGATGGGCCAAGCCTTCGTCATCAACCCCGACCTGACCGTGGCCCAAGCCGCGAAGGAAGCGGGGGCCACGATCACCGGTTTCATCCGCATGGAAGTCGGCGAAGGGATCGAGAAGAAAGAAGAAAACTTCGCCGAGGAAGTGGCGAAGATGCAGGGCTAAAAGCAATTTCAGAAAAGTTGACAGACTTTTTCGGTTCGAAATTGCGTAGAGTAAACTCTTCTCTGAGTTTTCTGGAAGATTGGCGGCGCTCCGAGGGATCGGGGCGCCGTTTTTGTTAGGAATATTCCCATACATTTTTCGATTTAAATAATTAGACTGAATAAAATAAAATTAGGTGCGCTTATTTCTGTGTTTCAAGGTGTCCCTGAATAAAGAATCGTCATAAGCTAAGAGTTCATGGTATCGCGCAACATTATCTGAGTCTCCCAGGTTCGACAGTTAATCGCGTAAGTGATTGATATTGTTGACACGGAAATCGTGTTTGTGTGACTACAGCGCCGGTCAGGCGGGTTTTTTGAGGCCCATAGCCTCGAAGAGATCGAGCTGCTCCTGAGTGGTTTTGCTGGTCCCGTTGAATGTGCGATCGCCGATATGGGCGGTGTGCTTCTGGATGCGCGCAAGAAGGTTCAAAGCGGTGCTTGGGCTGGCACTGTGCTTTTGGGCCTTCAGGCGCATGCGCATCACACGGTAGAGGGTTAAGGCCATGAAGCAGATCAGCGCATGGGCGCGGATACGATCTGGCAGCCTGTGATGAACCGGTGCAATCTCGATGTCGGATTTGAGGACTCGAAATCCGCGTTCAATATCTGCGAGGGAACGATAGCGTTGGACCGCCTCATTTGGTGTCAGGTCTGGGGCATTGGTGATCAGAGCGAGCTTGCCGTCGAATAGCTGTGCATCGGCAATGGCATCTTCATCAATGCTCCAGGAGAACCGGTCCGCAGTCAGGTCGGGCTTCACAAAGCGCAACATTTCGGCCTCGGCGACAGTGCGGCTGAAGCGGCTATACGCCCCACGGTCTGATGCGCGGCGGCCCTTCTCGCTCTTGCCTTCATCCTGTCGGTTCAGCTTTGCCACCATAGCATTTCCCATGGCTTCAAGATCAGCGATGCACGCACGGCGCTTGTCACCTTGCTCAGCTGCGCGCAGCGGATCATAGGCCACGATCAGACGATGATTGGCAAACTGCGCCTCAGCCAAATTATTTTCATCAAAGCTGAGCTCTTGGAAGGTGTCGATCAATTCGCCATAACGTCTGGCAGGCACGGCCAGGATGAATTCCAGCTTCCGCCCGCCCTGATTGGCCATGTCCGTCAGATGATGAATGTTGTCGAGGCTCAGCAGGCCGCGATCTGCCACCAGGATGACACGATCAATGGGGAAGCGCTTCAGAACGGCCTCCAGCATGGCTTGAAGTGTCTTGGTCTCAGCAACATTGCCGGGGTGAACGGTATGCATGAGCGGCAGGCCATCCGCCGTCTGCACAATACCCAGGACAAACTGGCGGGCGATGCCACCGCGCTCTTTGTTCATCCCGAACGCGCGAATGTCATCCTCAACCGCGCCTTCCCCATGGATGCGCACTGTGGTCAGGTCATAGAAGACAACCGCCAGATCACGATCAACCAAGGGGCGGATCTGGCGCGCCAAGGCGTCCTCTACGGCCTCGCCATTGTCCATGAGCGCATCCATGGCCCGCAATAACTTCTGGTGTGTCACGCCGTCAGGCATCGCGGGAATGGCAACCGTTTCCAGCCAGCGCAGGCAACCCAATTTACTGTCGGGTTCGCACAGGCGGTTGAACACCATCGCGCGGATCAAGGCTTCTGCGTCAAATTCCCGGCGGCTGGAACGCAGGGCGCGGTTCAGCGCCTTCTGGAACCCCAATTCGCACCAGAGTTCATGAAGGGCAAAGACATTGCCATGTGCCCGGCCTGCCTCCTGAATGATCTCCGACGAGGTGTTCTCCGTGCGCCCAAGCGCACGATTCAGACCATTGATCAGCGGGTCGAGCTTGTCGGGGCTCAGTCTGTCCAGTCGCCCGAGATTGGCAATGACGCGCACGCGCACCTGTCCGCGGTCGTTGCGGAATGACTCGACCAGTTGCAGGTATTGGCGGTCGCCTGTCTTGGTGATGCGCGTATACATTGTGTAGCGAAGGTATCAGAGTATTCGCCCATAAATCAACACTATATTAAGCATAGTGTGTGACTACAAGATTTCCGAAAAACAGCCCTTCACACCAAGCTAACCTATTGAAATTTCTAACACCGTCCGACGACGCTCGCTCAAATCACGCTCGGAGGTGTCGAAGTCCGGGAGTCTGTCCCAATGATATGCGTTTGAGATGACTTTGCGATTTTGGTATTAAGGTCATGGACGATATCTTCTTTGATATATGTGATCCCCGAATTTAACCTGTCACTCTTATTTATCATGTAAGCAACTCTTGGTGAGATTGGGTAATAGAAATCGCAGATATCACTTTCTGGAGGTGCGATATCCCCCTCCCGTAATTTAGGATGAACGTTAACTACTGGCTGATCTCCCGTAATGAAGTCTGTACTTGACTCATTTATCAATAGACAGTGCTTGTCCGAACTCCGGCTCGAAAAGAGGCTCCAGCCGATATTGAGCCCAAACATAAAACTCAGAAACCACCAGCAAGCGAATCTTTCTTGATTAATTCTATCCTCGACTTGAATACTCTGTGAAGCGCTAGAAAACGCGAAATAAAGTGTATCCTTGAAGCGTTTTGTGCGAGATATTTGATGTCCGATAAAATCATGAAGTTCAATAAAGTTTGAGTCATCATAGATCAGCGACAGATTTCCGTCGATTAGGGAATCTATAATTGGTCGTGCTCTTCGCTCATAGTCAGCATGAATATCTTCGAGCATGTTGCACTTAATAGCGTTTAGTGCTCTTTCGATTTCGGAAGAGTCAATGCCGCTTTCTCGATATAACTCTCCTAGGTCTTGAATTCTTAAAAAATCCTCTAGGAACTTATTATGAATTTTTTGCAGATGATCTGGTGAGTATGAAGATATTCTTCTTATTAAATGAAGTTCACCAGCTGAAAGCTCACTAGACCTGTAAAAGTACTCTTCTTTAGCAAGACCCCTTATACTATCTAATACAATTTTTCCTTTTGGAGTCGTATGCCAAACATTCCTTCCGTCATTTGACCAACGAGAAAGATGATGTGCCCAAACGTAGTGGTGGTTCCGTTTGGCTTGGAGGAATTTGTCATTCATTGATTATATTCGACCGATGTTTCTAATGTTCGAAAATAGGTTCTCCGAATTGTGTTAAACGCCAGAATTGGCAAACTTGTGACATTGCGCAATCACTTCACCCCGATCTAATGCGCCTCCGCCCAACTCTCGCCCACACCCGCATCCACCACCAGCGGCACGTCGAGCGTGACTACGGGTGCTGCCGCCCCTTCCATCACCTCGCGCACCACGCCGATTACGTCGTCCACCGCGCTCTCTTCCACCTCGAATACCAACTCGTCATGCACCTGTAGCAGCATCTGCGCTGGCAGGTGCGCAATTGCATCCGGCACCCGCACCATGGCGCGGCGGATAATGTCGGCGGCGGTGCCTTGGATGGGCGCGTTGATCGCCGCGCGTTTGGCAAAGCCCGCAGCGGGGCCTTTGGTGTTGATCTCTGGCGTATGAATGCGCCGCCCGAACAGGGTTTCCACGCGCCCGTGTTTTTTTGCAAACTCCACCGTGTCGTCCATATAGGCGCGGATGCCGGGGAAACGCTCGAAATAGCGGTCGATGAAGCCCTGCGCGTCGGCGCGCGGTATGCGCAGATTGCGCGCCAGCCCAAAGCCCGAAATGCCGTAGATCACCCCGAAATTGATCGCCTTGGCCTGACGGCGAATCTCCGGTGTCATCTGGTCCAGCGGCACATCGAACATTTCCGACGCGGTCATGGCGTGGATATCTTGCCCCTCGCGGAAGGCTTGCTTCAACGCGTCAATGCCCGCGATATGGGCCAGAATGCGAAGTTCAATCTGGCTATAGTCCAGCGCGACCAGCTTGTGCCCTTCGGCGGCGACAAAGGCCGTGCGAATGCGGCGGCCTTCTTCGCTGCGGATTGGGATGTTCTGCAAGTTCGGATCGGTGGACGACAGCCGCCCCGTGACCGCGCCCGTGATGACGTAAGATGTATGCACGCGGCCCGTTTCGGGGTGGATATGGTCTTGCAGCGCGTCGGTATAGGTCGATTTCAGCTTGGAGAGCGAGCGCCAATCCAGCACGCGGGCGGGCAGGTCGTGGCCCTCGGCGGCCAGATCCTCCAGAATATCGGCGCCGGTGGCATAGGCCCCGGTCTTGCCTTTCTTGCCGCCCTCCAGCGACATCTTGTCGAACAGGATCTCGCCAAGCTGCTTGGGCGAGCCCACGTTGAACCGCTCGCCCGCCAGTTCGTGGATTTCCGCTTCCAGCCCGGCCATTTTCTGCGCAAAGGCGTTCGACATGCGCGACAGGATATCGCGGGC
>CAYNWX010000025.1:0-9157 GCA_964401005.1 uncultured Natronohydrobacter sp.
CGTTCAACCGTGGCCACAAAGACCCGGTCCTGCGCGAGGTGTTCGGCGATCCGCGCTTCTCGGTTGCGATGTCGCATGCCATGAACCGTGACGAGATCAACGAGATCGTGTTCCTTGGCCAAGGCCGCCCGGCCAACGCATTGCCGGTGGAACCCGTGACCGTGGGCTTCGTGTCCGAAGAGCAAGTCACCCGCAACACCGCCTATGACGTCGACCGCGCCAATGCGCTGCTGGACGAGATGGGCCTTGAAATGGGTGCCGATGGCGTGCGCCTGCTACCCGATGGGCGGCCGTTCGTGCTGCGTCTGACCTATGCCAGCCAAGGTGGCCCGGTGCAGATGCACGAATTGGTGCGCGATTACTGGGGCGCTGTCGGTGTCCGTCTTGACCTGCGCGAAGTGTCCTCGGACGAATACCGCGCCGCGGCCAACGCCAATGACGCCGATATCCTAAGCTGGAAGAATGACGGCGTGTCGGCCCCGGCCTTCAGCCAAGACCCGCGCTCTGCCTTCCCGCCATTCGGCGATTTCTTCAACCCTGGCCCCGGCATCGCTTGGGACGAGTGGAAGAAAACCGATGGCGCAGCGGGGGTCGAGCCGCCCGCCGACGTGCTGCGCCTGTGGGATCTGGCCGAACGTCTGACGCAAATCCCGCTGGGTACGCCGGAATCGGATGCGATCGGGTCCGAGATTGTCGAAATCCATCTGGACCAGATGATCCGCATTGGCACCGTGGGGGACATTCCTGAACCCTACATGCACTCGAACCTGTTGCAGAACGTGCCGGTCCTGAAAGCCAAGACCTACGACTATTACTGGACTTATCCGTATCGTCCGCAGCAATGGTTTCTGGCTGAATAAGCCCTGATCCCTTTGGGGGCGCGCGGCATTCGCGCGCCCCTGTTTTCCTAGCTGTCCGGGGCTTCATCCATGGCCGTTTTCCTGATCCGTCGCCTTCTCGGAATGGCGCTGACGCTGTTGATGGTGTCCTTCATGGTGTTTCTGATCATGGAATTGCCGCCCGGCGACTATGCTGACCGCTATGCGTTTCGCAAATTCTCTGGCACAGGCGTGGCCGTCACCCCGGCAGATATTCAGGCCATCCGGGTGGAACTGGGCTTGGACGCGCCGATGCTGGTGCGCTATGCCAACTGGATCGGCGGGATCGTCACGCGCGGCGATTTCGGGCAGGCCTATTCCTTCCTCACCTCTGTCAATATCGTGATAGGCGACAAGGTCTGGCTGACCATGGGCCTGCTGATGGTCACGCTGCTGTTGACCTATCTGATTGCCATTCCCATTGGCCTCTATGCCGCCGTTCGGCGTGGCTCTGGCGCGGATTACGGACTGACAATTTTCTCTTATCTTGGCCTTGCGCTACCGAATTTCCTGCTGGCGCTGGTGCTGCTCTATTTCGCGAACCGCTGGTTCGGGGCATCCATCGGCGGGCTCTTCTCGGAAGAATACAAGGACGCGCCGTGGTCCTTCGCAAAGCTATGGGACTTGGTCAAACACCTGTGGATTCCGGCGCTGGTGCTGGGCTGGTCGGCCATCGCCTATCAATTGCAGACCGTGCGCGCCACGATGTCGGACGAATTGGGCAAGCTGTCGGTCATGGCAGCACGGGCACGCGGCCTGCCCGAAACGCGGCTGATGGTGAAATACCCCGCGCGGCTGGCGATCAACCCGGTCGTGTCGACCATCGGGTTCGACGTGAACCGCATCTTTTCCGAATTGCCCATCGTCGCCGCCGTTCTGGGGCTGACCGAACTGGGCGATCTGCTGCTGAAATCCTTCCTTGATCTGGACATGAACGTGGCCGGAGCAATCCTGCTGATGCTGACCGTGGTCATCGTGGTGATGAATTTCGTCTCGGACCTGCTGTTGGCATGGCTCGATCCGCGCATCCGGCTGGAGGGCTAGGCCATGACCGACATGCCGCAAGAAAGCCGCGCCGAGCGCCGCGAACGCGAACGCCGCGAGAAATACTATTCCGCCAGCCAATGGACGCTGATCTGGTGGCGCTTTCGCCGCCATCGCGCGGCCATGGTCGCCAGCGCCATTCTGGGATTGATGATCCTGCTGGGCCTGTTTGCCGAATTTTTCGCGCCCTATGGCGCGACCGAACGCAACGCATCATACCTGTATGGCGCGCCGCAAGTGCCGAAATTCTGCGACCAGAACGGGTGCAGTCTGCGCCCCTTCGTGCCCGGTTCGCGCACGGAACGTGACCCGGTCACCCTGCGGTCGATAACCGTGCCCGACCCCGAGGTGCGCCGTTATGTGCGGTTCTTCGTCGAAGGCCAGCCCACGCAGCTTCTGGGAGTTATCCCCATCCAGACCCGCCTGTTCGGGCTGGAAGGGGGCGAGCGCCTGCACCTGTGGGGCACCGACGATCTTGGGCGCGACGTGTTTTCGCGCACGCTCTATGCCACGCGCACCTCGCTGTCGATCGGGGTGCTGGGGGTGCTGATCTCTTTCGGCTTGGCGCTGCTGATCGGCGGCATCGCGGGCTATGCGGGCGGGTTTACCGATAGTGCCATCCAGCGCGTGACCGAAGTGGTGCGCGTGATCCCGGTCATCCCGCTTTACATGGGGCTTGCGGCCGCCATGCCGCGCGAATGGTCCGGCGTGCAGGTCTATTTCGCCATGACGATTATCCTGGGCGCTGTCGGCTGGCCGACCTTGGCGCGGCGTATCCGCAGCCAGCTCTTGTCCATCCGGGGTGAGGATTACGTCACCGCCGCACGGCTGGCGGGCGCACGGTCGGGGCGAATTATCGGCACGCATATGCTGCCCAGCTTCACCAGCTTCATCATCGTCGATCTGGTCATCTCGTTTCCCTATATGATCCTGTCGGAAACCGCGCTCAGCTTTGTCGGGCTAGGCCTGCGCCCGCCTGCTGTTAGCTGGGGCGTGATGCTGCAACAGGCGCAATCGGTGCGGGTCATCGAGCAAGCGCCGTGGCTGTTCATCCCGGCCGGGTTTGTCGTGGTCGCGGTGCTGGCCTTTACCGTCATTGGCGACGGGCTGCGCGATGCCGCCGATCCCTATTCGGAGGCGCGCTGATGCTGCTCGACGTGCAAAACCTGTCGGTCAGCTTTCGCACCGATGAAGGGCCGATCACCCCGGTTCAGGGCGTCAGCCTGTCACTGGCCGAAGGGCGCACGCTGGGGCTGGTGGGCGAATCCGGGTCCGGCAAATCCGTGACCACCAAGGCATTGATGCGGCTGTTGCCCGGTTCGGCCACGCTGTCGCCCGACACGCGCATTCGCTTTCTGGACCGCACTGGTGCCGTGGTCGAGGTGGAAAAGCTTGCTCCCAATGCCCGCGCCTTGCGTGCGCTGCGTGGGGGTGAGATCGGGATGATCTTTCAGGAACCCATGGCCAGCTTCAGCCCAGTTTACACCATCGGCAACCAGATGTGCGAAGCGATCCGCCTGCACAAGGGTCTGAAGGGTCGCGCCGCGCGCGAACTGGCCATAGAGATGCTGGCCAAGGTCGGCCTGTCGGACCCCGCCACCCGCGTGGACCAATACGCGTTCGAGCTGTCAGGCGGGATGCGCCAGCGCGCAGTGATCGCCATGGCCCTGTCTGCCAGCCCGCGCCTGCTGATCGCGGATGAACCGACGACCGCGCTGGATGTGACCATTCAGGCGCAGGTTCTGGACCTGATGCGCAGCTTGCAACGCGAGCTGGGCATGAGCATGATCTTCATTACGCATGATCTGGGCGTGATCGCGCAGATCGCGCAGGATGTGGCGGTCATGTATCTGGGCACCATCGTTGAACGCGGGCCGGTGCGCGATGTGCTGAAAGACCCGCAGCACCCCTATACGCGCGGTTTGTTGCAGGCGATCCCGTCACTCGACCGGCTGTCGCGGCGCTTGCACCCGGTGCCGGGCGACATACCCAGCCCCTCGGCCCGCCCGCGCGGCTGCCCGTTCCACACGCGTTGTGCCGAGATGAAACCGGGCCTGTGTGATGTGACCGCGCCCCCCGAAACCCTGTTCGGTGCAAGCCGCTCGGTGCGGTGTCATCTGGCCGCGCCCGCACTGGCGCAGACGGCATGAAAGGGCGCGCGATGGACACGCTGATCGAAGTGCGCAACCTTGAAGTGGGGTTTCCGATTACCAAGCGGAAATTCCTGACCTCGACCACCCAAACCTTGCGGGCCGTGGATGGCGTCAGCTTCGACATTCGCCGGGGCGAGACGGTGGGGCTGGTGGGCGAGAGCGGCTCGGGCAAGACCACCGTGGGCCGCGCCATCTTGCGCGCGATCGACCCGACCGGGGGAGAAGTGATTTATCACACCGATGCGGGAGATGTGGATCTGGCCCATGCGGATGACGCGACATTGCAAAAGGTTCGCCCCAATCTGCAAATGGTGTTCCCCGAAGGCCGCGTCAGCCTGCATTCCCTGTCGGGCGAGGCGCTGCGCAGTTTCCGCCCCCGCATGAGCCTTGTCTTCCAAGACCCTTATTCCAGCCTGAACCCGCGCATGACCGTGCGTGACATTATCGCGGAACCCCTGATCGCGGGCGGGCTGATGAAGGATCGTGCCCAGATCGACGCGCGCGTGCGCGAGATCGCGGCGCGCTGCAAGCTGAACCTTGAACATCTGCGGCGCTTTCCGCATGCTTTCTCTGGCGGGCAGCGCCAGCGCATCTGCATTGCCCGCGCGCTCGTCTCGCGCCCCGATTTCGTGGTCTGTGACGAAAGCGTGTCGGCGCTCGATGTGTCCATTCAGGCAGAGATCGTGAACCTGCTGAAAGACTTGCAGGATGAAATGGGCGTCGCGTTCCTGTTCATCGCGCATGACCTGTCGGTCGTGGCGCAGATCAGCGACCGGGTGGCGGTCATGTATGTGGGGCAATTCGTGGAATACGCGCCCACGCGGTCGCTGTTTTTCATGCCACGCCACCCCTACACCCACGCGCTGCTATCCGCGGTGCCCTTGGCGGACCCGGATTTGCCCTTTAACCCGGTGCGGCTGGACGGCGAGATCCCCAACCCTATGAACGCGCCATCGGGCTGTCGCTTCCACACGCGCTGCCCCTTCGCCAAACCCCGCTGTTCGGCCGAAGCGCCCGCGTGGCGCGAAATCGCGCCCACGCATTTCGTGGCCTGCCATTTCGCCGAAGAATTCGATTTCACCCGGTCCGAAGCTGCAACGTAAGAAGACAACCATGCCCCCGATTGAACCGCCCCGCATGGGCGAGCCCTACCTGCTGACCCCCGGTCCGCTGACGACATCTTATGCCGTGAAAGCGGCCATGCTGCGCGACCACGGGTCATGGGACAGCGACTTTCGCGCCATGACGGCCGACATTCGCGCGCGTCTGGTGGCCCTGCTGGGCGATCCGGGATTTGATTGCGTGCCGCTGCAAGGGTCGGGGTCGTTCGCTGTCGAAGCGATGTTGGGCAGTTTCATTCCGCGCGACGGGGCGGTCTTGGTGCTGGCCAATGGCGCATACGGACAGCGCGCAGCGGCGGCTTTGCGGGTCATGGGGCGTGCCGTGCGCGTGCTGGACAAGGGCGATTTTGCCCCTCCGCGCGGACCAGAGGTCGCGGCCATTCTGGCTGGCGATCCGACCCTCACACATGTCGTGGCCATTCATTGCGAGACCTCTAGCGGTATCCTGAACCCCCTGCCCGAGATCGCCCAAGCCGTGGCCGGGGCCGGACGTCGCCTGCTGGTCGATTCCATGTCGGCCTTTGGCGGTGTGCCGTTTGATACCACCGAAATCCCCTGCGATGCGCTCGTGTCATCGGCCAACAAATGCATCGAAGGGGTGCCAGGCTTTGGCTTTGTTTTGGCCCAGCACGAGGTGCTGGAAGCCGCCAAGGACAACGCGCATTCGCTGGCGCTGGACCTTCATGCGCAATGGGCAGAACTGGAACGCTCTGGCCAATGGCGCTACACGCCGCCGACTCATGCGGTCGCAGCCTTTCTAGAAGCCCTGCGCTTGCATGAGGCAGAGGGCGGCATCCCCGCCCGCCATGCCCGCTATTGCGCCAACCGCGATACGCTTGTGACCGGTATGCGCGAACTTGGCTTTGCAACGCTTCTGGCCGATGAATGGCTTTCGCCCATCATCACCACCTTTCACGCACCCGCCGATCCGGCCTTTGAATTCGGCGCGTTCTATGATGCAATGAAAGTGCGCGGCTTCATCATCTATCCCGGCAAGCTGACCGAGGTCGAGAGCTTCCGCCTTGGCCATATCGGGCAGATGGACAGCGCCGTCATGGCGCGCGTGGTCGCCGCCGTGGCCGACAGCATGGGCGCACTTGGCGTGCGCGACTGCCGCCCCGCGCCCGAAGCCCTTGCCACAGGAGAGATCGCATGACCCGTTTCAAAGCCGTTGTCTTCGACTGGGCTGGCACCATGATCGATTTCGGGTCTTTCGCGCCCATGGGTGTTTTTGTCGAGGCGTTCAAGCAATTTGGGCTAGAGGCCACGATCACTGAGGCCCGCGCGCCGATGGGCGCCCCCAAACGCGACCACATAAAGGCCATGCTGATGGCCCCGCGCATGGCCGCGCACTGGAAAGAGGTGCATGGCGCAGCCCCGACCGAGGCCGATATTGACCGCATCTATGCTGTGTTCGTGCCGATGAACGAACAGGTGGTTGCCGATTATGCCACGCTCGTGCCCGGTGCCGCCGAGATGGTCGCCAACCTGCGCGCGCGCGGGCTGAAAATTGGGTCCACGACCGGCTATACGCGGTCGATCATGGAGCGGGTCTTTCCTCTGGCCGCGGCCCAAGGCTACGCGCCCGACAATTGCGTCTGCGCCGATGACCTGCCCGAAGGCCGCCCCGGCCCTTTGCAAATGTATCAGACCTTCGTCGATTTGGCGGTCTACCCGCCCCAAGCCGTCATAAAGGTGGACGATACCGAGCCGGGCATTGCCGAGGGCGTGGCGGCAGGGTGCGTGACTGTGGGCGTGGCCCTTTCGGGCAACCATGTGGGGCTGACCCCCGCAGAGCTTGCCGATTTGTCCGAGGGCGAAATTGCCACCCTGCGCGACCGCGCCAATGCGGCTTTGCGCGCGGCGGGTGCGGATCATGTCATTGACACAGTGGCGGACCTGCCCGCGCTGATCGACCAATTGGAACAGGAGCAGCTTCATGCGTGACATCTTCAACATGCCCGGCCGCTTCTGGCGCGGCAATCTGCACACGCATTCCACGCGGTCTGACGGGGTGCTGGACCCCGCAGAAGTCTGCCGCCGCTACAAGGCCGAGGGCTATGATTTCATCGCGTTGACCGATCATTTCGTGGGCCGCTACGGCTATCCGATTGTCGATACAACCGGCTATCGTGACGCTGCGTTCACTACGATTCTCGGTGCCGAACTACATTCAGGAGCGATGGAAAACGGCGAGTTGTGGCATATCCTTGCCGTGGGCCTGCCCGTCGATTTCGCGGAGGCCAACGCGCCCGATTTCAAACCCGTGGCCGGGCAAGAGACCGGGCCAGAGATTGCCACCCGCGCGCGCGACGCAGGGGCCTTCGTGGTCATCGCCCATCCGCAATGGTCGGGCATGACACTTGCAGATGCGCGCAGTATTCAGGCCGCCCATGCGGTCGAAGTCTACAACCATGGCAGCGCGATGGGGGCAGCTCGGCCAGACGGGTTTGCGATTGCTGACCTTCTGTTGTCCGAAGGACGCAAGCTTTCGCTCTGCGCCACTGACGATGCGCATTTCACCGAACCGGACCATTTCGGCGGCTGGGTCATGGTGCGCGCCCCGGAAAATACCCCCGAGGATTTGTTGGCCGCATTGAAAGCGGGCGACTATTATTCCAGCCAAGGACCGGAATTGCGCAATATCATGCTGGATGACGACAGGGTCACGATTGAAAGCTCTGCGGTTGTGTCTGTCATCTTGCAAGGTAAAGGATCTGCTGCGCTGGCGGTGCACGGCAATTCCCTGACACGCTGCTCTCTAAATCTTGGGCGGTTGAAAGACCATGATTGGTTCCGCGTCACGGTGATTGATGCCGCAGGTCGGCAAGCTTGGTCAAATCCGCTCGAAATTCAGCACTAGCCCAGTTGGCTTCGACGATAGCTTGAGGGGGTGGGTGCCAGAAAAGCAGCTTACCCAATGGCGCGCGCTGCATAGCGCAGCGGGATTCTGTTTGCGGCGACTATCTGTCACGAACATTGCATACAGTTCAGCTGGAAGTAGGCAGCAAGGCACTTAACGTCTTGCAAAATCCTCAAGCCACCATCGGCGCAAAGATGTAAGACAGTCATGTCGGCGGACAGCCAGACAAAAAAGATGACGAAGAATGTCTTGTGATGTCGGAGACTGGCGGAAGGGTCTGGTAGCGGAGGAGGGACTTGAACCCCCGACACGCGGATTATGATTGGCGAACACGTAAATAAGCTGTTTATATACAATGACTTAAAAGCTTGATTTTGCGGTGTGCTACACAGTGCGCTACGATTACGACGCATTATTTACACTTATTCACACAGCAGCTTGGCGGAACGCTGTGTTGAACACAGTAGCCGACAACGCAGTGTTTGAACACAGTGTACCGAACAGTGTGCGAAACACAAAACCTATGTTGCTCCGTGCAAACAGTCGAATGCACATCATCCTTGTTCAGGAGAGTGATCCAACTCGATTAATCCATGCTCCTTAAGGATTATGGCCTCTTGCACCAAAGTCTCGAGAGGTACCGATATAATTTCACATATCTCAAAAATATTTGTCAATCCATCAGCATAGGCCAAGAAGTTCATTCTGCTTCGAATGGAAGCCATTTGCCCCTTTTGACTCAAAGTAGGATACAATCCTCTTTTCCCGAGCTGTGGCTCCCCTAGCACTAATGCCCGCGGATAAATGCCCATTTCAAATGCATCAATAATGGCCTTCATAGTTTCAAAGGAACCCGCTAGGCCAGACGCCGTTAAAACATTAAAGTCATCAGCGCTTGTATGGTACTCTGGGTATTCCCCATACTTAGAACGACAAAAGCCACAAATCGGAAGATCAATACCCGGCGCGCAATATTGCCTTTCATCCGAGCCCCTTTCCGTTTCATAGCCCGTCTGAACCCGCAATTCGCCGGAGAGGTCATGGCTGAACTGGACCCTACACTGGCTTACGGAATCAGCGCGGTCTTGGCCGGTCGTC
>CAYNWX010000026.1:0-9539 GCA_964401005.1 uncultured Natronohydrobacter sp.
CTCATAGAGAGCGGGCGTAGCTCAGGGGTAGAGCATAACCTTGCCAAGGTTAGGGTCGGGCGTTCGAATCGCCTCGCCCGCTCCAATTTTCCGACAGATCGTGACCTTCACCCCAAACTTGGGTCACGGATCTGTCTGTCGGATGTCAGGCTTTACCGTATTTGTGTGTGGAAGTGGGCTTCGCCGAAGGCTTTTGGTCGCTGCTTGCACGACTTCCGAATGAAAAATGCCGCCCCAGGGGCGGCATTTTCTTTGTTCACATCAGTATTTTGGCTTTGGGCCCGGTTTTGCACGGGGTTTGCGCGGGGCCACGCTACCACCTTTGCCCGGTGCTACAAAGCGCTTCGAGGTGTCGCGCGCATCCGCTGGGGCGGGCTTTGGTTTGCCGCTGGGTTTGCCTGCAGGCCGGTCCCCAAATTTGCCCGTCGGTTTGCCGCCGGGTTTGCCGAAAGACCCTTCCGGCCGCGCCTTGAAGCCCTTAGATTTCGGCGCGTCATCGCGTGCGGGGCCACGATCAAATTTTGTCGGTCCTTCGGCACGTTTGGGGCGGTCGTCGCGCGCGGCGGGTGCGCTGCGTTTTTCATAGGGCTTGACCGCGCCATCGGATTGCGGCTTGGGCTTCTCGCCATAGCTGCGCTCGCCTTTGGGTTTATCCCATTGCGGTTTGTCAGATTTGGGCCGATCGGACTTGGGCTTGTCGAACTTTGGCTTGTCGAACTTGGGCTTGGGGCCCGACGGTTTGTCCGACGGCGCGGCCCTTGGGCGAGGCGCAGGCCGTTCACCTCGGTCCGCGAAATCTTCGCGGGCCGGGCGTTCCGAACGCTCTGCTCGGTCCGGGCGTGGCGGTCGCGAGGTGGATTGCAGGTCGGGTGCGCCTTCCATCAGACGCGCGGTCACGCCTTCTTCCAAGGTCCCGCCATCGCCCAGGCCGACGATAAAGCTGTCTGCGCTTGCCGCCGCGATTTCGACAAAGGTCTCGGATTCTTGCACGCGGATCGCGCCAATGGCGTCTTTCTCCAGCCCGCCGGTGCGGCACAAAAGTGGCAACAGCCAGCGCGCTTCGGCGCGGTCGGCGCGACCTACGGATAAGGCGACCCACCGGCTTGGGCCGAAGGGGGCTTTTTCCCGCCGCGTGGGTTTGCTGTCTGCCGGAAGAAGATCCTCTGGCGCGGCATGGCGCGATTGATACAGCCGCAGATAGGCCGCTGCGATTTGCGCGGGCGCATAGCGGGCCAGCAGCTTTTCAGCGAATGCGGCCTCGGTCTCGGACGCGTCGTCGGACCAGACCGGATCAGACAGCAAGCGCTCTTCGTCGCGCGCCAGAATATCCTCGACCGAGGGGGCCTCGACCCATTCAGCGCTGATCTTGGCCCATTTCAGCAAGCGTTCTGCCCGCCCGCGCGCTTTGGGCGGCACGATCAGCGCGGAAATCCCTTTGCGTCCAGCGCGGCCCGTGCGGCCAGAGCGGTGCAACAGGGTTTCGGTGTTTGTGGGCAATTCGGCATGGATAACAAGGTTCAACTTGGGCAGGTCGATCCCGCGCGCCGCCACATCGGTGGCCACACAGACCCGCGCGCGCCCGTCGCGCATGGCTTGCAGCGCATGGGTGCGTTCGGTCTGGCTTAGCTCGCCGGACAGGCTTACGACCTGCAAGCCGCGATTTGCAAGCCGCGCGGTCAGATGGGCGACCATGGCGCGGGTATTGGCAAAGACCAGCGCACTTTCATCATGGTGAAAGCGCAGCAGGTTGAAGATGGCATTGTCCACATCTGACTGCGCCACGCGCACGGCTTCATAGGCAATGTCGCTATGCTGTTCGGTGCCTGCAACAGTGTTGATGCGTTGCGCATCGCGCTGGTATTGCTGGGCCAGTTTCGCGATCATCGGCGGCACGGTGGCGGAGAACAGAAGCGTGCGGCGCTCTGCGGGCGCTTCGGCCAGCATGAATTCCAGATCCTCGCGGAAGCCCATATCCAGCATTTCGTCGGCTTCATCCAGCACGACCGCGCGCAAATCGCTCAGGTCCAGCCCGCCGCGTTCGATATGGTCGCGCAAGCGTCCCGGTGTGCCCACGACAATATGCGCGCCGCGTTCCAGCGCGCGGCGCTCGGTGCGCATGTCCATCCCACCCACGCAGGATGTGACAACCGCGCCGGTGCGGGCATAAAGCCATGTCAATTCGCGCATGACCTGGCTTGCCAATTCGCGCGTTGGCGCGACGATCAGTGCCAGCGGGGCAGCAGCCGGGCCAAATTGGTCCATGTCGTCCAGCAGCGTCGGCGCAATGGCAAGGCCAAAGCCAACCGTCTTGCCAGATCCGGTCTGGGCAGAAACAAGCAGATCGCGGTCCCCCAGTTCAGGCGCGCTGACCGCCTGTTGGACGGGGGTCAGCGTGTCGTAGCCACGCTCTGCAAGCGCCTGGGATATCGCGGGTATCATGGTCGGGGGTATTCCTTGGGGAGAGATAGCGCAGCGAATCGGCGCGAGGGCGGCGGCTGACGCGAAAGGTTAAAGGCTGCGCATAGTCAGCAATGCGGCTTTGGTCAAGGGAACACGCGGCAACTTGATCTTGGCCCAGGGTGCTGTTTTGGCTGGATCGTGGCAATTTCGGCGGCAAAGCGCTTGGTTGGTAACCGGTTGTGAATTACCTCAGCTTTCATGAAGGTTGGCGTTCCGCCGCCATGACACGCGCTTCAGGAGTGCCCATTGTGATCGCCGTTTTAAACATTGCACGCGGCGCTGCCTCCCAGACCCTTGTGCTGCGCGAGATGGCACAACCCGTGCCCGCAGCGGGAGAGGTTTTGGTGAAGGTCATTGCCTCTGGCCTGAACCCGTCCGATGTGAAGGTGCGGGCGGGCGCGCAAGGTCCGATGGTGGCCGAAGCTGTGCTGGTCCATAATGACGGCGCAGGTGTGATAGAGGCCGTGGGCGATGGCGTGGACCCGGCGCGCATCGGCCAGCGCGTCTGGCTGTTCGAGGTGAACCGCGCGCATGGCGGCTTGGCGCAAGGCGCAAACGGCACCGCGGCAGAGTATACTTGCGTGCCCGAGGGGCTGGCAGTTCCCTTGCCGGACAATGTCTCTTTCGCGGCGGGGGCCTGTTTGGGCGTACCTGCAATGACCGCGCACAGGGCGGTGACATGTGGTGGGGACATACAGGGTAAGACGGTTCTTGTGACCGGGGGCGCTGGTGCGGTCGGGCATTCGGCCGTCCAGATTGCCAAGGCCAAGGGCGCTTATGTCATCGCGACTGTCAGCACCGATGACAAGGCCCAGATCGCCAACGAGGCCGGCGCCGATGCGATCGTCAATTACCGCACCCAGGATATGGTCGCGCGCCTGAAGACCCTCGCACCGGACGGGATCGACCATGTCGCGGATGTAGACTTTGCTGCCCATGCCGCGCTCTATCCCGAATTTCTGAAGGTTGGGGGCACGGTCGGTGCCTACGCGACTGCTACCAACTTAGCGCCACCAGTGCCCTTCTACCCGCTGGCGTTCCGCAATATCGTGGTTCATCCCTTCGTGGTCTACTCAATGAGTGCACAGGCCAAGCTGGCGGCCATTAGGGATATTGAGATCATGCTTGTACAAGGGTGCTTGAAACCACGAATCGCGCAGGCGTTTCCTATGGAAGATGTCGCAAAAGCCCATCAGGCGCAGGAACGGGGTGAGTTGATCGGCAATATCATAGTGGCGATTGCAAAAAGCTGATTGTCGCGCAATGACCTTTGGGGCAAGCGCTGCTGTAAAGGCCGCCAGGCCTGTCAGCCGCCATCCTTGCCGGCAAATACTGAAACCCGCCCCCGTGTGTTCAAGGCTTTCCGAGACCCAGTCGTCACACCGTTTTGGTTTGTAATCGAAACCGGAGGCTCCGAGGTCTTGCGTTTCTCAAGAACGACCAGAGAATCATAAAAGCGGATTCCGTGAAGCTCTTTTGCAATCGGGTCGAATGGGAACAATGTATCTTGGTCAGTATACCAGCTGTGCATTGCATCGACTTTGCGCTTTGCATATTCGATAAAACTTGCCTCGTTCCTGTAGCCGCCACCAAAGCCCGGCCAATAAGACGTGTGGCAATCTTCGACCATGTAAACGGCATTGTCCTTCAAGTTTGGCCAAAGGTTTTCAAAGCTCGTAATCTGATGGCTACAAATATGGCTGCCATCATCGAGGATGGCATCAAAGGGGCCATATTTTTCCGCAAGTGCAGCAAGAAAAACCGGGTCGGCTTGATTGCCAATTTCTATACTTGTGCCGGGATCCGCAAACTTCGCGCAGTTTGGATCAATGTCGACAAAGACAAGTGTCGAATCTTTGTGGAAGAATTCTTTCCACATCGGGATCGAGCCGCCCATGAAGACCCCGATCTCCATAAACGTGATGGGCGCTTTGCGAAACCGCGTCAATTCACGTTCATAGGCTTCAAAATAGTGAAGCCATTTCGTCAACACCCTGTCATCGGTGCGATTTAAATAAGCAGAAAACCAACTCATTCGATCACTTTGTCTGTCTCGTTTTGCCCGGCGCCAGTCTTGCTGGAACGCCTGTAAAGTGCAACCCAATGCGATATCGGTAGCGCGTAAAGACATGTATGGGCAACAAAAGGAGCTGTGCCATAAGGGTCGATCAATGCAAAACCACACCGCCTTCCGGGTTGCGTGGTGCGGGCGGCGGGACTTGAACCCGCACGAGCCAGGCTCGAGCGATTTTAAGTCGCTTGCGTCTACCATTCCGCCACGCCCGCACGCGGCCTTTCCTAGGCGATGGCACCACAAACGCAAGCGGTTTTTCGGTTGACACACATGGCTAAGCGGAGAGTGGTCGCGCGCTTGGCTGATGTCCGAATGTATCGCACACGCAACGGTCAGGCGGGCAGCCCGTCAAACCTCTTCAGAGCAGCAAGATCGTTGTCCCAATCCGCACGCCTCGAAAAGCAGATATGCGCGTCCGGTTGGAGGCCGATCGGCGTGTCGAGCGCCCCGGCGGGCACAACAAGAAAGGTTCCATCTGCCTGCTGAAACGGCATTGCGGACCCGCAAGTTTTGCAAAAGCTCTTCACGTGCCGAGTGTCGGGCAACCTGAAAGTTTGGACATGGTCAGCGCCAGACACCCATGTCAGGGTCGCGGTATGGGAGAACAGATTTGCCGAATGGGCCGAGCCGCTATCCCTGCGGCACCGCGCACAATGGCATAGGAAGAAGCGTTCGAATTCGCCCGAGATGCGAAACCTCACCGCGCCGCATAAACATTGCCCTGTCGTCTGTTTTTCCATGCTCTGCTCACCTCGGCACAGATATCGGCACAGATACCTGTTGCTGCCGTCTCTTGGGAAACGGTCGTCCGTTGTTACCGCGTCAGCAAGATGGCAGAGACCGGCACGACCGACACCTGATCGGCGCGTCCATCGCTGCGCCACAGCTCCAACGCCTCCATCGTTGCGTCATTGGCCGCGTCGCCGAAGACCAGCACTTGGCCGATCTGGCTGGCTTGGAATACCGCACGGTCCAAGTAGCGGCGAATCGTAAAGGCACTTTGATCTTCATCATCGAGCACGCGGAACACTTCGGCATGAGGCACGCCTGCCGTTTGCGCGGCCGCATCTACTCGCGACAGGCCACCGGAAAAACTGACCAATCCATGCCCGTCCCGCGCAATAAGTGGCAAGACACCGGCGGTCAGCGCGGCATTGCGAGCAAACCCGCCTCGGGGCAAGTCCAGAACCCCAACGGCTTGGGGTAAACTGTCGAACCACGCGCTGAATGTCACATCCAGATCGGTCGCGCGGGCCCCGTTGGGGAGGCCATTGGCCAAGATCAGAACCTCTTTGCCTGCTTCGCGGTAGATATCAGCACCTTGGCTGGCGCTGGTATCCATCGGGTTCAGCGCGATGGTGATGGGTAGGTCCACGGCAGCAAGCGCACGGCGCAGCGGTGTGGGCAGGCCCGGATCGTTCAGGATAATCGCCATCAACGGCCCGCCG
Source organism: uncultured Natronohydrobacter sp. (assembly GCA_964401005.1). Classification (GTDB taxonomy): domain Bacteria; phylum Pseudomonadota; class Alphaproteobacteria; order Rhodobacterales; family Rhodobacteraceae; genus Roseinatronobacter. The sequence goes on from CAYNWX010000026.1 coordinate 5,983, forward strand.
GTAAGCAGACCGTCAAAGCTGCTGTTGCGCTCCAGCGCGGTCATGGGCTGGTCGGTTGCCTCTGTGGTTTCGATAGCGTCTTGCGATTGCTCTGGCGAGGCGGGCGTTCCGGGAAGCCCTGCCGCCCGTGTGCCCGGCAGGCTTGGCGCTGGCGACACCTCTTCGGCCCTGATCTGGGGGTCCTCGTCATCAGCGGCCGTGTCAGCGGGTTCGCCTTCGGGCGCAGCTTGCGCCGGTGGCTGTGGGCTTTGCGGCAAAGGCGCGCCACGTGGCGGGACTGGTGTGCCGGGCAATCCACCGGGTGTGGCACGCAAGAACGGCTCTGGCAAGCTGGGTGGTTTTGCCTCGGCCAGCGCGGCGGGGCTGTCGGGGGCTAGATCGTCGGCAATTTGCGGCAGGTCCGGCAGCGGGGCCAGCGGTGCATCTGGTGCGGTGGCGGCAGGTGTGTCTTCGATGGGCGTGCTATCGGGCGTGGCCAAGGGTGCCAGTGGTTCTGGCGCGGCGGCACGTTCTGTCATGGGCAATGCCGCGTCCTCTGGTGCCGCGTCGAGCGCTGCGGCGGCATCGGTCTCGAAGGGGGCTGTCACAGGCGGCTGGAGAGGACGCGGCGGCACAAGGACAGCGCTGGCCACAAAGCCAAGTGCGGCAAGCGCAGTGCCTACAAGACCACCTGTCAGACCGTTCAGCCGTATCATGCCACTCCTGCCAATGCCTGCCCTTTTGCCTTGTGTTTCCCACAAACCCCCCGCTCATGCAATTGGATTGGCGCGCTCTGCCTTGACCTTGGCGGGCCGGGATGGGCATGTATGGCCAAGATTTGCCCATTCGCCCCGGAAAGGCGCGCCCATGCTGCTGCTAATAGATAATTACGACAGCTTCACCTATAATCTGGTGCATTATTTCGGAGAGTTGGGGGCCGATGTTGTCGTGCACCGCAATGACGCGTTGGATGTGCAGGCGGCGATGGCTCTGAACCCTTCGGCCATTGTGCTTTCCCCCGGCCCGTGCGATCCCGACCAAGCCGGTATCTGCTTGCCCCTGACCTTGGCCGCTGCCGAAGCCCGCATTCCGCTGCTGGGGGTTTGCCTTGGGCACCAGACAATTGGGCAGGCCTTTGGTGGTAAGGTGGTCCGCGCGCCAGAGATTGTGCATGGCAAATTGGGCGCGATGCATCATGCGGGCCAAGGTGTGTTTGCCGGTCTGCCTTCGCCCCTGATGGCCACGCGCTATCATTCGCTTGTGGTCGAGCGCGACAGCTTGCCCGATTGTCTGGAAATCACAAGCTGGCTGGAAGATGGTCTGATCATGGGTCTGCGCCACCGCGACCTTCCGGTTGAGGGCGTGCAGTTCCACCCTGAAAGCATTCGCTCGCAACACGGCCATGCCATGTTGCGCAACTTTCTGGACCGCGCAGAGGTGGTGGCATGATGAGTGACCTCAAGCCCCTCATCGCACAGGCTGCCGAAGGGCCGCTGACCCGCGCCCAAGCTGAAACCGCGTTCAACCTGCTGTTTGAAGGGCAGGCGACCCCGGCCCAGATGGGGGGCTTTCTGATGGCCCTGCGCACGCGGGGCGAGGTGGTCGATGAATACGCCGCCGCCGCCAGCGTGATGCGCGCCAAATGCGTACCCGTGCGCGCGCCCGAGGGTGCGATGGACATCGTCGGCACCGGGGGCGACGGCAAGGGCACGCTGAACATTTCCACCGCGACGGCTTTTGTGGTGGCGGGCGCGGGCGTGCCGGTGGCCAAGCATGGCAACCGCAACTTGTCGTCCAAGTCGGGCGCAGCGGATGCGCTGGGCGCTTTGGGCATAGAGGTGATGGTCGGCGCATCAGTGGTCGAACAGGCGCTGGCAGAGGCCGGGATCGGCTTCATGATGGCCCCCATGCACCACCCTGCCATGCGCCATGTTGGCCCCGTCCGGATGGAGCTTGGCACGCGAACCATTTTCAACATTCTTGGCCCGCTGACCAATCCGGCGGGTGTGAAGCGGCAGTTGACCGGTGCTTTCAGCGCGGCACTTTTGCGCCCCATGGCTGAAACCCTGCGCGCGCTCGGGTCAGAGCGCGCATGGCTTGTCCATGGCGGCGACGGCACCGATGAACTGTCGATTGCCGCGGCGTCCGACGTCGTGGCGCTGGAAGATGGCGATCTGCGTGCCTTCACCCTGCACCCCGAAGAGGCGGGGTTGCCCGTGCACCCGTTCGACCATTTGATTGGCGGCACACCCGAAGAGAACGCGCAGGAACTTGCGGCGCTCTTGGACGGCGAAGGGCGGCCCGCCTATCGTGACGCTGTCTTGCTGAACGCGGCCGCCGCACTTCTGGTCGCGGGCAAGGTCGACAATCTGCCGGACGGGGTCTCAATGGCGCGCAAAAGCATCGACGGTGGTGCGGCTATGAGTGCGGTGCAGGCGCTCGCGCGTGTCAGCCCGGTCAAAAGCTGAACAAAAGGACAAGCACGATGGCCGACATCCTTGAAAAGATTAAAACCTACAAGTTGGAAGAAGTCGCCTATCGCCGCGCGGTTCGCCCTACCTCTCAGGTCGAGGCGGCGGCGAAAGAGGCCAGCGCCCCCCGCGGGTTCGAGGCCGCTTTGCGGCGCGCACAAGCGACCGGCTATGGCCTGATTGCAGAGATCAAGAAAGCCAGCCCATCCAAGGGTCTGATCCGCCCCGATTTCGATCCGCCCGCGCTGGCCCAAGCCTACGCCCAAGGGGGCGCAACCTGTCTGAGCGTGCTGACCGACGCCCCCAGCTTTCAAGGGGCTGACAGCTATCTGGTCGCGGCACGCGACGCCTGCGATTTGCCCGCGCTGCGTAAGGATTTCATGTATGACACCTACCAAGTGGCCGAAGCCCGTGCGCTTGGCGCCGATTGTATTCTGATTATCATGGCCTCTGTCAGCGACGGGCAGGCGGCGGAACTGGAAGCGGCCGCCTTCCATTGGGGCATGGATGTTCTGTTGGAAGTGCATGACGCAGAAGAACTGGACCGCGCGCTGCGCCTGAAATCGCCGCTTCTGGGCATCAATAACCGCAACCTCAAAACCTTCGATGTGACCCTGGACACCACGCGCGGGCTGGCCCCCATGGTGCCCGATGATCGGCTTCTGGTTTGCGAAAGCGGGTTGTTCACCCCTGCCGATCTGGCAGAAATGGCCCATACAGGTGCGCGCAGCTTCTTGATTGGCGAAAGCCTGATGCGGCAGGATGATGTAGCCGCAGCGACCAAGTCGCTTCTGGCCAATCCTGTCATGGCAGAGATGTGACATGGCAAAGCTGACCCATTTCGACGCCGAGGGCCATGCCCATATGGTCGATGTCTCTGACAAGGCGACCACCGCGCGCGTCGCCGTGGCCACATCCGCCGTGCAGATGTTGCCTGAAACGCTCGCGCTTGTGACCGAGCAGCGCGCGAAAAAGGGCGATGTGCTGGGCGTGGCGCGGCTCGCGGGAATCATGGGCGCGAAGCGTTGCGCTGACCTGATCCCGCTGTGCCATCCCCTGCCCATCACCAAGGTCGCGGTGGACCTAGAGGTGGACGAAACCCTGCCC
>CAYNWX010000027.1:0-11002 GCA_964401005.1 uncultured Natronohydrobacter sp.
ACGGCCTGCCATGGACGCTGACGGAATTGTCGGCCCCGGCTGATTTCTGATGGCGATGCAGACCTTCGCGGGCGAACCGGGCGCATTCGCCCGGTTCGACCTGCACCGCGTGCCGTCGCCCTGTTTCGTGGTCGATGAAGCGCGGTTGGAGCAGAATTTGCAAGTCCTGGCCGATGTGCAAACGCGGTCGAGCGCAACGGTGCTGTGTGCGCTGAAAGCCTTTTCCATGTGGGAACTGGCCCCGTTGGTTAGCCGCTACCTGTCTGGCGTCTGCGCGTCGGGGCTTTGGGAAGCGCGGCTGGGGCGCGAGGAATATAGTGGGATTGTCGAGACGTTTTCGGCAGGCTACAAACCCGATGAGATGACTGAGATCGCCGCTTTGTCAGATCATATCATCTTCAACACTCCTGCTGCAAAAGACCGCTTCTTGCCCGTGCTACAAGAATCGGGGCGCAACATTCATGTCGGCCTGCGGTTCAACCCCGGTCTGCCCTTGGGCGATGATGCGAAATACGACCCAGCCGCGCCCGGGTCGCGCCTTGGCACGCCGTTGGAGCAGATTGATGCGGCCGCGCTTGCGGGCGTCGATGGCCTGCATATGCATACGCTCTGCGAGCAAGACTTGTCGCCGCTGCTGGCGATCTGGGAACATATCGCGCCCCGCATCCGCGACTTGGCCCCGCATCTGAAATGGATCAATTTTGGCGGCGGCCATCATATTACCCGCGCCGATTACGACCGCGACGGGCTGGTCGCGTTCTTGACCCGCGTGCGCGAAGAGACCGGGCTGCATTGCTATCTCGAACCGGGCGAGGCCGTGGCGCTTGATTGCGGCATCTTGGTGGGCGAGGTGCTGGATGTGGTCCAGAATGACGGCGCGAATGCGATCCTAGATATCTCGGCCACCTGTCACATGCCCGATGTGATCGAAGCACCCTACCGCCCCGCGCTGCTGGGCGAGGGAGGCGAGACCCCGGTGCGCTTGGGCGGGCCAAGCTGCTTGGCGGGCGATGTGATCGGGCGGTATGATTTCGGCGCTGTGCCGGAAATCGGCAGCCGGGTCGCCTTCCTTGACCAAGCACATTATTCGATGGTGAAAACCACGACATTCAACGGCGTGCGCTTGCCCGCGCTGGCGGTGTGGAACAGCGACACCGACGCGCTGCGCGTGATCCGCCAGTTTGACTACGACGATTTCAAAGGCCGCCTGTCATGATCTTCCTGAATTCCGAATTGACCAACGCTGAGCGCCAGCCCGCAGCGCGCTTCCAGGTCGTGCCCATGCCGCTTGAGAAAACCGTGTCCTACGGCTCTGGCACAGCGGACGGCCCCGCCGCACTGATCGCGGCGTCGGACCAATTGGAACGCCTTTGGCGCGGGATGGAGCCGTGCAAGGCTGGTATCTATACCACGCCGCCGATTGATTGCGATCAACCTTTGGAGGAAGCGCTGGCCGCACTGGCTGCGCGCACCGAAGGCATTGCGCGGGCGGGCCAAATCCCCGTCACCTTGGGCGGTGAGCATAGCCTATCCTGGGGCGCGGTCATGGGCGTGTCGCGCGCTTTGGGCCGCCGCGTGGGGATCGTGCAGATCGACGCCCATGCCGATCTGCGCCGCGCCTATCAAGGGTTCCGACACAGTCATGCCTCTGTCATGCAGCTGCTGGTCGAAGAAGAGGGCATGGCGTTGGCGCAATACGGCGTGCGCGCGCTGTCCTCTGACGAAGCCGCTTTGCGCGATGCGCTGGGCGTGACCTATATCGACGCGGAAGAGCTGGTCATGGGCAATATCACCGAGGTGACGCTGCCCGATGACTTCCCCGAGGACATCTATGTCAGTTTTGACGTTGATGGGCTGGATGCGCCCTTGATGCCTGCAACTGGCACGCCGGTGCCGGGGGGGCTGGGTTATTACCAGTCATTGTCGCTGGTGCGCTCGGCGCTGCGCGGGCGGCGCTGCGTGGGGATCGACGTGGTGGAACTGGCCCCCATCGCGGGTGCGGATGTGTGGGATTTCACCGCGGCACAACTGACCTATGCGCTGATCGGGATTGCTCAAGGCGGCTAGGGCGCGCTCGCGCCCACTCTGGCGGGCGGCGCCATTCACCCCCTGAGGATATTTGGGCAAGGATGAATAGGCAAAAGCGGGGGATAAACCGCTAAATCTTGTGTCATGCACGTGACAATCCTGCGCGATCTGCCTATAAGTGGGGCAAGCAAGCGAGGATTGAACTGCATGTCTGCCGAAGCCCAGAAAATCGACGAATACGGCGCTGATTCCATCAAGGTTTTGAAGGGGTTGGACGCGGTGCGCAAGCGCCCCGGCATGTATATCGGCGATACCGATGACGGGTCGGGCCTGCACCATATGGTGTATGAGGTTGTGGATAACGGCATTGACGAAGCTTTGGCGGGCCATGCCGATTATGTAACCGTGACTATTCATGCCGACAGTTCCGTGTCCGTCACCGATAACGGGCGCGGGATTCCGACCGATATACACACCGAAGAAGGGGTATCGGCTGCCGAGGTCATCATGACCCAGCTGCATGCGGGCGGCAAGTTTGACCAGAACAGCTACAAAGTGTCGGGCGGGCTGCACGGCGTGGGCGTGTCGGTGGTGAATGCGCTGTCGGATTGGTTGGAACTGCGCGTCTGGCGCGCGGGCAAGGAACATATCGCCCGGTTCGAGCGTGGCGACACGGTGCGCCATCTGGAAGTGGTGGGCGACAGCGGCGGGCGGACCGGGACAGAGGTGCGGTTTCTGGCCTCGACCACAACCTTCTCTAACCTTGAATATAATTTCAAGACGCTGGAAAACCGGTTGCGCGAACTGGCCTTCCTCAATTCCGGCGTGCGGATCATTCTGGAAGATCATCGCCCCGCCGAGCCGTTGAAGACGGAACTGTTCTACGAGGGCGGTGTGCGCGAATTCGTCCGCCATTTGGACCGCAGCAAAACCCCAGTCATGCCAGAGCCGATCTACATCAATGGCGAGCGCGATGGCATTGGTGTGGAAGTCGCGATGTGGTGGAATGACAGTTACCACGAAACAGTGTTGCCCTTTACCAACAACATCCCCCAGCGCGATGGCGGCACGCATATGGCGGGCTTTCGCGGGGCGCTGACCCGCACAATCAATGCCTATGCGCAATCGAGCGGGATTGCCAAGAAAGAGAAGGTCAGTTTCACCGGCGACGATGCGCGCGAGGGGCTGACTTGCGTGCTTTCGGTGAAGGTTCCCGATCCGAAATTCTCCAGCCAGACCAAGGACAAGCTAGTCAGTTCCGAGGTTCGCCCGGCGGTCGAAAGCATGGTGAACGAAAAGCTGGCCGAGTGGTTCGAGGAGAACCCCGGCTACGCCAAGGGCATTGTCAGCAAGATTGTCGAGGCGGCATTGGCGCGTGAAGCTGCACGCAAGGCGCGCGAATTGACCCGCCGTAAAACCGCGATGGATGTGGCCAGCCTGCCCGGTAAATTGGCCGATTGTCAGGAACGCGACCCGGCCAAGTCGGAATTGTTTCTGGTCGAGGGTGACAGCGCCGGCGGGTCTGCCAAGCAGGGCCGCTCGCGTCAGAACCAGGCGGTTCTGCCCCTGCGCGGGAAAATCCTGAACGTGGAGCGCGCGCGCTTTGACCGGATGCTGGGCAGCCAGGAAATCGGCACGCTGATTACTGCTTTGGGCACCGGGATCGGGCGGGACGAATTCGACCTTGCGAAACTGCGCTACCACAAGATCGTCATCATGACCGATGCCGATGTGGACGGCGCGCATATCCGCACGCTTTTGCTGACATTCTTCTTCCGCCAGATGCCGCAATTGATCGAGGCGGGGCATTTGTATATTGCCGAACCGCCCTTGTTCAAAGTCGCGCGCGGCAAGTCCGAGGTGTATCTGAAGGACAAGCCCTCGTTGGAGAATTACCTGATTGAGCAAGGGGTGGAAGGTGCTGTCCTGCGCTTGGCCAATGGCGAGGAAATCATCGGGCAGGATCTGGCGCGCATCGTAACCGAAGCGCGTGCGGTGCGCCGCTCGCTCGAAGCCTTCCCCAGTCATTACCCGCAGCATATTCTGGAACAGGCGACCATCGCGGGCGCGTTGATGGCCGAAGCCTTGGCGGCGCATCCGCAAGCCTTGGCGGATTCAGTTGCTGAGCGGCTGGACCTGATCGCCGCCGAATACGAGCGCGGTTGGGAAGGGCGGCCCACGCAGGACGGCGGATTGCGCTTGGCGCGCATCCTGCGCGGCGTGGAAGAAGTGCGGCGGCTGGATGGGCAGGTTCTGCGCTCGGGCGAGGCGCGGCGCTTGGCGACCCATACGCAAAGCCTGCAAGATGTGTATGGCAAACCCGCCGAATTGGTGCGCCGCGACCGCAAGCAGACGATCTATGGCCCGGTGGACCTGCTGGATGCCATTCTGGCCGAAGGCGAAAAGGGCCTGTCGCTGCAACGCTATAAGGGCTTGGGCGAGATGAACCCCGACCAGCTTTGGGAAACCACGCTTGACCCCGAAGCGCGCACCTTGTTGCAGGTGAAGGTCGATGATCTGGCGGAGGCCGACGACATTTTCACCAAGCTGATGGGCGATGTGGTTGAACCGCGGCGCGAGTTCATCCAGCGCAATGCGCTGAGCGTCGAGAACCTGGACGCTTAATTTTGCGCGATTGCACAACCGAAAAAGGGCGCAGAGGATCTTCTGCGCTCTTTTTTCATATCGGGACATGCCCGGATAAGTGCTTGCGCCGACAATGCCACTGGGGCAACACTTCGTCCCCGAGGGCCAGTGCCAAAATCAAGAGAAACAATGAGCCGTATTTGCCAGATCGAGATTGACGATACCGGGCTGCCGACGCCCACGCCAGAGGTTGAACAGGAACGCAAGGTTGCCGTGTTCGACCTGTTGGAAGACAACAGCTTTGCCATTCTGCCGCGTGATGGGCAAGAGGCGCCGCCGGGGCCATTCCAGATGACTTTGGCCATCCGCGAACGGCGCTTGGTGATTGACCTGCGCGACGAGGCGGGGGCCATGGTCAGTGAAATGCACCTGTCGCTCGGGCCATTCCGGCAGGTGGTGAAGGATTACTACCAGATCTGCGGCAGCTATTACGAGGCTGTGAAGAACATGCCGCCCAGCCAGATCGAAGCGATCGACATGGCCCGGCGCGGCATTCACAACGAGGGCGCGCGCATCTTGCAGGAACGGCTGGAGGGCAAGGCGGAGTTGGACAAGGACACTGCCCGCCGCCTGTTCACCCTTGTATGCGTGCTGCATTTCGGGGGTTGAATGGACACGGATTTTCCCACGTCCGTGTTATTCTGCTGCGACCATAATTCCGTGCGCTCGCCCATGGCCGAAGGGTTCATGAAAAAGCTTTACGGTCAGCGCGCCTATGTGCAATCGGCGGGCGTGCATTCCGACCGCGAGATTGATGGCTTTTCGATTGCCGTCAGCGCCGAGGATGGGGTGGAATTGTCACGCCATCGCTCGCGCTCGTTCGAAGAAATGATGGATTGGGGCGATGATCTTGGCGGGTTTGATTTGATCATAGCCCTGTCGCCTGCAAGCCAAAGGCAAGCTTTGGAACTGACCCGCTATGCTCACATTGATGTCGAATATTGGCCGATTATGGACCCGTCGGGTTTGGGCGAAACGCGCGAGGCAAAGCTTTCCGCCTACCGTCAGGCCCGCGACCAGATAAAGCAACGCCTGTTGGCCCGGTTCGGGCCACCTTCCGAAGGGTAACGCCATGAGCCGCGCGCTTGCAAAAAAGTATTTTTCCGCCTTCAACGCCGGGGACACGGGCACCATGCTGGCGCTGGTGGCGGAGGATGTGGAACACCATGTTAACCAAGGCGAGGTGCGCCACGGTCGTGCGGCTTTCGCAGAATTTTGCAGCCATATGGGCGTCAGCTACCGCGAAGAGCTACGCGATATCGTGATTTTCGTCAGCAAGGATGGCACCCGGGCGGCGGCGGAATTTGTCGTGCACGGGGAATATTTGCAAACCGATCCGGGCCTGCCAGAAGCGCGGGGGCAGCGTTACATCCTGCCCGCCGGGTCGTTCTTTGCGCTGGAGGGCGGCAAAATCACGCGCGTGACCACCTATTACAACCTGCAAGACTGGATCGCACAGGTCTCGGCATGAGCTTGCGGTATGAGGCTTTTACAGGCACCGACACTGGCCCGCTCATCGACGGGCTTGCGCAGTTGCGCATCCGGGTCTTCCAGGACTGGCCTTATTTGTATGCAGGCGATCTGGACTATGAGCGAGGCTATCTTGCGGTCTACCGTGACAATCCGCGTGCCATAGTCGCGGCGGCTTTTGATGGTGACAGGTTGGTGGGGGCCGCAACCGGCCTTCCGATGACAGACGCCGACCCGGAATTTCGCGCAGCCTTTGACGGCACCGTCCATGACCCCGCGCAGGTCTTTTATTGCGCCGAGTCCGTGCTCTTGCCCGAGTATCGAGGGCAGGGGGGCGGTCACCGCTTTTTCGACTTGCGCGAGGCACATGCGCGCGCACTTGGCCTGCGCTATGCCGCGTTTTGCAGCGTGAAGCGACCCGAGGACCATCCCGCGCGGCCCGAAGGCTACCGCCCGCTCGACGGGTTCTGGCGCAAGCGGGGCTATGCGCCTTTGCCGGGTATTGTGGCCCGCTTCACATGGCGCGACATTGGCGCGGCGCAAGACACCGCCAAACCCCTGCAAGTCTGGATGCGCCCGCTGTGAGGATCGCCGCCGCCGCCTATCCGCTGGATTTTTTGACGGGTTGGGATGCCTATGCGGAAAAGCTAAGTGCATGGGTTGCCACGGGCGCGGCGACCGGGGCCGACCTGCTGGTCTTTCCCGAATATGGCGCGATGGAACTGGCCAGCCTTGGCGGGGCCGCAGTTGCCGCCGATTTGGAGGCGGCACTGACAGAAGTGATGCGCTATGCCCCCCGCGCGCATGATCTGCATTGCGACCTAGCTGCGCAGCACAAGGTTCATATTCTGGGGGCATCCGCCCCGGCGAAAGCCGGGGCCTCGCGGCCCGTGAATCGCGCCACGCTTTATGCGCCGGACGGCGTGATCGGGCACCAAGACAAGCAGATCATGACCCGGTTTGAGCGCGAAGAGTGGGAGATCGCACCAGGCCAAGATGGGGCGCGCGTGTTTGAAACCTCGCTTGGCCGCATCGGCATCCTGATCTGCTACGACGCTGAATTTCCGCTTTTGGCCCGTGCCTTGGCCGAAGCCGGGGCAGAGATACTGCTCGTGCCCTCCTGCACCGAAGGGGTGGCAGGCTATACCCGCGTCAAGATCGGTGCCATGGCCCGCGCGCTCGAAAACCAGTGCGTGGTCGTGCAGGCGCCGACCGTGGGCGCGGCAGAATGGTGCCCGGCGATCGACCTGAACACGGGCGCCGCCGCAATCTACGGCCCGCCCGATCTGGGCTTTCCCGACACAGGCATCTTGGCCCAAACCGCGCTCAATGCGCCCGGCTGGGCCGTGGCGGATGTGGACCTGAGCGCCATCCATCATGTACGCAGCAAAGGGGCCGTGCTGAACCATGCGCACTGGCCAGAGCAGAAAATCCGACTGAAGCAGGGTTGAGGCGGCGCAAATCGCATATTTGGCTTGAAAAAACGCCACGATGCGCGCATTTACCAGCGCACGCGCAGAACATGCGCGCCCACAACGGACGGAGTGAACATGGCCAAGGAAGAACTGCTCGAATTTCCCGGTGTCGTCAGAGAACTCCTGCCTAATGCGACATTTCGGGTCGAGCTGGAAAACGGCCATGAGATCAATGCGCATATGGCAGGCAAGATGCGGAAGAACCGTATCCGTGTTCTGGTTGGCGACAAGGTTCAGGTGGAAATGACCCCCTATGATCTGACCAAGGGGCGGATCAATTACCGCTTCAAGTAATCCGATGCGCCTGATCCTCGGCTCTGGCAGTTCAAGGCGGCTGGAGGTTCTGGCGCAACTTGGCATCACGCCCGACAAGGTAGTCGCGGCGGATATTGATGAGACACCGCTCAAGGCCGAATTGCCGCGCCCCTATTGTGAGCGGGTCACGCGGGCCAAGCTGGACGCAATTGCGACCGATCCGGATGACCTGCTGCTCTGCTCCGATACGACGGTGGCGCTGGGTCGGCGTATCTTGGGCAAACCTGCCAATTTGGGCGAGGCGGCGGCATTCCTGCACAAACTGTCGGGGCGACGGCACGAGGTGATCACCTCTGTCGCGTTGCGCCGGGGCGCGCAGGTCTGGACCCGTACCCAAGTGAGTGCCGTCAAGATGAAGCGCCTTTCGGATGACGAGGTGAACCTGTATCTGGCCTCTGGCGAATGGCAGGGTAAGGCGGGCGGCTACGCCATTCAGGGTTTGGGCGCGGCGTTCATTCCTTGGATGCAGGGGTCTTACACCGGCGTCATGGGCTTGCCCGCACTGGAAACCGCGCAGCTGTTGCGCGCCGCTGGCTACAGGTGGGGACATGAAGGGTAGCACGATCGCGCTGGACCATATCGGCACGCGCCAAGCTGCCGCCATGATGATTGATGGCCAGTTGGAGGATGTCCTCATTGATCCGCCCGACTGGGTCGTTCCGCCAGAGTCGCTGTTTCGTGGCAAGCTTGGCCGCCCCATGAAGGGTTTGGGCGGCGCATTCGTCGATCTGCCTGATGGCCAGAGCGGCTTTCTGCGTCAGACCAAGGGGTTGCGCCCCGGCGATCCGATCCTTGTCCAGGTGACGGGGCTTGCCGAACAGGGCAAGGCCGTGCCGGTGACCACGCGCCTGTTGTTCAAAAGCCGCTATGCGATTGTCACGCCAGATGCGCCGGGCCTGAACATCTCGCGCCAGATTGACGATGACAACCTGCGCGCCGATCTGGATGCGTTGGCTCGCGATTGCATGGATGGGGCAGGCGCGGCGATGGGCCTGATCCTGCGTTCGGCCTGCAAAGAGGCCGACGAGGCCGCGATTGCCGATGACATTATTCAAATGCGCAGCTTGGCCGAACAGGTTCTGGCCGATCTGTCTGGCGCGCCTGAACTTCTATTGGCCGCCCCCGGCGCGCATGAACTGGCTTGGCGCGACTGGCCGCTGGCCAATACGCTTGATGACCAGCCGGGCAGCTTCGCACGGCACGGTGTTGATGATGCGCTTGACAAGCTCATCCACGCCGAAGTGAGCCTTGCCCACGGCGCTTCGATGGTGATCGAAACCACCCGCGCGCTGGTGGCTGTCGACGTCAATACCGGCCCCGATACCAGCCCTGCCGCTGGGCTGAAAGCCAATATCGCTGCTATCCGCGCGCTGCCGCGTGAATTGCGGTTGCGCGGCTTGGGCGGGCAGGTGGTTATCGACCTTGCTCCTTATCCCAAACGCGAAAAGCAAGTGCTGGAACAAGTGCTGAGCGCCGCCTTCAAACGCGACGGGCGTGATACCGTGCTGGCGGGCTTCACCCCGCTGGGCAATTTCGAATTGACCCGCAAACGCGACCGCGTTGCCCTGTCGGTGCTTCTAGGATGAGTTGTCCGATTTGCCGCAAACCCGCTGCGGCCGAGTATCGCCCATTCTGCTCGCGCCGCTGCGCCGATGTCGACCTCGCGCGTTGGCTGCGCGCGGATTATTCCATTCCGGCACCTTTGACGGATGCCGAAGAGGATGTTGCTGATGACACCATACTTCCCCCTGAAACCCATTAGTTTTTTCGATTTGCCTCTGGACAGTTAAACCGGGCTGACATAATAAGCCGCTACCTTGTGAGGCAGGCCCTAAACAGCCCCTCAGTTCAGACCCGTGCCCGGGTAGCTCAGGGGTAGAGCAGTGGATTGAAAATCCTCGTGTCGGTGGTTCGATTCCGCACCCGGGCACCATGTTTTTCGGCTAAAATACTGAAATATATAGGAAAGTTGGCTGGGCGGGTTGCGCATATCCCCCCAATTATACACCCTTCGCGCTTTGCTTGACGCACGTGTTTTGCATGATTAGCCTAATACTCAGCGTTTGATTGCAGGGCATTTATCTATGTCAAAAAACTTTGTGCGCGGCTTCGTATCCGCTTGCGTTGTCGGATTTTGTGTCCCTGCTTCGTCTGAAGAGGTTACATTTGAGCGTGGTATCGTAAGCTTTGACAGCGCGGGGGCTGGAGCCGTTTTTGCGCGATGCGCACAGTCAATGTTCGACCAAAGTGACGCAGTTTGCGAAGTTTTCGCGAGTGATATGGATGGATTGCGCTGTTTGTTTGTTGACGCAGCGGGCCAGCCCCTTGGTGCGACGACCTATGACTCAGTTGTCCATTCTGGCTTTTGGCTTGTCGACTTAGACGGCAGTAAGGTTGCCGATGCAATTTGTGTGCGAGACTAGCGCACTATCAATCATTTAGGAGCCTTCCATGTCTGACCATTCCGAACGCGCGCCGCGCCGATCTTGGGGCCGCATTGCTGCGTTGACCATCGCCGGAATCGGCGGGGCCGTTGTCCTTCTGGGGCTGGAAAATATCCCTGACATGCTGCCAGAGCGCGGCGTTGCCGGAACTTGCGAAAACATTGCGACCGAAATTACAGAGCGGTTTAAGACAAACCCGGTTCACCCAATCCGAATTTTTGACATAACCACCCTTGCGAATAATCAGTCCGAAATCCTCTGCACCGGCACCGCTTGGCTAAGCACCGGGGCGGAGGTTAAGGCAAACTTTCGCGCTGAATTCACCCCGGACGGGCCATTCGTGTTTTTTGAACCCATCTGGTTCTAACCCGTCTCGCTCATGGACACGAAATACCTGCTTTCACGGCCAAGCCGTTATCTAACAGGTCGTGTAAAGCCATTTGCGGTGAAACTTCGCCGCGCATGTAGCGTCGCACTGCCCTTTCAATAAGCGGCGCGTTCGGCCTGTAATTTGCATTGCCAGTAGCGACTACCCGCGCTTCGATGCGCAATAGCTTCTCTAGCAATTCTTCGCGATGTGATGTGCCACGCTGGCGGGTCCGCGCTTCCAGCTTGGCAAGTCGT
>CAYNWX010000028.1:0-6698 GCA_964401005.1 uncultured Natronohydrobacter sp.
GTGCCTACTGCAAGCGCAGCCGCATATCCCGCGCGCGGCGACCGCCGATTTCGAACTCCCCCACCACGTGCCGCCATTCGCCAGCAGCCAACCGCTTGCGATGCGAAAACCGCACCGCATGCAGCGGCCCGTCGATCTTCTCATGCCAGAATTCGATAAACTCGAACAGGCGCGGATAATCCGGGGCCAGATCATATTCCTGCCACAGGAAAGTGTTCAGCACATGCGCGTGGTCGGGCATGCGATAGATCATTTCCGCCGTGGTCAGCCCGTAGCCTTTCAGCATCAATTCGGTGGGGGATGCGGTCATTTTCAACCTCTTGTCACACTTGGTCAGAAAATGATGCCAAGGAAAATATAATTTTCAATGAAAACATATTGTTAGCCACCACAGGCTTGGGCTGCCAAAATGGCCGGGTGCAGCCCATTGCACCCCATATCAAGCATCTGATACTGTGCCCCCAACCAGATGTAGATTGCCCCAACAGAACAAGAGGGTCCAGTGAGCGACACGCCCGAAACCCCTGAAAACACTGACGAAATGCCGCCAGCAGCGCCCAGCAGCCCGACCATCTCTATCGAGCAGGAGATGCGCACGTCCTACCTTGATTACGCGATGAGCGTGATCGTCAGCCGCGCGATCCCCGATCTGCGCGACGGCCTAAAACCTGTGCATCGGCGCATTCTGTATGCAATGCACGAAGGCGGCAACACGCATGACAAGCCCTATCGCAAATCCGCCCGCGCGGTTGGGGACGTGATGGGCAAGTATCACCCGCATGGCGACAGCGCGATTTATGACGCGCTGGTGCGCATGGCGCAGCCGTTTTCGATGTCGCTCAAGCTGCTGGACGGGCAGGGCAATTTCGGGTCCATGGATGGCGATAACCCCGCCGCCATGCGCTATACCGAAGTGCGGATGGACAAATCCGCCGCCGCCCTGCTGACAGATATCGACAAGAACACGGTCGATTTTCAGGACAATTACGACGGGCGCGACCGCGAACCCACCGTTTTGCCAGCGCGCTTTCCCAATATGCTGGTCAATGGCGCGGGCGGGATTGCCGTGGGCATGGCCACGAACATCCCCCCGCATAATCTGGGCGAGGTGGTCGATGCGACGCTGGCCCTGATCGAGAACCCGGACCTGACCAGCGCCGACCTGATCGAATATGTCCCCGCCCCTGATTTCCCGACGGGCGCGCTGATCTTGGGCCGCTCTGGCGCGCGCAAGGCTTACTTGGAAGGGCGCGGGTCTGTCGTGATCCGCGCGAAAACGCATATCGAAGAAATCCGCAAGGACCGCTTTGCGATCATCGTGGATGAGATCCCGTATCAGGTGAACAAATCCACCATGGTGGAGCGCATTGCCGAAGCCGTGCGCGACAAGCGGATCGAGGGCATTTCCGGCGTGGCCGACGAATCCGACCGCGTGGGTGTGCGCGTGGTGGTCGAGTTGAAACGCGACGCGACGCCCGATGTGGTGCTGAACCAGCTCTTCCGCTTCACGCCCATGCAGACCAGCTTTGGGTGCAACATGCTGGCGCTGAACGGGGGCCGCCCCGAGCAATTGACGTTGCGCGACTTCCTGACGGCCTTCATCACCTTCCGCGAAGAAGTCGTCACGCGCCGCACCGCCTATGAGTTGAACAAGGCGCGCGAGCGGTCACATGTGCTGTGCGGTCTGGCCGTTGCTGTGTCGAACGTCGATGAGGTGGTCGCCACGATCCGCGCCTCGGCCGACCCGGCGGAAGCGCGCGAAAAGCTGATGACACGCCGTTGGCCTGCCGGGGACATCGCGCAATATATCCGGCTGATCGACGACCCAAGCCACACGATGAATGACGATGGCACCTATAACCTGTCCGAAACGCAGGCCCGCGCCATTCTGGAATTGCGCCTGCAACGCCTGACCGCAATGGGCGTGAAGGAAGTGACGGACGAGTTGGAAGCCTTGGCCGCCAAAATCAAGGATTATCTGGATATTCTGCGGTCGCGCGCGCGGGTGATGGAGATCATCAGCACCGAATTGCGCGACGTGCGCGACGCCTTCGCCGTGCCGCGCCGCACCGAGATCGTCGACTGGGCCGGCGATATGGACGACGAAGACCTGATCGAGCGCGAGGATATGGTCGTAACCATCACCTCTGGCGGCTATATCAAGCGCACGCCCTTGGCCGATTTCCGCGCGCAGCGCCGCGGTGGCAAGGGTCTGTCGGGCATGTCCACCAAAGATGATGACGTTGTCACCACCCTGTTCGTGGCCAATACCCACACGCAGCTTTTGTTCTTCACGACCGACGGCATGGTCTACAAGCTGAAAACATGGCGCCTGCCTTTGGCGGGGCGCAATGCGCGCGGCAAGGCGATGGTGAACATTCTGCCCATTGCCACCGGTGTCAGCATTGCCGCCATTCTGCCAGTCGAGCGGCCGGAAGACGAATGGGAGAACCTGCAAATCGTCTTTGCCACCTCGGCGGGCGATGTGCGGCGCAACGCGCTGTCGGATTTCACCAATGTCATGCGCAACGGCAAGATCGCCATGAAGCTGCCCGAGGGCGTGACCATGGTGAATGCGCGCATCTGCGACGAAAATGACGACGTGATGCTTGTCACCTCCTCTGGCCGCGCCATCCGCTTCCCGACCACCGATGTCCGCGTGTTTAAGGGCCGCGATTCGACCGGGGTGCGCGGCGTGCGCTTGGGTGAGGAAGACAGCGTCGTTTCCATGGCCGTGATCCGCCATTTCGAGACGACACCGGAGGAGCGCGAATCCTTCATCCGCCAGCGCCGCCTGATTGCGGGCGTAACCGAGGATGACGCGGATGAAAGTGACGAAGTTGTCGAGGCCGGGCAATTGTCAACCGAGCGCTATGCCGAAATGTCCGCCTCCGAAGACCTTTTGCTAACGATCACGGCAAATGGTTTGGGCAAGCTGACCTCCAGCCACGATTACCGCATCACCACGCGGGGCGGTCAGGGTGTGGGCGCCACCGACAAGGCCATGCGCGGCGGAGCGCTTGTTGCGCTCTTCCCGGTGGATCTGAGCGATCAGGTCATGCTGGCCACGTCCAAGGGTCAATCCATCCGCGTGCCGGTGGACGGCATCCGCTTCCTGCGCCGCACCGGCGGTGGCGTGAAAGTGTTCAACACGGGCGCGGGCGAACATGTCGTGTCCGTGGCCCGGATTGTCGAGGCAGAGGACGAGGACACGTCCGAAGGCGGCGAGGTCTGACATGCGCCCGGCGGATAAGGGGATCGCCGCCACGCTCGCCCAACGCTTTGATGCGCCCTTGGCGCTGGCGGCACGGGTGCTTATGGCGGTGTTGTTCCTGATGGCTGGGCTGTCGAATGCTGGCGATGTGCGCGGCTTTGCCGAAACCCTCGCCGCCGATGGCGTGCCGATCGCTGTTGGCGGGTTGGTCTTTTGGTATCTTATCCTGTCGGGCGCATTCTTGATCGCCGGAGTTCAGACCCGCGCCACGGCGCTGACCATGGCAGGCTTCAGCCTGCTGTCGGGGCTGCTGGCCTATGGTGATCTGGCGCTGTCCACCGATATCGTCATGCTGCTGAAGAATATCGCCCTGACCGGCGGCTATCTGATGATCTCGCTGCATGGTCCGGGACAATGGTCGGTCGATGCATGGCTGGCCAAGCAAACGGCATGATTACAACGCTGGAAGTAGCACTTGATGATCTTGCCCAGCGCCGCACCACGACAACTTACGGTGCCTTAGCGGCAGATCTTGGGCTAACCGGGCCGGGCCGTATTGCGCGGCTGACAACCGCACTTGAAAGGCTCATGGAAGACGATGCGACCTCTGGCCGACCGCTGCGCGCGGCCTTGGTGGTTGGGCGCGTGAGCGGCGGTCTGCCCGCGCGCGGGTTTTTCGACAAGGCCGGAGCGCTTGGATATGACGTGGCCAACCCCGCCGGATTTCATCAAGCGCAACTTCACGCCTGTTTCACGCAGGCCAGCCAGCCCTAACCTTGCAAATGGCGTAACCCTTGGGTCACGTCGGTGCGGATGGCCAAGCGTAGCGCCGCGTCATCGCCTGCGCGCAACGCTTCCAGAATATGCCGATGGTAGGGCGGCGGCGTGGTGCGACGCAGGCGGGTGTAAAGCGCGCTCATGGTTGGGCCAAGCTGTAGCCAGACGGTTTCCAGCAGGCCCAGAATGGCCGGGCTTTGCGCGCGCAGGTAGAGGGTGCGGTGAAACTCCAGATTGGTGCGAATATAATTGACCGGGTCATGCAGGTTCACGGCGCGGGCATTGGCCTCGTTAATCGCCTCCATCCGGTCGATTAGCGCCAAATGCGCGCGGCGCAGCGCGCGGCTGCCCAGTTCCGGCTCCAGCAGCGACCGGATTTGCGCCAGTTCTTCGATCCGGTCATTGCTCAGCTCGGGCGTGGTTACTCGGCCAGAGGCTGAGAGAGTCAGCGCCCCTTCCGCCGACAACCGCCGCACGGCTTCGCGCGCGGGCGTCATGCTGACATCGAATGCCTTGCCAATACCACGCAGCGTCAGCGCGTGCCCGGGTGGCAATTCGCCATGCATGATCTGTTGGCGCAAACCACGATACACCCGGTCATGTGCCGCCTGAACCGGGGCATCGGGTGGGTTAGGCGGCATGCGGGTGATAGTATCGGGCATGGTACAGTGTGATCACATTTGCCAAGTCCCGTCAATTCGCCCCATGCTGTGCATCTGCCCTACACGAAACGAAAGCCCTGTCGCGCCGGCCGGCGTTATCACCTAAAGTGTTCCGCAAATCCGGGAAGGACGCAGATCATGGAATTGACCGAAGACCGCATCATCACGGCACCGCGCGCCGCAATCTGGACGGCCCTGTTCGACCCCGAAGTTCTGCAAGCCTGTGTGCCCGGGTGTCAGGCATTGACCGGCTCTACTGAAGAGGGGTTCGAAGCCGTGGTGGTGCAAAAGGTTGGTCCGGTCAAAGCCACCTTCAAAGGGACGGTTACGATGACCGATGTGGTCACGGGCGAAAGCTGCACCCTTATCGGCGAAGGTAAAGGCGGGGCCGCAGGCTTTGCCAAGGGCGAAGCGCGGGTTGTGCTGGCAGATGCCGAAGGCGGGGCCACCAAGCTTAGCTACCTTGTTAACGCCAAGGTCGGCGGCAAACTCGCCCAGCTTGGCAGCCGCGTGGTCGACGGATTCGCGCGCAAGATGGCGCAGGATTTCTTCGCCCGGTTTCAGGAGCAAGTTGAACCGCCCAAGCCTGAAACCGATAGCGCTGAAACCGCGGCACAGGACACCTCTAAACCAAGCTGGGTGAAGCGCACCTTTGGCTCCTGACGGCAGACTTGCTTGATTGTCCGCTTATCGGTAAAGATTTCTTACCAATAAGCGGAGAGCGCCATGCCCGTCATCACCAATATCGAAGATCTGCGCCGCATTTATGAACGCCGCACCCCGCGCATGTTCTACGATTATGCCGAGTCTGGCAGCTGGACGGAACAAACCTTCCGCGAAAACACATCCGATTTCAGCCATATCCGGCTGAAGCAGCGCGTCGCGGTTGACATGGACAACCGCTCGACCAGAACGCAGATGATCGGGGAAGACGTGGCCATGCCGGTGGCGCTTGCGCCCGTGGGCCTGACCGGCATGCAATCGGCGGATGGCGAGATCAAGGCCGCGCGTGCCGCCGAGAAATTCGGCGTGCCCTTCACGCTGTCGACCATGTCCATCTGCTCTATCGAGGATGTGGCCGCGAACACCACCAAACCCTTCTGGTTTCAGGTCTACACGCTGAAAGATGACGACTTCATGCGCCGCCTGTTCGACCGCGCGCGGGCGGCAGGCTGTTCGGCCATCGTGGTGACGGTCGATCTGCAAGTGCTGGGGCAGCGCCATAAAGACCTGAAAAATGGCCTGTCCGCCCCGCCCAAGCTGACGGTAAAATCCGTGGCCAACATGATGACCAAAGTGCAATGGGGCTTGGGCATGCTGGGCACCAAACGGCGCCATTTCGGCAATATCGTGGGCCATGCCAAAGGTGTCAGCGACCCGTCGTCTTTGTCCAACTGGATTGCCGAAGCGTTCGATGTCTCGCTTGATTGGGACCGCATCGCGCAGTTCAAGAAATGGTGGGGCGGCAAGCTGATCGTGAAGGGAATCATGGATGCCGAAGACGCCCGCCGCGCCGCCGATATTGGTGCCGATGCAATCATCGTGTCCAACCATGGTGGCCGCCAGCTTGATGGGGCAGTCAGTTCCATCCGCGCCCTGCCCGCGATCATAGATGCCGTGGGTGACCGGATAGAGGTGCATTTCGACAGCGGCATCCGCTCGGGACAAGACGTGTTGAAGGCTGTAGCCCTTGGGGCCAAGGGCACCTATATCGGCCGCGCCTTTACCTATGGCTTAGGCGCTATGGGCGAAGCAGGTGTCACACGCGCTTTGGAAGTCATCCACAAAGAGCTGGACGTGACCATGGCGCTTTGCGGCGAAACCGACATCAAGAATGTGGGCGCGCATATGCTGTATGTGCCGCGGGGCTTCGGCGATCCGACCGTCGCGCTCTGATCTGTCCGTTTCATCCTTGCACAAATATCCTCGGGGGTGAATTGAGCCGCAGGCTTGTCTTATGGATTTGGCAGGCTTCCGAGGTATTGGAAGCCACTGCACGCCACGCCATTTATGGCGTGCAGTGGCGGCGGTTGGATCGTAAGTGG
>CAYNWX010000029.1:0-13861 GCA_964401005.1 uncultured Natronohydrobacter sp.
TGGGCTTCATCTTGTGGCTGTTCTTCGGCCCGCGCGCGCGGCGCTAGGCGGGCCGGGGCGACGAGGATTTGGCACAAGTCACGCTTGAGCATATTGGCAAAGGTTTTGGCACGACCGAGGTGTTGCACGACATCTCGCTGCATGTCGAGGATCACGAATTCATCGTGCTGGTCGGCCCGTCGGGTTGCGGCAAGTCCACGTTGCTGCGCGTGGTCGCGGGGTTAGAGCCGGAAACATCGGGCGCGATTCTGTTCGATGGTGCGGCGGTCAATCACCTGTCGCCCGGTCAGCGCAACGTGGCGATGGTATTTCAGAATTACGCGCTTTACCCGCATATCAGCGTGGGCGCAAATATCGGCTTTGGGCTGCGGCGGGCGAAGCTGTCGCGTGCCGAAAAGCAAGCGCGTGTGTTGGATGTGGCACGGCTGCTCGAATTGGAAGACCTGCTCGACCGTCGCCCCGCTGCCCTGTCCGGAGGGCAGCGTCAGCGCGTCGCCATGGGCCGCGCGATCATACGCAACCCGGCGGTGTTCTTGTTCGATGAACCGCTTTCGAACCTTGACGCGCGCTTGCGCATGCAAATGCGCCGCGAAATCCGCGCGCTGCATGCAAAGCTGCCGACAACCACCCTATATGTGACGCATGACCAAACAGAGGCCATGACCATGGGCGACCGCGTGGTCGTCATGAACAAGGGCCGGGTTGAACAGATCGGCACCCCGGACGAGATTTACAATCGCCCCCGCACCCGCTTCGTGGCCGAGTTTATCGGGATGCCGGGGATGAACCTGCTGCCCATGCGCGTGACGGATGACGCGTTGCATTTCGGGGCAAATCGCTTTGCTCTGCCGCCGGGGGGCGACTGCGCCGCGCCTGAAGTGCTTGTGGGTCTGAGACCCGAGCATGTGCGCCTGTCGGACGGGCCGAATGGCCTTCCCGCCGTGCTGGATCAGGTCGAACCCATGGGCAGTGAAACGCTGTTATACCTGCAGCATGATGGCCAGAAGTTATGCGCCCGGCTTGGTCCCGATTGTGCCTTGCGCCCCGGCGCGACGGTCTGGCTTGACCTGATGCTGGACCGCGCCACCCTATTCGACATCACGTCCGGTGCAGCCCTTTGGCACCCAACAGCCCCTTCTGGAGAGACGACATGAAACTTCGCACCACTCTTTGCGCCGCGGCCCTTCTGGCCGCGACCGCGCCCGCGACCTTCGCGCAGGACCTTGTAACACGCGACCGTGTCGGCCCGGCAGATGCCGAGAATTCCCTGACCTTCCGCCTGACGGCGTTTGACCTCTATAGTTCCGACCCGGCCACCGCCGAGGCGTTTGAAGGTTTCTTCACCGATTTCATCACTGCCAATCCGGGCTGGCGCATCGACACGCAATTGCAGACCGGCGCGATTGCGCAAGAACAGGCCCGCATCATTGAGCAAACCCGCGCGGGACGTGGCCCCGATTGCGCGATGATCGACAGCTCTCAGCTTGCCACCTTCAAGGATGCGGGACTTTTGTCGCCCATGACGCCCTATTTCAGCCAAGCGGAAATTGACGATCTGTTCCCCTTTGTGCGCGAGGGCGTAACCGATGCCAATGGCGACATCGTGGCATTGTGGTGGTTCACTGATCTGCGTGTGCTCTACCGGGACACGTCGCTGGTGCCAGACGCGCCGCAAACATGGGCCGAGTTGCAAGCGGCGGCCCTGTCGGTGGCCGAGCAAGGCCGCGAGGGGATTTTGTTCAATGCAGGGCGTGATGAAGCGGCGGCGTTTGATTGGCTGGCGCAGTTCTGGGCGCAAGGCGGTGAATTGGTCGATGCCACGGGCCGCCCGGTGTTTTTCGAAGGCGAAAATCGCCCGAAATTCTTGGACGCGGTGCGCTTTTATGCCGATCTGGTCGCCTCTGGCGCAGCACCGGCGCGGGTGACGGGGCTTGCCAGCTACGACGATTTGCTGGCCTCTGCCGTGGCCGGGTCCACCGGCATGTTCATCGGCGGCAACTGGATGTATGGGCAAATCCAAAGCGCCATGCCGCCTGAACAGGCCGCCAAATGGGCTGTGTCGGAACTGCCCGGCCCCACGCCTGACCAGCGCGCCACAGGCACTGGCGGCTGGACCATCGCGGCGCTGACCGATGACCCTGCCAAGGTGGAAATCTGCGCGGGCATTGCCAAGCTTTATGCCGGACCGGGCAATGCGTTCCAGCGGCTCTTGCCCACCTCGGCGTCCCTTTACGACCAGTATGAGGCCTTCGCCGGTCCCGAATTCGACATCTTCGCGCAAGCCCTGCAAAACGGTCAAGCGCGCCCCGGCGCGCCGATCTATCCCGAAATCTCGAACCAGATCCAAATTTTGCTCGGGTCGGTTCTGTCTGGCGCCGCCACGCCGGAAGACGCGTTGGACAACGCCGCCGCAGAGGTCATGGCGGCCTATGCGCGCCTCTGAGCGGGGGTGATGACGGCCCTGCCCCACACAACCAAGCCGCAGCGCTCTTTCGGGGCGCTGCCATGGCTGTTGCCGGCACTCGCCATGCTGGGGCTGTTCTACCTCTACCCGGTCTTCGAGGCGCTGCGCCTTGCCTTCACCGATGCGCGTTTGTTCGATGCCGACCCGACGTTTTCGCTGGTCTCTCTCCAAGGGTTGGCAGACAGCGCGGTGTTGGGGACAATCCTGCGCAACACGCTGGTTTATACATTGGCAAGCGTGGTCGGTCAGATCGCGCTTGGGTTGGCGATTGCGCTGCTGGTGGTCCGGGCCGAACGCGCGCGGCTGCGCGGCACGCTGGCCTTGCGCACCATTGTGCTGGCGGCATGGGTGATTCCGGCCATTGCCAACGGCATTATCTGGCAGCTTTTGCTGTCCGAAGCGCCCTTCGGCGCGATCAATTCCGCCCTGAGAATGGTGGGGATTGGCTCGGTCGGATGGCTGTCGGACCCCGACAACGCCATGATCTCTGCGGTGATCGCAACCATCTGGCAGGGCACGGCCTATTCCATGATCCTGCTTTATGCCGCGCTGAAAACCATCGACCCCGCGCTTTACGAGGCCGCCGCCATCGATGACGCGCCCATGCTGTCGGGCTTTTGGTGCATCACCCTGCCGCATCTGCGCCCGGCCATTCTGGTGAATGCGATCCTGATCCTGATCATGACGCTGAACATGTTCGACACGATCCTGTCGCTGACCGGCGGTGGGCCGGGGCGGGCAACCGAAGTGCTGTCGCTTTACGCTTACAACACGGTGTTCCAAGGGTTTGAGCTGGGGCGCGGCGCAGCACTTGCGGTGCTGATGCTGCTGATCTCGCTGTCGCTAACGGCACTGATGCTGCTTTTGCTGCCACGGGGGCGGCGCTGATGGTTCGCAGCCGGGGCGAAAAGCTGCGCGACCTGCTGGTTTACGCCGCCATGGTGGTGCTGGCGCTGACCTTCCTTGCGCCCATCCTGTGGCTGGTCTCGCTGTCGCTGCGCACACAATCCGAGGTATTTCTAGGCGCGGCCCGTTTCATCCCGGAAGCACCGACCTTGGACAATTTCGCCCGCGTGCTGCAGGACGGCGGCTTTCAGACTTATATCTGGAACACGGTCAAACTATCGGGTTTGGGCGCTTTGGGGGCGGTGGCCTTCGCCGCGCCCGCCGCCTATGCCCTGTCACGCCTGCCCTTTCGCGGCAAGGGGGCGTTGATGCTGAGTATTTTGTCGGTGCAGATGGTATCGGGGCTGGTGGTGCTGATCCCGCTTTACCGCTTCATGGACCGGCTTGGCCTGCTCGAGTCGCAATTCGGCACGACGCTTTTGTATATCGCGGCAGGCATCCCGGTCACGATCTGGTTGCTGAAAATCGCGTTTGACACGGTGCCACAAACGCTGGATGACGCCGCCGCCATCGACGGGTTGTCGCGGTTTGAAAGCTTCGCGCTGATCACGCTGCCCTTGGCGTTGCCGGGCTTGGTGTCGGCCTTCATCCTGAACCTGATCCTGAACTGGTCGCAATTCCTGATCCCGTTCATCATGCTAAGCGATGACAGCACATGGCCCATCTCGGTTGCGATCTTCCGCTATGCGGGCGCCACCAGTGCAGCAACCACGCAATTGCTGGCCGCCGCCTGCCTGCTGGCCATTCTGCCCGCTTTGGTTCTGTTCGTGGCGCTGCAACGCTGGGTCATGGCCGCGCTGATGGCGGGCGCGGTCAAGGAATAGGAATAGCCCTCACACCCCGCCATCGCGCCGCCGCGTCCAGCGATATAGCCAGAGCGGGGCGAGCAAATTGCCGTCGCGGCCTGACAGGCGCAGACGCAGCTCGGCGCTATCGGTGCCCTCATCGGGTGTTAGGAGAAAACTCAGCCGGTGGCGCGCCGGAGCATCATCGGGCAGCGGGTAAAGCGCCACGCCGCTGATGGATACCCCCGGCCCGGCATCAATTCCAGGCCGGGTGTCTGCGTCCAGCACCCCGTCCAGATCCAGCACGAACAGCCGCGCGGTGCCGGAATTGGGTTCCACCCCAGAGGCCATATTGGCCACGCGCAAAGGGTAGCCCACATCCGGCAGCGCCTCTGGCCCCGTTGGCAACCAATCCAGATCATAGTCGAAGCGATATGCGCCGGGGCCGAGCGGCGCATCGGGCCGCCAGAAGGCCACGATATTATCGGCAAATTCGTTTTCTGTCGGGATTTCCAACAGCATGACCGCGCCCTTGCCCCAATCGCCGCGCGGGCGCACCCAAGCAGAGGGGCGGCGATGATACTGCGCCTCTGCATCGCGGAAAGCGGCGAAATCGGTCGGACCTTGCAGCAGGCCAAAGCCGCGCGGCGCATGGTCTTGGAAAGCTGACATCTGCACATGGGCGGGGTTAGCCAAGGGCCGCCACAGCCGTTCGCCCGCGCCATTGTCGATCACCAATACATCGCTGTCATGCACGGAAGGGCGGAAATCGTCTATGCGCGCAGGGCCAAGCGCGGAGTGCTGGAACATGGATGTCAGCGGCGCGATGCCGACATCTTGCAAGGTTTCGCGCGGGAACAAGTGCAGGCTGCATTGCATCCGCGTCACCCGACCGGGGGTCAGCGTGGCGATCAATGCGGCAGAGGCCCTTGGGCTGTCGACCAAACAGCCAAACTGCACGCTGTCGCCCGCCGCGAAGACATGGATTTCCTCGGTCACGGGAAATTCCTCTGGCGCAGCCCCGCCTGTGCCCAGCGAAAAGGCGCGTGCGGATTTGCCGTAAACCGTGCCTTGTGCAAGTGCGCGGAAATAGCTCGCACCTTGCAGCACCAAAACCTCGTCCCAAATGTCGGGGCGGTTCAGCGGGTGCAGCAGGCGCAGGCCCGAAAAGCCCATATGCGCCATGTCGGGCCAGATCGCAGGCAGGTCGATCAACGCTGGATCATATTGGAACATATCGGGCGCGAATGCCGTGTCATGCCCCGGCAGAGAAATGGCCACGGGTGTCCGAAACAACCATCCCGGTGGCAACAGATCGGCGCGGAATTTATCGCTCAAGGGCAAGCGTGCCGACTTGCCCGATACCGGGCGCACCGCGCGATAGCGGTCGTAATCCAGCCTGTCGAACGGTGCGGCAAGGACCACATTGGGGTCGCGGTAGAGCACTTGCGCCCGCGCACGGGCCTTGGCGACAAGCGCCTCCGGGCCATCCAGCGCATCCGCCCAGACCAGCTTTGGGGCAAGCGCCAGCACGCCCGCGCCTGTCAGCATGCCGCGCCGAGAAATCATGCCACGGCCTCTGCCCGCGGTAGGGCAGCCTGAACCCCACCCGGTTTGCGCAGCACAAGGCAAGTGTAGCGCATCATGCCCACGCGATAGCTTTCGGCCAGGGCATTGCCGCCGATCATGTTGCCAAAGACCGGCAGACGCGCCAGCCCCAACCCATCAGCCAGCGGCCCGACAACGCGCAGCGCATGGTCGCGCAGGCGGTTGAGCCGCAGAAACGGGGTTAGGTCGTGACGGGCGGCCACATCGAAACCAAGGGCTTGCGCGGTCTCTGCCAGCCCCTCGGCATCGGGGACATGGCCCAAACGCCAGCCTGCACGAAATTGCGCCAGACGGCGCGCCTGTCGCGGCGCAAGCGTGGCTTCGGGCGCAGCCAGCATATCATCGACCACCACCAGCACGCCGCCGGGCTGCAATTGGCGGAAAGCGGCTTGCAAGAACAGCGCGGCGCTGGCTGCATGGACATGGCTTTCCACCGCGATGGCCAGATCGGCCTTGTCGAGCGTCATGGGCAGCGTGAAATCTGACCGTAGGAAGCTGCACCGCTCTGCCAGCCCCAAGTCGCGGGCAAAGCCTTGGCCCAAGGCCACCTGCTCTGCGCTGATGGTAATGCCAGTGATGCGTGCCTGCGGCCAATGGCGGGCAAGGTGAAAGACAGTGCCGCCGACCCCGCACCCAAGATCGACCACTCGGGCTGGTCTTGCGCCCAAAGCCCCCTCTGCCTGCGCGGCGATCAGGGTGTTGATATGGGATGCGGCCTGCTCTGGGGTTTGCACACCATCGGCCCAAAGCGGGCGATGAATGGCCAGTGCCACGCCAGATCCGCCCATGGCCAGGAAGCGCTTGGTCGATTGGTCGTAATAATCCTCAACCGCGTTGCGGGTGGGCGCTGCGTTGAACCAGCGCCACAACTGCGGGGCCAACAAAAGCGGCAGCGCGATTGGCAACACCAGAAAACTTGCCAACAACGCCGCGCCCACGCCTGCGGTTGCGGCTTGCGCGCTGGCGATACCAAGCACCAAAGCCGCGCCGCCCCAAAGCTCTGCCCGGCCCGGCCTGCGCCCAAGCGCCACGGCTTGGCCTGAAGGTACCCAATCGACGCTGCGACCAGCCAAGGTAGTGGCCACGAATCCGCTGCGCCAAAGCATGGCAATCGGGGCAAAGAGCGTCGAGCAGACAAGCTCTGCGCCAAGCGCGCGCAACAGCACCATGCGCCGTGCAGGGCGCGCAAATGCTGTGCGGCGCGCCGCAAGACCCGCCAGTTTCGGCACGACTAAAAGCAGCAGAACCACCGCAAATGGCCACAGCACCGCGCCCGTGAAGCTGACCGCGCCAGTGCCAACCAATACAACCATCGCCAGCCAGATCGGGGCGGCCAGATAGGCCAATATCCCCTGCGCCAAATGCAGACGGCTGACCGGGTGCAGCCCTTTCTCGGCAATCAGGCGCAAATGTTGCAGATTGCCCTGCGCCCACCGCCTGTCACGGCGCAGATGGGCGGCGATGCTGGCGGGCGCATCCTCGAACGAACCGCCGGCATCGGGGCTAAGCCGAACCTCCCATCCGTCGCGACGCAGATAGGCGGCCTCGACGAAATCATGGCTCAGGATCGGACCGCCAAAGGGGGGCTTGCCGGTCAGGATTGGCAAGGGCGAGATCGCGGCCAGCGCGCGAGTGCGGATCAGCGCGTTATGACCCCAATAATTGCCGGTCGTGCCACAAATCCGCGCCAAGCCACGGGTTATGACCGGCCCAGCCAAGCGGGCTGACAACCGCTGCATCTGCCCAAAACGCGTTGCATTCGGGCGCAGATTGATCGCGGCTTGCAGCAGCCCAAGGCGCGGGTTTGCCGCCATCTGCGCCCGCATCCGGGCTAGCATCTGCGCGCTAAAGCCACTGTCTGCATCGAGCAGCAGGAAGGTGTCATAGCGCGCGCCATGCTCGGACAGCCATGCCTGAATGTTTCCGGGCTTGCGCCCCACCGGGTCGGGGCGGTTGCGATAGCTGATCCGCCCGCGCAACCGGGCGAACAGGGCCTGTTCCTGCGCTTGAGCGACAGGTTCGGTGGTGTCCGACAGCACGAAGACATCGCAATCATGGCTTTGCCCGCTGCGCTCTAGCCCCGACAGAAACTCTGCAGCGCGTTGGGCGATCGGTTCTGGTGCCTCGCCCGCGATCAGCCAGATCACCGCGCTGCGGCCTGCGGGCATGGGCACCACACCCTGCGGCAGCGCGGCAGGCGTGGCGTCTGGCCGAATGCCGACCAAGGCGAGCATGGCCGAGAAGGCCAACAGCAAGGTTGTCACGGCAAATAAAGCGACGAACAGCGCGGCCAGACCCGGATGCGACGCCTCCAACGCCAGCCCCCGCACCAGCAAAGCCGTGGTCCCGGCGGCAACCACCAAAGCGGCAAGACCGACCACGACAAAAGGCTTGGGCTGCATCATTACCGCCCTATCGGGGGCCAGATATGCTGGAACACCCCGTCTTTGACAAATAAGTGTTTCAGGCCCGCCGCAATATGCAGCGCAATCAGTGCCGCCAAGGGAAACCGGGCATAGGCGTGGATCGTTTTCGCGGCTTCCGCCAAAGTGTCCGAGCGCGGCACGAGACCCGGCACGCCCAAAGCATCTAGCATTTCAATCGGAAAACCGCCTGCGCGCACACGTATGTATCCGCTGATGGCCATGATCAATAGAAGCGCATATAGCAAGATTTGTGTGGCCTTCGCCGCCCGCTTCTGCCAATCGGGCAGATGCGCGGGCAAGGCCGGGGCGGGCGTGGCTAGCCGCCACAGAATGCGCAGAACGACCAGCAGAAGCAGGATCACACCGCCATTTTTGTGCAGAATGAACAGCAAGTTCTGGGTGGACCGCGCCAACCCTTCTTGCAGCATGATCACGCCAATCGGGATGGTTGCCAGGACCATCACTGCAACGGTCCAATGCAGGAAACGGGTCATCCCCGCATAGTGTTTTTGCTCTGACATCCCGTCCGAACCTTTGCCGCCTTCTAGCTGTTCAGATAGAATTCCCTCGGGACTTGCAAGGCTTGGGCCCTTGTCAACTGCGTGATTGGCTGCGAATGGCGTCTGGACAGGCGCGAAATTGAGCTACCCTTCCCGATATGAATGTAGATAGCCCCAAACTTACCGCGTTAGACCTTTCCAGCAGCCCCCGGCGCGCTGTGCTGGAGGGTGCGGGCTTGTTGGTGTTGCTTGGTCCCTTAGCGATTGCAGCAAGCTATGTACTGGCTCGTCACGCCCAAGCCGCACAGCCCGGCAGCGCCGCAGCCTTGACGGCGCTGATCTTGATCGTCGGCGCAGCGTTCATGGCGAAATGGCTGATCGCGGAACGTCTGCATCCGCATGCCCGCCTTGGGTTGGGCAATGTGCTGACCTTCACCCGCGCCAGCGGCGTTGCGGTGATGGCGGGCTTGGTGCTGGCGCCCGTGGCCGATCTGGGCTGGGCGCTTGTTGGATTAGCCGGGGCTGTGCTGGCGCTGGACGGGGCCGATGGCTGGGCCGCGCGGCGCGCGGGGTTGCAATCGGCCTTCGGTGCGCGGCTGGACATGGAAAGCGATGTGGCCTTTTCGCTGACACTCGCGGCGCTGGCCGTGGCGATGGGTCAAGTCGGACTCTGGTTCATGGCCTTGGGCCTGCTGCGGCCCGCTTTCGTGCTGGGCGGGCGCATCTGGCCTGCGCTGTCCGCGCCCCTGCCCGATGCGCGTTGGCGCAAGATCATGGCTGGGATGCAAATGGCGGGGCAAGTTCTGCTGATCGCGCCGCTGCTTGCCCCGCCCTATTCGACCGCCTTGGGTGCGGCCATCTTGCTGGCCACGATGGCGTCTTTCTCGGTCGACCTTGTTTGGCTGACCCGCCGCGCCAAACGCCCATGACACGCTTGCTTGTTGCCACGCTGCTGCTTTACCTTCTGCTGATCCAGCCCAACCACCCGGCAGCGATGACATGGGGCGCGCTGGCGCTGTTCCCGCTAGACCTGCCGCCGCTGGTGTTGGCCCTTGTGCTGGTGGGAAACGGGCGCTTGGGCGGCGCCTTGCGCGCGGTTCTGGTGGCGGTGCTGCTGGCCATCGCGGCCCTGAAACTGGCCGATTATGCCAGCTTCATCGCGTTCAACCGCAGGTTCAACCTTGCCGCCGATCTGAACCTTGTCGCGGCGGGCTGGATGCTGGCGCAAAGCGCGCTTGGGCCGCTGCTGGCATGGCTTGGCGCGGCTGCCGCTGTGGTGGCGCTTGTCGGCTTTACCTACGCGCTTTGGTGGGCGATGGGGCAATGGACGCGCTTGCGGCTTCCGGTGCCACGCGCCGCGCTTGGGGTGCTTTTCGTGCTGACAATAGGGCTTGCGGTGGCAGAGATCGGGCGCGCGCGTGGCGCATGGGCCTTGCCGCCCGCGCTGAACTCCCTCCTGCCGGGCGCTGCCTTTACCACGCGCGTGGGGTTGGAGCGGATCGAGCAATTCAGCCAAACCCGCGCCGATCTGCGCGCCTTCAGCGCAGCCGCGCAAAACGACCCGATGCAGGGCCAAGGGCCGTTCTTCGGGGCGCTCAAGGGGCGCGACATGGTTATGATCTATGTCGAATCCTACGGTCGCTCCAGCTTTGACAACCCGCTTTACGCGCCCACCCATGCCACCACCCTGCGCCGGATAGAGGCCGATCTGGCCGCCAATGGCTTGGCCATGCGCTCTGGCTGGGCCACTGCGCCCATGGTGGGCGGGCAAAGCTGGCTGGCGCATGGGTCGGTCGCGGCGGGCCTATGGCTGGACACCCAAGCGCGCAACCGCGCGATGCTCGCCAGCCCGCGCCGCACGCTCTTTCACTTTGCGCAAGAGGCTGGGTTGCGAACCGTGGCGATCAAGCCTGCGCATGTCCTGCCATGGCCCGAAGGCGCGTTCTTCGGGTTTGAGGCGATCTATAACGCGGCCGATCTGGGCTATGCGGGCCTGCCCCTGAACTGGGTTACAATGCCGGATCAATTCACCCTGCACGCGCTCGACCGGCTGGAACTGGACCGCAGACCCCGCCCGCCCATTCTTGCGCAAGTGGCGCTGATTTCCTCGCATGCGCCATGGGTGCCGGTGGTTGATCTGGTCGCTTGGGACGATCTTGGCGACGGGCGCATCTTTGACCCATGGGCGCTGGCCGGTCCCAGTCCGGAAGAGGTCTGGCGCGACCATGACCGGGTGCGCGACCAGTTTCGTCTGTCGCTGGATTACAGCTTGCGCGCCGTTGGCGCTTGGGCCGCGCGACAGGGCGCAGACGCGCCCTTGTTGATCGTTTTGGGCGATCATGAACCGGCGCGCTTCGTGTCTGGCAATGACGGGTTCGATGTGCCCATCCATATCATCGGTCCGCCCGATCTGGTGGCGCGCTTCGCAGCGCTGGGTTGGGCCGAGGGGCTGATCCCTGCCTCCGCCACCCCTGCACAGCGCATGGATAGCCTGCGCGACACCTTCCTGACGCTGCTGTCGCGCCCATGAAAACGGCACTGCGAATCCTAATCTCTGTCGCGGTGCTGGGCGCGGTGCTGTGGGTCGTGCAACCGCGAGCCGCGCTGGGGGCTATCACCCGCCCCGATCCGGGCTGGCTTGCGCTGGCGGTGGGCGCGCTTGTGGCGCAAATCTTCCTCTCTGCGTTGCGCTGGCGGGTGACGGCGCGGGCCTTAGACCAAAACCTGCCCCTTCTTTGGGCCATGCAGGAATATGCACTGTCGGTGGCGGCGAATACTTTCCTTCCGGGCGGTGTGCTGGGCGATCTGGGGCGCATCTTTCGAAGTCGCAACATGGGATGGCAGGGGCGTGGCTGGAGGGACGCAGCCGCCTCTGTCGTGATCGAGCGGTTGACGGGGCAAGTAGCGATGCTTGGCCTGATGGTGCTGGCGCTTGGTCTATGGTGGGGCGCGAAAGGCGCGGCGCTGATCTGTGCCACGCTCGGCCTATGCTGGGGCGTGCTGCGCTATTGGCCCAAACTGCGCGGGCTTCTGGGACAAGCTTGGTGCGGCGCAGATGTCTGGCCCGCACAGCTTGGGCTGACATTGGCGATCCTTGTGGCAAACCTTGTAGGCTTCTGGGCAGCGGCCCAAGCGGTTGGTGTGGGCTTGGAGATGCGCGCCGCGCTGGTGCTGATCCCGGTCACGCTACTGGCCATGCTGCTGCCCGTATCGCTGAATGGGTGGGGCCTGCGCGAAGGGGTGGCCGCCGCGCTCTGGCCGCTCTGGGGCATTACCGCGCCACAGGCGGTGGCAGCCAGTATCCTGTTCGGGCTGGCCTGCATGGCGGCGGCCTTGCTAAGCCTGCTGCCGCTCTTGCCCCGGATGCGGCTTGTCAAATCAGGACAAAAACAGCACTAGCTGCGCCAGATTTCTGCATTGCGTGGCGAAACTGGCGCGATTAGTGGCAAATTGCATTGACTGCGCGACGTCAGGTTTGTTTCTTATAACAGATTTTGAGAATATGAGTTTGGAAAGCCTCGGCCTTGTGTGTCGTAGCGCGCAAATTTACAAACGGCGAGACATGCTGAACCAAGTCCACCCACCGGCCAGCAGCTATCCGGCCTTGATGACCACCGCAGAGGTGGCGGAATTCCTGCGCACCAAGGAACGCACCATCTATGACATGGTGGCGAAACAGGCGATCCCGTTTACCCGTGCAACCGGCAAATTGCTGTTTCCGCGCCGCCTGATCGAAGCTTGGCTGGAAGCGCAGACCGAAACGCCCGAAACCGGCGCGTGGTCCATTCCGCAGATCTATTCCGGGTCAAACGACCCGCTGCTGGATTGGGCGTTGCGCTATTCCAAAGCCGGGCTGGCGGTGCGCTCGGGCGATTCGACACGCGGGCTGGACGACCTTGCGGCGGGCGAGGCCATGCTGGCCGGTCTGCACCTGTTCGACCCCGTGTCGGATAGCTGGAACGTGCAGGCGGTGCGCAATGTTCTGTCATCCCAATCTTTTGTGCTGGTGCATTGGGCGCGGCGCACCCAAGGCTTGCTGGTCGCGCCCGGAAACCCGCATGACGTGGCCAGCCTGCGCGATTGTGTTGAACTGGGCCTGCGCTTTGCATTGCGCAGCGAAGGATCAGGCACACAACGTTTGCTGGACATTCAATTGTCGCGTAGCGGGCTGAGCATGGCAGACCTGAACATCGTGCCCGGCACCGCGCATACCCATGCCGATCTGGCCATTATGATCGAAACCGGCGCTGCCGATTGCGGCCTTGGCATTCAGGCGGCATCGGGGGCGTTGGGTTTTGTGCCCATGCTGGAAGACGACCAATTCGATCTGGCCATGCCCCGGCGTGCCTATTTCGAAGCCCCGGTGCAAAACCTGATGGCCTTTGCGCGCAGCCCCGAATTTGCGGCCCAAGCGGCCCGGCTTGGCGGCTATGACCTAAGCGATCTGGGCCGCGTGGTCTGGAACGGCTAGTTGTCCAATCCTTGCGCGCCGTTCATGTGCCGGGTGGCGCGCGCGATGAACTCTACCAAGGCTTGGCGGTCGGCTGGGTCGGCCACGCGCTGCTCTGGCATGCGCGATCCGGGGGTGTAAGCCTCTGGCCCGAATTCAAACAACTCTGCCACGGTTTCGGGCGTCCAGACAATGCTCAGGCTTTCAAGTGCCTGCGAATAAGCGAAACCTTCAGCCGTAGCGATGGGCCGCCCGAACACGCCATGCAGGCTGGGACCCGCGCGCGAATGGTCACCCGGCACCAGTGAATGACACACCGCGCAGGCGC
This sequence comes from uncultured Natronohydrobacter sp., assembly GCA_964401005.1. Classification (GTDB taxonomy): domain Bacteria; phylum Pseudomonadota; class Alphaproteobacteria; order Rhodobacterales; family Rhodobacteraceae; genus Roseinatronobacter. The sequence continues at coordinate 13,468 of CAYNWX010000029.1, forward strand.
GCCAGATTTCCGCGCCGCGGCTGTTGTCGGTATAGTCTTGCGGGCGGTCGGGCAGCGCACCGCCCAAGCTTTCGCCGGTTGCCGCATTCCAGCGGCGCACAGCCCCGTCGGCGCTGCCGGTAAAGACCTGTTCGGTATTGGCAGCCACGGCCCAGATTGGCCCATCTGCGGCGCGAAACATGGCGGTAATGGCCAGATCCTTGGGGGCCAATGTCCAGACCGTGCCATCAATTGCCCCGGTCACAATATGCGCCCCACTCGCGCCCACCGAGACAAGCGGGCGGTCGGTCAGAAACCGCTCTGGCAGTTGCTCGCCATCGGCCGAAAACACCCGCAGCGCCCCGTCGGCAAAGATGACCGCCGCGCGCGCGCCCGACATGGCCAACCCGTTGGG
>CAYNWX010000030.1:0-5449 GCA_964401005.1 uncultured Natronohydrobacter sp.
GCGCGCGGCGCACGGCACTGGGTAAGGGCGACAAAAAGCGCGTGCTTGACAGAACCAGCCGCTCGGGTGCGTCCTTGGACAGGATTGTATCCAGCAGCACAGAACCCGCATCGGCGGCAAGCCCATCGGTTGCATGTGTCTTGATGGCTTCCAGAATTGGTGTTCGAAAGCGTCCGGTATCGGGCACTTCTATGCCTTCTCGGGCGAGGGTTGCGCGGTTCTTTTCAAGGCAGGCGCGCAGCCGTCCATCATCGGTCAGATGGGCACCAAGATGTATAGCAATATCCATGACGCGAAATCCCTGTTGCTCACAGATGTTATCGCCGCGAATTGTGACATGATTGGGCTACAATTCGGGCCATTCCTCGGCTTTGTCGCTTTGTAAAACAAGAAACCCCCGAGTGACAGCGCACTCGGGGGCTTTTGCATCTAGTCTGGCACGAAGATTAGCCAGCGGGCTCTTCAGTGGCGCCAAAGGTCGCCAGATAGGCGGCTACGTCGGCGGCATCAGTTTCCGAACGCACTTGGAACGCCATCTGGCTGCGCGCACGTTTGTTGTCGGTTGTTTCCTGCAGGAAGCTGCGTGGATCCTGCACATAGGCAATCAAAGTTTCCTCGGACCAGACAAGCCCAGCTTCGGCACCTGCGGCAACCAGATCGGCACCATAACGGAAGCCGTCAACCACGCCTGCCTGACGACCGACTACGCCATACAGGTTCGGGCCGGTGCGCATGTTGGGGCGGCCTGCCAGCACTTCGCCAGCATCATCCACAACATTGTGGCAGTTCTGGCACTGGCGCTGGAACACTGTCGCGCCATTCTCTGCGTCTTGCGCAAGGGCGGGCAGGCCCGTCATCGTCAATGCAAACGCGCCGATAGCGGCTTTGGTAGAAAATTTCATAGTCAGTTACTCCCTAGGTTCTGTCCCGTGCACATACATGACCCGTAAGCGTGCCGAGTCAAGGAACGATTATGCGACGGCATGCGCAATCGCGCACTGCTTCCAGAGCGAGGCCAGCGCCTCGACCAGGTGGTCGATATCGGCATCTGAATGCAGCGGGCCGGGGGTAATGCGCAACCGCTCGGTGCCCTTGGGCACGGTCGGGTAATTGATGGGCTGCACGTAGACGCCCCAATCCTGCATCAGGATGTCGGACAGCATCTTGCACTTGACCGGGTCGCCAATCATGACCGGAATGATGTGGCTGTCGCTGGACATGTGCGGAATGCCGCGCGCATCAAGCTTGGCGCGTAGTTTCGCCACGCGGTCGCGCTGTGCCATGCGTTCCACATTCGAGTGTTTCAGGTGCCGGATGGACGCGGTCGCAGCCGCCGCCACAGCCGGGGGCAGGGCCGTGGTAAAGATAAAGCCCGAGGCGAAAGAGCGCACGAAATCGCACATGGCCGCGGTGCCGGTAATGTAGCCACCCACAACGCCGAACGCCTTGCCCAACGTGCCTTCGATCAGGTCAATGCGGTGCGCCAGCCCCTCGCGCTCGGAAATGCCGCCGCCGCGCGGGCCATACATGCCGACCGCGTGAACCTCGTCCAGATAGGTCAGCGCGCCATGGGCTTCGGCCACTTCGACAATCTCGCGCATGGGGCAAATGTCGCCATCCATGGAATAGACGCTCTCGAACGCCACGATCTTGGGGCGGTCGCCCACGGCCTTCAGCTTGCGGTCCAGATCACGCCAATCATTATGCTTCCAGATCACCTTGTCTGCGCGCGAATGGCGGATGCCTTCGATCATGCTGGCATGGTTGCCTTCGTCCGACAGGATCACGGCATTGGGGATCTTGGCGCCAAGCGTGCTCAGCGCGGCCCAGTTCGACACATAGCCAGAGGTGAACAGCGTCGCCGCTTCCTTGCCGTGCAGATCGGCCAGCTCTTCTTCCAGAATGCGGTGATAATTGTTGTTGCCGGATATATTGCGCGTTCCGCCAGCGCCGGTTCCACAGTTTTGCACGGTCTGGACCATGGCATCGACCACATCGGGGTGGTGGCCCATGCCAAGGTAGTCGTTCGAGCACCAGACGGTCACTTCGTTCACGTCATCGCCGTTGAAATGCCGGACTTTGGGAAAACTGCCGCATTGGCGCTCAACCTCGGCAAAGATGCGGTAATTGCCTTCGTTTTTCAGAGTGTCCAACGTGGCTTTGAAATGGGCGTTGAAGTCCATCTAGGTATCCCCTCGGTCGTTATTCAGGTTTTTGTTTTGTCATTTGCCGGGGCCGGGATCATCCAGCGCCAGAGTTTGTCGTCTTGCACGCGCCAGACCATGAACCAATGTTCCAGCAGGGCGAGGGCCGACAGCATCGACAACAGCGTGAAGCCAATGATGTCGCCCATGTCGCCCGCCTGATGCGCGCGCCACAGGCGTTCGAGGAAGCAGCCCACCGCCAGCGCCAGAAGCGTGACAGAGGCCGGGAAGAACCCGCTGACAGGGCCGGGCCGGAAGTAGCTGGCCAGATGCGCGAGCGGGCTGGGCAGGAAGGCCGTGTTTATGTAGGGCACGCCCAAGTAAAGGTTCAGCTTGGCAGAGACCCGCGCGAAAAACAGAAGTGCAAAGGTCCAGAGCGCGAAAGGGTTCGCCGCCCCCCAAGTGGCATAGGTGAGCGACACTAAAACCGTGACCAGCACGGTTTCGTGCCACGCCACCGTGCGGAAGGCAGCAAGAAACCGCGCGCGCCCGTCCAGCCCCACGGGGCAAACCCGCGTGTTCGGCCCGGTGATAATGCCTGACAGAAAGGCCAGTTCTACCCAGCCCCAGATCGCCAGTGCAGACAGGAACGCGAACCATGCGCCTTGGGGGCTTGGGTCGGCCAGCGTGGCATTCACCCCCAACACACCGCCTGCGAAGAGAGGCAGCGACAGGATGACCGACCAGACATGGCTGTCTGGCCCGCCCCGGTCGGCGGCATGGACACGCCACAGCAGGATGCCCGTGGCAAACCACCACAGGAACAATGCAGCCAGTGCAGCGATCCAAGGCGTGTCGAACATGCGTGCTCCTGCAAGGTATTGGTGCAGGGTGCGTGATGGTCACGCACCCCAAGCGGTCAATAGGTGGGTTCCAGCCGGACCGAAGCCGGCGGGGTCGATTTCTTGACGGGCAGAAGGTAAAGCCGTGCAAAGCCCATCCCGGCGCTGGCCATCGCAGACCATTTCGCCAGCTTGCCGCCAACACCGCCCTGTTTTTCCGCCGCTTCCATCTTGCGGAATGCGCGTTCAATCTTTTTCAGCGTGGGCATCCAGGCCGGATGATCGATATCCAGTTCCATCGGGAAGACCTGCTTGGCAATCTCGCCGGTCTTGCGGAACACTTCTTGGTCATACCAGTCAATCTCGACACCAAGTGCCTTGTGGAACTCGGGGCGCGCATGGTCGCGCACATACATCGTGGCGAAGACGGCGGTCAGGAAGAACCGAATCCACAGCTTGTTGGCAAAGCTGTTGGTCAGCTTGGGGTCGGTGCGCATCAGAAGTGCAAACGCCTCGCCATGGCTGAACTCGTCATTGCACCATTCGCGGAACCATTTGAAAATCGGGTGAAAGCGCTGTTCGGGATGCGCCTCTAGGTGGCGGTAGATGGTGATATACCGCGCATAGCCAATCTTTTCCGACAGATAGGTCGCGTAATAGATGAATTTGGGCCGGAAATAGGTGTATTTCTTGGCCTTGGTCAGGAACCCCAAATTCACCGCAACACCGGCTTCGCGCAGAGCATCGTTGATGAAACCTGCATGCCGCGCTTCGTCGCGGGCCATGTAGTTGAACAACTCGCAAATATCGGGGTTGTTGCCGCGGCGCTTCATTTCCTTGTACAGCACGCAGCCCGAGAATTCGGCGGTGCAGGAAGACACCAGAAAGTCAATGAACTCGCGCTTGAGTTTCGGCTCCATCCCGTCCCAATCGACATCATCCCAATCGGCGTTTTTCTTGAAATGGCCCTTGTTGGGGTCCGATTTCATCTGCGCGATCAGAATATCCCATTCGGCGCGCACAGGGGTCACGTCAATGCGGTCCAGCTCGTCGAAATCGGTGGTGTAGAAGCGCGGGTTCAGCAGGGTGGATTCCTGCGCCATGGCGTTGGTGTCGAACCGGTCCGCCATCTCGGCATGAAGTTCGTCATGAGTGGTGGCGTGTATGTTCATAGCGTGATCTCCTCAGAAAATGAGAACTCGCAGAGTTCCATCACTTCAAAATCGCCCGTCAGGCGGGTCCAGAGCCGTTCCAGCGCGCTGGCGCGGGTGATGACTGCGGTGCGGTCTTCGATAACCAACTCGCCCCATGCTGCCAGCACGGGCGGGCCTTGGACCAACACCTCGTCGCCGGGGTTGATGGTCGATCCGTCATTGAAGCGCACATGCGCGTGCAGGGCTTCGAACCGATGGCTGACTTCGACAGTGCAGGGGACGTGTTCGACTTTCCGTGTGAAGAGTGACATTTTTGGATTCCCTTGTTTTTTATGGGTCGTCTGGTCGTCTTAGTATTTGGCGAGCATCGCCTCGAAAGCGGCGTGGTTTTCGGGGCCGAACACGGTCAGTTCCACCCGGTAATCGGTCAGCGGGTCGATCGCGGCCAAGCGGCCATTCTCGAACCGGATCACGTCAACCGGCAGCGTGGGGTCGATTCCGTGGCGGCGGCGCATTGTCATCAAGCCATTCTGTATGACCGTGACGAAGCCGCCATGATCCATGTCAGCCAGCAGGCTGCCATCTTCGCGCAAGACGGTGACGGCTTGCGCGTCTTTGCCGATCATGCGGATCGACCATTGCTCGACAATCGGGGCCACCTCTGGGATGGCGGCTTTCTCGCGGCCCGTGACGGCGGCGAAGGTGACAAGGACCAACGCCAGAAACGGCAGCGCGAACATGGCGCGGACCAGCCCGATCGGGATCATGTCGTTGTTGTCTTGGCGTTTGAAGCCGGGTTTGAACCCGCTGTTATCGGTGCTGGACATATCGCGCTCTCCTTATTCGGCGGCGACCAGATCGCCTTGCGGCGCTATCTTGTCGGTTTTGCGTTCCAGCACGGGCTGGCTTATGCGCGCCTCGGCGGCCTCTGCCAGAATACCGGCCACGTTCTGAGCATCGGGGATGCAGCGCAGCGCAGGCTTGGTCACGCGCACATGGCCGGGCCGCAGATGCGGCCACAAGATAAGATAGGAAAACTGTGTCTCGCCCAGCGTTTCCAGCGCGATGGTGCCGACACCATTCTTGCGCAACCGCAGATCGGCATTGGCAATCTGGCGGAAGGGTAGGTTGAGCGTAACAGTCAGCGCGGCCCCGATCCGCATGGCAACCCGTGCGGTGGTAATGGTGTAAACCGTACTGCGGGCCTGAACCCAAGCCATCAGAAGCAAAACCGCCATGCCAAGCGCCCAAAGGATGGTGTAGGGCAGGCCAAAGGCAAAGGCACCCGCCGCCCCGCCTTCCAGCGCGC
>CAYNWX010000031.1:0-6714 GCA_964401005.1 uncultured Natronohydrobacter sp.
GTCTCAAAGCCTGCTTGAACCGCCTGATGTTGTGGCAATTCCAGAAATCGTCACAAGTGAATTCAATTACTTGGCGGATTTGCTGTTGAACTTGGGGGGTATGGGATGGGGAAATCCACGTCACAGGGTCAAAAAGGCGCCTTGCAAAAAAGGCTTCTGACCCGACCGGCACCACTGCGCCCGAGGTTCTCTCTTTTGTTCGGAAATGGCGCACCCAAGAGGATTCGAACCTCTGACCTCTGCCTTCGGAGGGCAGCGCTCTATCCAGCTGAGCTATGGGTGCCTTGATCTTCGTATAGGCGCGCTGCAACCACGATGCAACGGGGTTTCATGCGAAAAGATCGTGACACAATTCCAGCCCGTCGATCAGGGCATCGACCTCTGCGCGGGTGTTATACATCGCAAAGGACGCGCGGCAGGTGGCGGTCAGGTCCAGATGCTCCATCAGCGGGCCGCAGCAATGTTGGCCTGCGCGCACGGCAATCCCCTTCTGGTCCAGCACGGTCGAGATGTCATGCGCATGCGCGGCCCCGTCCAGCACGAAGCTGAAAATCGCACCCTTGCCCGGTGCATGGCCCTGCACGCTGACCCAGTTCAAACCCGCAAGCCGGGACTGCGCATAGTCCCGCAAATCGGCCTCGTGGGCTGCGATATTGTCCAGTCCTATTCCCATCATGTAGTCGATGGCCACGCCCAGCCCGATCTGCTGGACAATGCCCGGTGTGCCAGCTTCGAACTTGTGCGGCGGATCGTTATAGATCACGCCATCGCGCGTGACTTCGCGGATCATGTCGCCGCCGCCCATGAAAGGGCGCATTTCGGCCTGACGGTCGCGGTTGATGTAGATCGCGCCAGAGGCCGAGGGACCATAAAGCTTGTGGCCCGTGACTGCGTAAAAGTCGCAGCCAATGGCCTGAACATCCACCGGCATATGCACCGCGGCCTGGCTTCCATCCACCAGCACCGGCACGCCCTTGGCCCGCGCACCTGCGGAGATCGCAGCCACATCGACCACGGTGCCCAAGACGTTCGACATATGTGTGACCGCGACCAACTTCGTCTTCGGCCCGATCGCATCGATCACCGCTTGCGGGTCCAAAGAGCCATCGGCATCGGTATCCACCCATTTGATGACCACGCCCTGCCGCTCGCGCAAGAAATGCCACGGCACGATATTGGCGTGATGCTCCATGATCGACAGCACGATCTCGTCACCCGCTTCCAGCTGGGGCATGGCCCAGCCATAGGCAACAAGGTTGATCCCCATTGTTGTCCCGGTGGTATAGAGGATTTCATCCTCATGGCGCGCATTCAGAAAACGTTGCAGCTTGCCGCGGACGCTTTCGTATTTATCAGTCGCAAGGTTCGACAGGAAATGCAGGCCGCGATGGACATTGGCATATTCCTCGGCATAGCCGCGCGTAACCGCCTCAATCACCGCGCGCGGTTTTTGGGCTGATGCGCCATTATCTAGGTAAACCAATGGCTTGCCATTCACCTGCCGCGACAGGATCGGAAATTCGGCGCGTATCGCGTTTACATCCAGCATCATTCCATCCCAGGGGCCCCGACGCCCAAAATTGCAAACACGATTGCCAAGATCATAGCCAGCGCGAAAAAGGCGAAAATCGTCACCACCACGACCCGCAGTACAGAGGTGAACCCGTGCAGCGCCATGGTGAAATTGACCAAAAGCCACATGAAAATGGCCAAGGCTGCCAACGTGACTAGGCCAAACAGCGGCGGCACGATCAGCAGCACCAAAAGCTGCGCCACCTGCACCGCGATCATCACGAATTGCAGCCAAGCCAGCAACAGCAGCGCATCGGGGAATGTGCCTTTGCCCCCGGCCAACCGCCCAATCCCCTGCACAGCCACCACAAGGCCCAGCAAGATCATGGTCTGGAACACCGCCATGAAGATCATGCTGCCGCCGAACCCGTCTTCGCCCAGCAGCAGGATAGAGGCTTGACCGACCAGCACCGACAGCACCACGACAATCACAAAACCCAGCCAGCGTGCATCATCGGGCGGGTTCATGGCCACAAGGCGTGATGCAGTGTCGCGCGGTGCAGTCAGGGTCGCGCGAATGAGCGCAAGAACGGATGACAGCGTCAGGTCCATATTCCTCTCCTAGCCCTGCGGTGCGGCAAGGCCGCGCACCGCAGATGTGCTTTTCACAAGTATGTAGAGGAACACCAGCAGCACCACAAACCCGAAGGCCTGCGTCACAGCGACTGGCCCCAGAAAGGCCGACAAACCGCCTTGCAGCAGCATCAGCGGTGTCACCGTCAGCAGTGACCAAAACAGCGCCAAGCGCGCCAAAATGCCCGGCACCTTGTGCCCCGACACGCGCAAGCCCAGTTTCAAAAGTGCCGCCAAGCCATACAGGACCAGCGGCAATAGGAACATGATCCCGAACATCGCCCCGCCCATCCGCTGCTCGAACGTGACAGACGGATCCAACGTCGCAGCGCGCGACAACACGGGCCATTGCGCCACGAAGATCAGGCCGCAAGCCAGAAGGGCGAAGAACATGACCTGCGGTTCGCGCAGATCGCCTTGCGCAAGTGCTCCAACAACTTGCCTCGGTTTTTTATAGGTCGTCAGTATCCGCCCCAACAAACCATTCGGCAATTCGATACTTGTATCTATTTCATTTCCGAATGAGGGTTTCTTCTTTTCTTCTTTTATCTCCGAGCTTTTCGTGCCTCTCTTTCGAAAGAAAACGAATGCGAGAGACGTCACTGGCAAAACTAATACCGCTGCCCACCACTTCGATAAACCGATGGCTAAACAATACCGAGCCACCGTGTGCACAGCGACCAACCAAAGGAGAACAGGTATTACCACCAAAGCAATACTCAATGGTTGGAAACCAAGTGGTGGCATGATCTCAAGCCGGGTCGCAGCTGTCCAAATCAAAAGCAGCAAACTAGGCAAGACACCAAAAAAAACCATGTGTTGGTATGATGTGGGCTTGGAAGCCACCCAGATGGACAGCATTCCAAAACCAAGAACTGCCGCTGCTATTGAGGACTCTGCCATAAACCGTTCTTCTCTGATTCCGAGTTGGCGTCACTTATGGCGCTGCAACCAAGCTTCAAGACGGTCGCGCAGGTCACCTGCCAAATCAGCATTGGCAATTTCGTCCAACGCTTCCGCCAAAAACGCCAAGACCAACAGCATTTTTGCTTCCGCTTCGGGCACGCCGCGCGCGCGCAGGTAATAAAGCTGCGTTCCGTCGATCTCGCCAGAGGTGGACCCGTGGCTGCATTTCACGTCATCGGCGTAGATTTCCAACTCTGGCTTGGCCAAGAACTGCGCGTCTTCGTCCAATAGGAGCGCTTGGCTAATCTGGTAGCCATCGGTTTTCTGCGCCAGCCGATCAACAAGGATTTTACCTTGGAACACACCCACCGCACCGTGACGCAGCACTTTCTTGAACACTTGGCGGCTTTCGCAGCCCGGTGCATTATGTGCCACGAAGACGGTATCATCTGCATGGAACGCGCCATCGCCCATGCTGGCACCCGCCAGATGCGCCGATCCCTCAGCCCCGTCCAGCCAGACCTGCGCCTCGTTGCGGGTCAATGCGCCGTTTACCGTCAGCGTAAAGCTTTTCAGCTGCGCTTTCGCCCCAAGCTGGGCGAAGATATGCGACGCACCGACGCGACCATGGTCGCGGCCTTGGCTGCGAATGTGGTGCAAGGTTGCGCCCTCGGCGATATCGGCTTCGATCACCGTGTTCGAGCGTGCGCCAAGCGGGCCATTTTCCAGCAGCGTCACCTCTGCCCCGGCATCAAGCCGCAGGACATGGTGCAGAATAGCATCCGATGCCTCGGTGCTGCGCCGGTAGATCAGCGAAATCGGCTTTGCGGGCGTGCCAGTCACACGGATGACAACGCCTTGGGTGGCATAGGCAGTGTTAAGGCTGGCCAAAGGCCGCTCGACCGGGCTCTGGCCCCGCGCTTCCAGCGTGCCGTAGAGGTCTTGCACCCAGTGCAGATCGGTTTTCGCAGCCGCGTCAAGCAGGCAAATCTCGACCCCATCCAGTTCCAGAGCGTCTGATGCCGCAGTGTCGAACACGCCATCGACGAAGACCAGCTTCACGCGGTCAAACGCATCGAAAATTGGAGCTTCGCCGCTCATATCCAGCAGCGCCGCAGTGGGGGCCGCTTCGTCAATCAAGCGGCGCGGATCGGTGAATTTCCAATATTCGTCACGCTTCAGCGGCGCGCCCTTTTCGGACCACCGCGCCAGCGCGGCTTCGCGCGCCCGCGTGGCCCATGCCCCGCCCTGCGGCAAGGGCCTAACAAGCTCTGCCGCGCGCTCTTGCTTTTGCGCTTTCAGCTTGGCCCGTGCCATCATGCGTTTGCCTCCGCCAACAGGTCGGCATAGCCGTTATGTTCGACTTCCAATGCCAGTTCAGGGCCGCCGGTTTTGATGATCCGACCTTCGGACATGATATGCACCACATCGGGTTTGATATGGTCCAGCAGGCGCTGGTAATGGGTGATGACCAAGAAAGAGCGGCCCTCGCTGCGCAGCGCGTTCACGCCGTCGCTGACCAGCTTCATCGCATCCACGTCCAGACCGGAATCGGTTTCGTCCAGAATGCACATCTTGGGTTCCAGCATGGCCATTTGCAGGATCTCGTTGCGCTTTTTCTCGCCACCCGAAAAGCCCACATTCACGGGGCGCTTCAACATGTCAGCGTCGATCTGCAAATCCTTGGCCTTGGCGCGCACCACTTTCAGGAACTCGCCTGCCGATAATTCTTCCTGCCCGCGCGCTTTGCGCTGCGCGTTCACGGCGGTGCGCAGAAAGGTCATGTTGCCCACGCCGGGAATTTCGACCGGGTATTGAAAGGCCAGGAACAGGCCAGCGCTCGCGCGTTCTTCAGGTTCCATGTCCAACAGGTCCACGCCTTCCAGCGTGGCGCTGCCTTCGGTCACTTCATACCCGTCGCGGCCCGACAGCACATAGGACAAGGTCGATTTGCCCGACCCGTTCGGCCCCATTATGGCGTGAACCTCGCCGGGGTTGATGGTCAGCGACAGACCCTTGAGGATTTTCACCTCCGCGTCGTCCTCAAGTTCGGCGTGCAGGTTTTCGATCTTCAGCATGTTTGTTCCTCGTTATTATATCGGCGTTTTTGGGACTAAACAGACGTTTTAGGATAATACCAACGCACCGGCGCTTGGGCGCCCCGTTGATAAACGTCATTTACATGAGTCCCTTTATAATGGCTCAATTCATCAGCAACTGCGCCAGTAAATGCCACTCTCTTGTTCTCGTCAGGCTCACTCCAGCTTTCGATCCTGTAAATTTCGCGTATCAATCCAAAAGCTACAGCGGCGACATATTTCACTCGAGGGTGCCGTTTTGGGTTTACGACCCAATGACCACGAACCATTTCGTACATTTGGTCAAGGCTGGGCTGTTTCCCATTATTAGTTTCGTTTTTATGATGCTCGACCCACTTCCGGTTTATCTTAATCAAGGCTATCGGGCGATCCAGTTCAGCAGCCAGAGCAGCATACTGATGATTGATTGCTTCCACAGACTTTTTACCGAGTTCGCGTGCTTTATATCCTTTAATCTTATTTGTTTTTTCTTCTGCATCGACTTTTGCGTCATCATTGATGAAGTCAATAAGCGACGACTCTACCAGTGACGCCTCAGCCTCAGTCAGCCCATGCCTGTGGACTATCAACGACACATCATTTCCACTCGCCCAGATTGCACGGATTTTGTTTGTTTTTCTGGATTCCGCAGTGGTTTCAGCTTCGCTCAAATGCTCGAAGATTCTGTTGCCTACACCTTTGCCTAAATAAAATGTGTTACCTGAAACAGGATCAACCAAGCGATAGACATAACAACCTAACTCCGCATGGACGCCTGCTCGAAAAGCACGGGTCAGATTTTGCATGACTACCCCACCGACCCCTCAAGCGAGATCGCCACCAGCGCCTGCGCTTCCATGGCGAATTCCATCGGCAGTTCTTGCAGCACTTCCTTGCAGAAGCCGTTGACGACAAGCGCGACCGCCTCTTCCTCGTCCATGCCGCGCTGGCGGCAATAGAACAGTTGATCGTCATCCACCTTGGACGTGGTCGCTTCATGCTCCACGCGCGAAGAGGCATTCTTCACCTCGATATAAGGCACCGTATGCGCACCGCACAAATCGCCGATCAGCAGGCTGTCGCATTGCGTATAGTTGCGGCTGTCGCGCGCTTTGGGGTGCATCGACACAAGCCCGCGATAGGTGTTCTGGGCATGGCCCGCGCTGATCCCCTTCGAGACAATCCGCGATTTCGTCCGTTTGCCCAGATGCACCATCTTGGTGCCCGTGTCAGCCTGCTGCCAATTATTGGCGATGGCAATCGAGTAGAATTCGCCTTGGCTGTCATCACCGCGCAGAATGCAAGACGGGTATTTCCACGTGATCGCGGACCCGGTTTCGACCTGCGTCCACATCACCTTGGCCCGGTCCTCGCGGCAATCGGCGCGCTTGGTGACGAAGTTGTAGATGCCGCCCTTGCCGTTCTCGTCGCCCGGGAACCAGTTTTGCACGGTGGAATATTTTACCTCTGCATCTTCCAGCACGACAATTTCCACCACCGCCGCGTGCAGTTGCGCGGTGTCGCGCTTGGGCGCGGTGCAGCCTTCCAGATAGCTGACATGGCTGCCCTTTTCGGCCACGATCAG
>CAYNWX010000032.1:0-17616 GCA_964401005.1 uncultured Natronohydrobacter sp.
CCGTCTCTCTCCAAATCCAACACCTCCGCTGCACATGTGCGCGCAGAATGCTGGCTTCAGTTCAAAAATGGCAGGAGGGGATCGGCGTCGCGCTTACGAAAAAAACCTGTCTACAGCTGAACGATAAACCTGCTTCGAAACGTTTTTTGTGCGATGGCGCCGTGCAGGGGCGAAAGTCCGGAATGAAGGGCTACACAGCAGCGGTGGCTTGAAGAGGTGAAAGGCAGCTCAGGGCCGGGTGCATTGCTGCGCCTGAAAACAGTTTCGGCTCGCTGCGGGATGCCTGAATGTCGCTTATGGGCTCAAACCGGCCTTTCGCCGCCCGATACACGAACAGCAGGTATGGGCCGCTCCCCTCACCCCCACCCCACCCGCACCTCCTGATACACCACATTCGCCATTCCCGCCGTTTCCATGAAGGCCACATCGCCCGCGTCTTGTCCGACCGCGATCATGGCGAAGCTGTCGGGCGTGCTCATCCCCGTCGGGTCCACAAGGTGCCAGTTGCCGTCCAGCCAGATTTCGGCACAAGCGTGGAAATCGGGCGGGGTCACGCCGGGGCTGTAGCCCGACACGTAGCGCGCGGGAATTCCGGCGGCGCGGGCGAAGGCGCAGAGAAGATGCGCGTAGTCGCGGCACACCCCTTGGCGCGTGACGAACGTGTCCAGAGCGGTCGTGCCTGCATCCGACGCGCCCGGAACATAGCTTAAGCTGCGCCCGACCCAATCGCGCATGGCGACGATCTTCTCGCCTCCGGCGAGATGCCCGAATTCAGCCTGCACGAAGGCCCCGAAGCGGTCCGACGGGCAAAAGACCGAAGGCCGCAGATAGGCCAAGGCTTCGGCGGGCAGCGCGTGCATGGGTTGTGCATGCAAATGCCACAGCTGCGCCACCTGCCGCGTGATGACCACGCGTGCGCTGTAGCTCAGAGACAGGCGCGCGCCGTTGGGAATGACCCAGACACGCTGGCCCATGCCGCCCGCACCCTCGATCCAGTGCAGGTTCCCCGCATCCACCGTAACCGTGCCATGTTGCACGATTTGCGTGGCCGAGGGTATGACCGTGATCGCTAGCAACACAGGGTCCCCCGGTTGCAGCGTGTAATCCATTGTCACGTCGATCAGGAGGGTCATGAATTGGGCCTGCTTATGTGCGTGCCGGTGTCATGCCGACTGCCTTTGGCCCTCGCATATTCGTTAGGCGAGCGTCAACGCTTGCGGGCTCACGACTTGCATCTTTATCCCACGCAGGCGTATTTCAAGGCATGTTTACCCCCTGTCCTTCATCCTTCAACATGGCTGCTTATGTCTTGGCAGCCGGTGCGCTTACCCCCGACAAGATCGCGCTGGAGATTTTGCGCGCGAGTGGGGCGGAACGCTGGTCCTTTGCACGTCTGGAAGCTGCGGTGCGCGGAACGGGTGCGGGGCTCGCCGCGCTCGGCCTGCGGCCCGGCGCGCGGGTGCTGTTGCGCTTGGGCAATAGCGTGGATTTCCCGATCGTCTATCTGGGCGCGATTGCCGTGGGGCTGGTGCCGGTTCCCACATCCACCGCCCTGACCGGACCAGAGATTACCGCCATGGCGCAAGACCTGTCGCCCGCTTTAGTCATTGCGGGCGAGGATCTGGCACTGCCCGATCACCCTGCCCCGGTGCTGACGCTGGAGCGATTGCGCGCCCTGCGCGACCTGCCCCCGTGTTCCTATGACATGGGGTCGCCCGACCGGCCCGCCTATATCGTCTTCACCTCTGGCAGCGGCGGGCGGCCGCGTGCAGTAGTGCATGCCCATCGCGCTGTCTGGGCACGGCGCATGATGTGGGACGGGTGGTATGGTCTGCGCCCCGATGACCGGATGCTGCATGCAGGCGCGTTCAACTGGACCTATACATTGGGCACAGGGCTGATGGACCCTTGGGCCATCGGGGCAACCGCCCTCGTTTGTGCGCCGGGTGCGCCCATAGGCCTGCTGATGCGTCGCCATGATGCCACGATCTTCGCCGCCGTGCCGGGGGTATATCGCCAACTTTTGCAAGGGGGGCGCATGAAGGACTTGCCGCGCCTGCGCCACGGGCTGTCCGCGGGCGAGAAGCTTCCAGACGCCACCCGCGCGGCATGGAACGCGGCCACCGGCACGATGATATACGAAGCGCTCGGCATGTCGGAATGTTCGACCTATATCTCCGGCAGTCCCGCACGGCCTGCGCCCGAGGGCGCGATTGGCTACCCGCAAGACGGGCGGCGCGTGACGGTGCTGGAGGGCGATGAAGGCATCTTGGCCATCCACCGCGACGATCCGGGCCTGATGCTGGGCTATTTGGGCGCGGGCGGGCTGGAGCTGCCCTTGCAGGGCGAGTGGTTCGTGACCGGCGACCGCGTGGCCCGCGCCGAGGGTGGCGCGATCACCTATCTGGGCCGCGATGATGATATGATGAATGCAGGTGGCTTCCGCGTCTCTCCGCTAGAGGTAGAGCGCGCGCTGGCCGACCACCCCGCGATAGACGACATCGCCGTGACCGATATCGACATCCGCCCCGATGTGCGGATCATCGCGGCCTTCTACACCGGACCACAGCCGCTGGACGACGCCACGCTCAACGCCTTTGCAGCTGCGCGGCTAGCGCGTTACAAGCAGCCGCGACTCTATCGCTACCTGCCCAGCCTGCCGCGCGGGGCGAATGGCAAACTCTCCCGGCGCGCGCTGCGGGCCATGTTCAAGGCCAACGATGATAAATCTTGAAATCTATTCCGACCCGGTCTGCCCTTGGTGCTATATCGGCAAGGTCGCACTGGAACGCGCGCTCGAAGCGCGGCCCAACCACCCATTCGCGGTGACGTGGCATCCGTTTATGCTTAACCCCGACATGCCTGCGGATGGCATGGACCGACAAGAATACCTAGAGCTGAAATTCGGCGCTGACCTTGTCAGTGCTTATGGCCCCATCGTGAAACGCGCCGAGGCACTTGGAATGGATCTGAACCTGCCCGCGATCACCCGCCAGCCCAATACGCTGGCGGCGCATGCTCTCATTCACTGGGCCGGGTTGGAAGGCAAGCAGAACGCGGCTGTCAGCAATCTGTTCCGCGCTTATTTCAAGGATGGAAAAGACATCGGCGCACGCGATGTGCTGCTGGAGATCGCCAGCAAGATCGGCATGGATGCGGGTCTGACCGCCCGCCTGCTGGATGCCGGTGCCGATCGCGACGCGGTGATAGAGGCCGACCGAACCGCCCGCGCACGCGGCATTCAGGGCGTGCCGTTTTTCGTTGTGGCAGGCCAACATGCCGTGCCCGGCGCGCAACCGTCGGAATTGTGGATGCAGGTCATCGACGAATTGACGGAGCGGCCATGAACTGGCCGCGCCCCACCCGGCCCCTGCGCTTTGGCGAGTTCGTGGCATTGATGGCGCTGATGATGTCGTCGGTCGCCTTTAGCATCGACGCCATGCTGCCCGCCTTGCCGACGATTGGCGCACAGCTTTCGCCCGATGCGCCGCAAAAGGGGCAATTGGTCATCACCAGCTTCGTGCTGGGCATGGGGCTGGGGGTGATGATCTGCGGCCCCGTATCGGACGCTTACGGGCGCAAATCGGTGCTGCTGGCCGGGATCGCGGCCTATATCGCGGGCGCGCTGCTGGCGATGCAGGCGCAAAGCATCGACGGGCTTCTGGCCGCGCGGTTCTTGCAGGGCCTTGGGGCAGCCGCCCCGCGCGTGATCGCCACCGCCATGGTGCGCGACATGTATGAAGGGCGCGCCATGGCGCGGGTCATGAGCATAATCATGACGCTGTTCATTCTTGTGCCGGCGCTGGCACCTTCCATTGGTGCGGTCATCATCTGGCTGGCCGATTGGCGCGCGGTGTTCTTGGCCTTCGTAGCCTTTGGCGTGGTCGGCGCGGCATGGCTGATGCTGCGCCAGCCGGAATCCCTGCCGCCAGACCGGCGCCGCCCGCTGTCGCTGCGCAATATATGGGATGCCACGCGCGAGATTGTCACCACCCCAGCGGTGATGATTTATGTCGTCACGCTCGTATTTGCCTTTGCGCCCTTGTTTGCTTGGCTGTCGAACCTGCCGATGATCTTTGCCGATGTCTATGACCGCGAAGCCAGCTTTCCCATCTGGTTCGGCGTCACAGCGCTGGTCGCGGGCAGCGCCAGCGTGGTCAATGCGAAACTGGTCATGCGGCTGGGCATGAAGCGGATCGCCACGCTCGCTTTCAGCTTTCAAGCCGCCGTGTCGCTATTCTTTCTAGCGCTGCTACAGATTGACCTGCCCGCGCCGTGGGATTTCGCGTTTTTCTTTGCCTTCATGTGCAGCGCGTTCTTTTCCATCGGGCTAACCTTTGGCAATTTGAACGCGCTGGCCTTGCAGCCTTTGGGGCATATGGCGGGGATCGGGGCCTCCGTCATCCAGTCTCTCTCGACCATCGGGTCGGTCATGGTGGCAGTACCCATCTCGCTGGCCTACAACGGCACGCCCATGCCGCTGATCACGGGCATGGCGCTATGTGCCTGCACGGCGCTGGCGCTGATGCTTTGGGCGCGCAGACTGGCACCAGAGTTCGCTGCGGAATGATCCGCGCAAGGCGGCTCACGCAAGCGTGGCTTGCGCGACGTCATGGGCTGAGAGACCTTCCCAAAAAACGGAGGATCACCATGCGCCGCGCCATCCTACCCCTGAAAGCCGCGTGTCTTGCCTGCCTGACAGCAACCCCCACACTCGCGTTAGAGTTTTCGGGCTGGACGGAACAACGTTTCTCGATGTTTTCCAGCAACACCTATCAGCAAGCGGGCAACGCTCTGGGCGTCACTTCACGCGGAACAGTGTCGCTGCTCTGGACGCGGCTGGCCCCGTCAGAGCGGGGCAGCACGGGCGCAAGCTGGCAATGGTCCGTCGCACAAAGCGTGCCGCCCACGGCGTTGGACCGCAAGGGCGGGGATGACCGCAACCTGTCGCTCTATTTCGTGTTCCTGCCCGCGCAGAAGGTTGCAGAAATGGAAAACAGCAGCATCCGCCGCCTGCTGGAAGCTGAAGAGGCGCGCGTGTTGATGTATGTCTGGGGCGGTCAGGCATCGCGCGGCAGTGTTCTGCCCTCGCCTTATCTGGGCGCGCGCGGCAAGACCGTGGTTTTGCGCCAAGCGGGCACCGGCAGTTTCAATGAACGGGTTGACCTACAAGCCGACCTGCGCCGCGCCTTTGGTGCGATGGCCGACAGCCAGCTTGTTGGCGTTGCGGTCTCTGCCGATAGCGACGACACCGACAGCGCCATCGACGCAACGATCGCGGGGTTAAGGCTGAACTAAGCCACCAGATTTGGCCATGTCTCAGGTCGCTTCCGCTGGCGGCGGCGCGCGGCCTGCGCTACGCTATTCCCAGTCATTTCGCGGCACGCGCCGCCAAGCATAGGAATTGGGAATGGAATTAATCCTCGCGCTGGCCGTCCTGATCGTTCTGATCGTGTTGATGGGCCTGAAAATCGTGCCGCAGGCGCAAAATTTCGTCATCACGCGGCTGGGCGCCTATCACCGCACGCTGGATGCGGGCGTGAACGTGATCGTGCCGTTTCTAGACAAGGTGCACGCGAAAGTGCCGGTCAATGATCAGGTTCTGAATGACATCAACCTTGAAGTGGTCTCTGCCGATAACGTGGTCTTCGGCGCGAAATTGCTGGTCGTCTACCGCATTGAAAACGCCGAAGCGGCGGTGTTCCGGGTGAACAAGATCGACGAGTTGGTGATCGGGCTGGTGCAATCACTGGTCCGGTCCGAACTGGGCAAGGTAGAACTGGACGCGGTGCAATCGGATCGCGGGTCGCTGAACGTGGCGCTGCTGACCGCGCTGGAAGATGCGGGCAAGACCTACGGCATTCGCATCTCGCGCTCAGAGATTACGGATGTAACGCTGAACGCGGTCACGCAAACCGCCATGGCCGAGGTGCTGGCCGCCGAACGCGAGCGCCGCGCCGCCATTACCCGAGCCGAGGGCGAGCGCCGCGCAACTGAACTGAACGCCGATGCCGAACTTTATGAAGCGCAGCGCAAGGCGGATGCTATCCGCGCCATCGCGCAGGCCAATGCCGAGTCAAACCGGATGCTGGCCCTGTCGCTGGACAGTGACAGCGCGCGCGAAGCCCTGATCTTCCAGACCGCGCGGATGCAGGTCGAAGCCTTGGAAGGCATTTCGAAATCGCCCAACGCCAAGCTGATCATGCTGCCGGGTGGGCCGTCGAACAGCTTCCGCGAAGCCGCCGCCATCCTAAAGGAGCTGTAAATCATGGACCTGTTCGCCCTGCCCGACTGGTCCATCTGGGGGTTGGTCGCGGTCATCTTGCTGGTGGGCGAGATGTTGACCACCGCCTATGTGGCACTCGGCTTTGCCGTGGCCGCAGGGCTGATGGCGCTTGTCGTCTGGCTGGTGCCGGGCTTGCCCGTCGTTGTGCAAGCCTTCATCTGGGCAGCTTTGGGATTAGTGATCTGGCTGGGTCTGTCGCGCTGGAACGCGCAGCGCCACAAGCGACCCGACATCAATGATTACGACCCGCGCGACAGTCTGCCGCCCTCGGACTGGGGCGGCTGGACCGGCAAGGATTAGTCCGCAAGAGAACTGTAAAGCCCTTCATAGATCGGCTGCAATGTCTCTGTGTCGAACAGGGACGAAACCGATGTGCCCTTCCACGTGTTCAAAATGGCCTGCGCGAACATGGGCGCGGTGGCGACAATGCGAATGTTCGGCGCGGCCTTGACCGCGTCGGTGGGCGCTATGGAATCGGTGATAACCAAAGACTTCATCACGGAATTCGTGATCCGCTCAACCGCCGGACCAGACAAAACCCCGTGGCTGATATAGGCATGCACTTCAACGGCACCGGCTTCCATCAACACCTCTGCGGCTTTGCACAGCGTGCCCGCCGTGTCGCAGATGTCATCGACAATGATACAGGTCTTTCCGGTCACGTCGCCGATCACGGTCATCTCGGCCACTTCGCCCGCTTTCTCGCGCCGCTTGTCCACGATCGCCAGCGCACAGCCCACGCGCTTGGCCAATTCGCGTGCCCGCGTCACGCCGCCCACATCGGGCGAGATGATGACCATGTCATCCAAACGGCCCTTGAAATGGTGCAGCACATCCAGCGCGAAAACCGGCGCGGCATATAGGTTGTCGACGGGAATATCGAAAAAGCCCTGAATTTGCGTCGCGTGCAGGTCCAGCGTCAGAACCCGCTCGATACCGGCTTGGGTGATCATATTCGCCACAAGCTTCGCCGAAATCGGCGTGCGCGCCTTTGTGCGGCGGTCTTGGCGAGCATAGCCGAAATACGGGATCACGGCGGTAATGCGTGCGGCGGATGAGCGTTTCAGCGCGTCCGCGATAATCAACAGCTCCATCAGGTTGTCATTCGCGGGGCGCGAGGTGGATTGGATGATGAACATGTCCTCGCCCCGGACATTTTCATAAACCTCGACGAAAATCTCTTGGTCGTTGAAGCGCTCGACACGCGCATCGACCAGTCCCGTGCTGACCCCCCGATGCAACGACATGCGCCGCGCGATGGCCTTGGCCAGCCCGGGGTTCGAGTTCCCGGCAATCAGCTTGGGTTCGGTTCGGTCGATCATGGGGGCATCCTTGGCGAGTCGCAGCGTTGACACCGCTTACCACCCCGATACGGTCTTGCAAATGTTACAACCACCCAAAAAGGGGCTGCCTATGTCGCAGATTGACTATTACCTTTCTCCGATTTCGCCATGGACACATCTTGTCGGGGACCGTGCGGCGCAGATTGCCCGCAAAGCGGGTGTGGCGCTGCGCTACAAGCCCCTCGACCCGATGGCGCTGTTTCCGCGCACCGGGGGGCAAGTGCTGGCCGAGCGTCATGATAGCCGCAAGGCATACCGCTTGCAGGAATTGGAGCGCTGGTCGCGGCGGCTGGGCGTGCCGCTTAAACTGCAACCGCGCCATTTTCCGACCAACCCCGCGCCTGCCGCCTATGCGATCATTGCAGCCCAAGAAAAGGGCGGCGGCGATCTGGACAAGCTGGTCACGGGCCTAAGCCGTGCCTGCTGGGAAGAGGACCGCGACATTGCCGAAGATGACGTGATCCGCGACTGCCTTGGCGCCGCCGGGTACGACACCGGGCTGGCCTTTTCGGGCATGTTGCTAGGCGCCGAGATCTACCCGCGCAACCTAGAAGACGCGGTCGAAGCAGGCGTGTTCGGCGTGCCCTTTTTCGTGGTAGGGGACGCGCGATTCTGGGGGCAGGACCGGCTGGATTTTTTGGCCGAACATCTGGGCGTCACGCTTTAAGGCACGAAAAAACCCCGTGCGAATGATCGCACGGGGTTTTGATTTCGAAATCCAAACAGGATCAGGCGGCTTCGGCCTCTGCCTCGGCAGCGGCACGACGCTCGCTTTCCTCGCGCGACAGCGCAACAGAAGTGCGCACACCCTTGGATACGAACTCCATCAGGCCAGACACGACACGCTCATTCGGGTCAATGCCAGCACAGCTAAGCACTTCTCGCCCATCGCGAGAGCGCGCCCAGCGAGCGATCTGCTCTGGCCCGTTGCCGTATTTCTTGTCATCAGCTATGGCGTCATCCAGCGCTGCCAGCACCACCGCTGCAAATAGTTTGCGGGCCCGCGCCCCCTGCTCATGGGTAAACGCCGTTCCATCCGCTGCGTCAAACATATCAGGTCCTTTATTCTTGCTCTTGCATTCACCGCGAACGCCTGCCTACCCTTTTTCGGCATTGATTCGCTAGTCCAACAACGCATACCAGTCATGCGAAAAACGCATAGCACACAAAGTTTGGTCTCTATATCCCGTTCTTGCGTGCCTTACGAACCCGCGATATAGCAGGCTCAAACGAAAAGTCGCGCTAGTGCCAAGGTTTATCTGATGCCCAAGATCAACGGAAACGAAATTCGCCCCGGCAATGTGCTGGAACATGATGGCGGCCTGTGGGCTGCGGTCAAGGTCAGCCATGTGAAACCCGGCAAAGGCGGCGCTTTTGCGCAGGTCGAGATGAAAAACCTGCGCGACGGACGCAAGCTCAACGAGCGCTTCCGCTCTGACGACAAGGTCGAGCGCGTGCGGCTGGAACAGAAGGACCAGCAATTCCTGTATGAAACCGATGGTCGTTTGGTCGTTATGGATATGGACACCTACGAACAGGTCGAACTGGACGCCGAAATCTTGGGCGAGCGCCGCCCCTTCCTGCAAGACGGCATGACCGTGACGGTGGAATATTACGGCGAAGAGGCCCTGAACGTGGCCCTGCCGCAAAAGGTAGTTTGCAAGATTGTCGAGACCGAACCGGTCGTCAAAGGCCAAACCGCTGCCAATAGCTTCAAGCCCGCATTGCTGGACAACGGCGTGCGTGTTCTGGTGCCACCTTTCGTGGGGCAGGACGAAGAGATCGTCGTCAATACCGAAACCTTTGAGTATTCCGAGCGCGCCTGACACAGAGTTTTGCGCGTCCCGGTCTGGGATTTAGTCAATGCGTCCTGTCGCGATCGCTTGCGTTGCCATATCCGTTGGGCAGGCCGCGCATGCGCGTGATGTGACTTTGGTGCTGAATTGGGACGAAGCAGCACCCGCCACAGAGATCGTAGCGGTCGCGCGCGACAATTCAGGCGCAGTGCTAGAAAGCCAGCGCCTGAACCTGCCGGAAAACACGCAAGAAACGGTTTTGCCTTTGCCCAGCCTGTCGCGCCAAGCGACCACTTTGCAAGTGGGTGCCTTGGTGGGCGGAGTTTTCGCCTTGCAAAGCCCGCGCATTGCTGTCGAAGGCGGCCAGCCCCCCGACCGAGTGCTGCTTAATGCGGCCCTGACAGCCGGTTTCTCGACCGAATATCTATGCGCGTCTGGGCAAGTGCTGACACTGCGCATGGACGGCGAGGGCTTCGTCACAACAGCGGAAACCATGCGCAGCTTCCGCCCCACGGGTCTGGACGGGCGCTATACTGCCGAGGACGGCACATATGCCAATCTGATTCCGGGGCTTTTGCAGCTTGAAGGCACAAATGGCACTTTGCTGGAAAGCTGCCAGCCCATTCCATCCCGCCCCCTCCTGCCGCTCGAAGCACTTGGCCCCGAAAAGCCCGCCGCGCAAGGCTGGAAAGTCGTCACCCGGTTGGACGGGTCTGTGCTGTCTTTGCCCGACGCGGCCGTGGACAACGCCACGGCAGCGGAAGAGCGCCTTCCCAGCACCATCGTGCCCATGGGCGATGACGCGCTGCGCATTGAGATCGGCGCACATGCTCTAAACGTAACACCCGAGCCATGCCAGTTTCCGGTGCGATACATGACCTACCCTTTCAGCGCCACGCTGATGGGTCCGGGTGCGCCGTTCTCGCTGGGTTGTGCGGGCGATCCGCTTTTGGCGCTGGAAGGCGGGGCTTGGCAGGTCACGCACCTTTTGGGGCATGCGCTTCCGCATGGCACCGATGCCGCGCCTGCACTTACCCTACAGGTTGACACCGGCCGCCTGTCAGGGCGCACCAGCTGCAACCGCTATCTGGGCCGTGCGGCGGTCACGGACCAGCACTTGAATGTGCGCGACCTTGGCACAACCCGTTTGGTCTGCGCCGTGAACCTGTCCAATCTGGAAGCCCGGTTTCTGGACGCATTGGAAGCCGCAGACGATATCTTGCGCCTGAACGACGGGCGCGTGGCGCTGTATGCAGGCCCGACCGCGGTCATGATGCTGGAGCGCTAAGGTCAGACCCCGAAATTCGCCACATCCCTTAAGGGCAAGCTGCGCGCCCGCGTGCCGGTCAGTGCAAAAAGCGCGTTGGCCAGCGCGGGCATGGAGGGCGGCGTGCCGGGTTCCCCCACGCCCCCCATATGCGGGTTGGTGTTCAGGATCGCGACCTCTATGCGCGGTGTGTTGTGGATGCGCAGCGCGTCGTAATCGGGGAAATTGGCCTGATTTGCGCGCCCTTCGGTAAAGGTAATCTCGCCCATCACCGCCGCCGACAGCCCGTAGATCAGGCCAGATTCCATCTGCGCGCGCACGATGCCCGGATCCAGCACCAGACCCGGATCACACGCCATGAAAGCACGGTCTATGTGGATGCGGTCGCCTTGGCGGGCCAGTTCGATGACCACCGCCGTGGGCGTGCCGAAGGACCATGTCATCGCCACGCCGCGCGCGCGGCCCTCTGGCAGCGGAGTGTCCCAGCCCGACATCTCGCGCACGCGCTCCAACACGCCCGCCGCGACCGGGCTTTCCGGTGCGACATGGGCAAGCCGGAACGCCAAAGGGTCGGCACCAGCGGCATGGGCCAGCTCATCTACAAAACTTTCGTGGAAGAACCCGTTGAACGACGCGCCCACCGAACGCCAGAAGCCGATCGGCACATCCAGATCGGCCAGATACCCCGCAACGCGGTAATTCGGGATCGCATAGGGTTGGTCGAAAGCACCTTCGACATGGCCTTTATCGGCCCCGCCCGGCGCGCGGCCCATGATCCGCTTCATCGACGCCCGCGTGACGGATGGCGCGGCAATCGCCGCGTTGAAATGGCTGATGCGGCCATCACCCACCGCGCCTTGCATCCGCGCTATGGCGGCGGGGCGGTAGAAATCGTGGCCCATATCTTCCTCTCGCGACCATGTCAGGCGAATGGGCGTGCCGGGCATTTCGGCGGCAAGGCGGGCGACTTGCGCGACCGTATCGGTTTCCGCGCGCCGACCGAAGCCACCACCCATGAAGGTTGTGTGCAGGGTGATTGCATCTTTCGTCAGCGCAGACGCCTCGGCGGCCTTCTGCACACATAATCGCGGGGCCTGATTGCCCGCCCAGATGGTCATTCGTCCGTCTTGCAGCCATGCGGTGGCCCCTTGCGGCTCCATGGTGGAATGGGCCAAGAACGGCACGCGATACTCGGCGCTTAGCGCGGCATCGGGCAGCGTGGCCACGTCGCCATCGTCGCGCAGGGTGGAATTCGGCTCTGCGTCAAACGCCGCTTCGATAGCAGCGAACATGCCGTCCATATCGGTGGGCAAGGGCGAGGGCGTCCATTGCACATCAACCGCCTGCGCCCCTTCCATCGCAGCCCAAGTGTTGCGTCCGACAACGGCTATGCCATTGCCCATATCGATCACCTGCTCGACACCCGGCAGCGCAAGTGCGGGCGCGGGGTCGAACGACGCCATACCACCCCCCAGATGCGGGCAGATGCGGATAGTGGCGAATTTCAGCCCCGGAAGCACGATGTCAGTGGCGTATTGCGCTTGGCCCGTGATCTTGGCACGCATATCGCTGCGCGGCAGCGCACGGCCCAGCAATTTCCATTCCGCTTGCGGGCGCAAGGTCACATCCGGCACAGCACGCGTCGCGGCCTCTTCGGCCAGATCGGCATACGCAATCCGAGAGTTATCGGGGGCAATGACAAAGCCGCTTTCAGTGCGCAAGGATGCGCGCGCCACGCCCAGCCGGTCAGCGGCCACGGCTTTCAGGGCTTCGCGCGCACCAGCACCCGCATAGCGCATCTTCTCATACGCATCGACGGTAGAGGTAGACCCGCCCGTCACCTGCAACCCAAGCAACTTGGCGACCGCGCCAAGGCCGCCCACCACGCTATGTTGCCAGTCTTTCATAGCGTAGTCGGCCACCGGCAGCGCCCCATGCATCAGCGCGGCGTTATAATAGGCACTTGAGGGCGGGCCATGTTCGACACGGATGCTGGTCCAATCCACATCCAGTTCCTCGGCCACAAGCGCAGCAAGGGTCGTATGCACGCCCTGCCCCATCTCGGCGCGCGGCGCGATGATGGTCACGCCCGACTGGTCAATTATGACATAAGGGTTCAGCGTGGCGCCCTGATCGGGTGAAAGCGGGTTCTCGACTGGCTTTTGCACTTGGTAGATGCCAAAAGCTGCGCCGCCTGCCACCGCAACCGCGCCCAACAAAAGCCCGCGCCGGGTGATCTTGCCCAAAGTGCTCATTGCCCTGCCCCCGCCTTGGCGGCGTCATGAATGGCGGCGCGTATGGCGATGTAGGTGCCGCATCGGCACAGGTTGCCGCCCATAGCGGCGTCTATATCCTCATCCGTGGGGGTTGGGTTGTTTGCCAGCAAATCGGCGGCCTGCATGATCTGGCCAGACTGACAATAGCCGCATTGCGCGACCTGATGGCGCTCCCACGCCGCTTGTAAAGCCGTTTGACCGCCAAGCCCTTCGATGGTTGTCACCGCTCCCCAGACATCGCCCAGTTGCACTTGGCAAGAGCGCACCGCCTGCCCGTCAATATGCACGGTGCAAGCCCCGCAGGCCGCCACACCGCAGCCGAACTTGGTACCGGTCAGCCCAAGGTCATCCCGCAAGACCCATAGAAGCGGCGTCTCTGGCGCGGCATCGGTTTGGTAAAGGGTGGTGTTGACCGTCAGGGAAATAGACATGCGGCATGGTCCTTGGCTGTTTACCGAAAGATATGGGGCGCAGACATGCGCCTGCCAAGGAAAACCCCGCGTCAGCCTATTACGGGTAACGTGCCGCGCCTAGGATAGGGCCAAGCCCTTGTTCCTGAACCACAACGGCCAGACCAGAGCCTTCGGGCAGGTCTTCTGTTACCGTGTAAGTAAAGGATTGCGCGCCATTCCACGCGCCCAGCACGCTCCAGTCGGTGACGATGTTGCGATAGGTGATGTCGCGCCCGGCATTCTCGCCCGAAAGGATCTCGACCGTTGCTTCATCCAGAAAGCGCACAAGCTGCACATCGGTTGCAAATTCCAGAACGTCGCGCGCTTGGACCGTGATCGTCACACCCCCGTCCGCGCGTTTGGCAATATCGACAACAACACGACCCGCGCCGAACGGGTTCATCCGGTGTTCCGCCACCAGCCCCATGACCTGCATTGTGGCATTGCCCTGTACGTCATGCAGCCCGCCAATAATCATTTGCGGGGTATAGACAGATTTGCGGCCCATCTTGCGCGCGTAGGATTTCTGCCGCTCGCTGAAGGCGTGGTGACCGAACGTGTCGGCCCACCCAATGTAATCCCAGTAATCCACATGCAGCGCCAAGGGCAGGATTTCGTCATGCAGCGCCATCTCATTCAGCAACTCGTCTGCCGGGGGACAAGCCGCACAGCCCTGAGACGTGTAGAGTTCAACCACAACCGGATTTTGCTGCGCCACAACAGGGCTAGCCAGACCGACGGTCGCGGCAAAAGCAATAATGGCAGAGGGTTGGAGTTGCATTCAAAGACCGTCTCTTGTTCAGATCGCGATCTAACCATCCCCTGCACCGAGGGCCAATCAAGGTTTTGCGAGTGCCTAAGTCGCGCGGCACAATGGCCACAGGCAGCGCGCGGCTGCATATTTTGTGCACAACGGTATACAAATTGTGGAATTCCACTTGATCGCGGCACCGCACAATGGCAAAGGCAAGGGGCCAAGACCCACGTCACCTATTTTTCGGAGGCCCAGCCCCATGACCATTATCGTCGGCCAAGACAGCGCGGCTGCGCGCAAAACGCTCACCGTCGCAGGAAAGTCGATTGCCTATTACTCTATCCCGGCTGCGCAGGCTGCGGGCTTGGGTGAATTCGACAAGCTGCCCGCTGCACTGAAAGTGGTGCTGGAAAACATGCTGCGGTTCGAGGACGGCAAGACCGTCACCACCGATGACATTCGCGCCTTTGCCGATTGGGCCACCAATGGTGGCCAAAACCCGCGCGAGATTGCGTATCGCCCGGCTCGCGTGCTGATGCAGGATTTCACCGGCGTGCCCGCCGTGGTGGACTTGGCCGCCATGCGCGACGGAATCAAGGCATTGGGCGGCGACGCGCAGAAAATCAACCCGCTGAACCCGGTCGATCTGGTCATCGACCATTCGGTGATGATCGACGAATTCGGCAACCCGCGCGCGTTCCAGATGAATGTGGACCGCGAATATGAGCGCAATATCGAGCGCTACACCTTTCTGAAATGGGGTCAGAAAGCGTTCAACAATTTCCGTGTGGTGCCGCCGGGCACCGGGATTTGCCATCAGGTGAATCTGGAATACCTCGCGCAGACTGTCTGGACAGATACCGACCAGAACGGCGCCGAAGTGGCCTATCCCGACACGCTCGTGGGCACCGACAGCCACACCACCATGGTCAACGGTCTGGCTGTTCTGGGCTGGGGTGTCGGCGGGATCGAGGCAGAGGCCGCGATGCTGGGCCAGCCAGTGTCCATGCTGATCCCCGAAGTGGTGGGCTTCAAGTTGACGGGTGCCATGACGGAAGGCACGACCGCCACCGACTTGGTGTTGAAGGTCGTGCAAATGCTGCGCGCGCATGGCGTGGTGGGCAAATTCGTAGAATTCTACGGGCCGGGTCTGGACCACCTGCCGCTTGCAGACCGCGCAACCATCGCCAACATGGCTCCCGAATACGGCGCGACCTGCGGCTTCTTCCCGATTGATGACGAAACCTTGCGCTACCTGCGCCAGACCGGCCGGGACGAGGACCGCGTAGCGCTGGTCGAAGCCTATGCCAAGGAAAACGGCTTCTGGCGCGGGGCAGATTACGCGCCCATCTACACCTCCACGCTGGAGCTGGACATGGGCAGCGTGGTGCCCGCCATTTCCGGCCCGAAGCGTCCGCAGGACCACACGCCGCTCGACCAAGCGGCCACGAAGTTCCTTGATGTGGTGTCGGAATATCGCGGTGTGGCGGCAGATGCCGAAGCCGCCGACATGGCCGATGAAGGCCCTGCCCCAACCGCCCCCGCCGACCCGCGCAAAACCGCGCCCGTCAAGGGAGAGGATTACACGCTGCGCGATGGCTCTGTCGTGATCGCGTCGATCACGTCCTGCACCAACACCTCGAACCCCTATGTGATGATCGGCGCGGGGCTTGTGGCCCGCAAAGCGCGTGCGCTGGGTCTGACACGCAAGCCTTGGGTCAAAACCTCGCTCGCGCCCGGCTCTCAGGTTGTCTCGGCCTATCTGGAAGCGGCGAACCTGCAAGAGGATCTGGACGCCATCGGCTTCAACCTTGTGGGCTATGGCTGCACCACCTGCATCGGCAATTCCGGTCCGCTGCAAGAGGAAATCTCCAAGGCCATCAACGACAATGACCTGATCGCCACCAGTGTTCTGTCGGGCAACCGCAACTTTGAAGGGCGCATCTCGCCCGATGTGCGCGCGAACTATCTTGCCAGCCCGCCCTTGGTGGTGGCCTATGCACTGGCCGGTGACATGAATATCGACATCACCAAAGACCCCATCGCGCAAACGCCGGATGGCAAGGATGTTTATCTGAAAGACATCTGGCCCACCCAGAAGGAAGTGGCCGATCTGGTAGAAGCGACCGTCACGCGCGAAGCGTTCCAGTCTAAATATGCCGATGTGTTCAAGGGGGATGAGAAATGGCAGGCCGTGAAGACAACCGACTCGGAAACCTATGACTGGCCGGCCTCCTCGACCTATATCCAGAATCCGCCCTATTTCCGCGATATGGGCGCGGAAGCCGGGACAATCGCAGACCTGAAAGGCGCGCGCATTCTGGCGCTGCTGGGCGACATGGTCACCACCGACCACATCAGCCCGGCGGGCAGCTTCAAGGCCAGCACCCCCGCAGGCCGCTATCTGGAAGAACGCCAAGTGCCGGTGCGCGAGTTCAACAGCTACGGGTCACGCCGTGGCAACCACGAAGTGATGATGCGCGGCACCTTCGCCAATATCCGCATCCGCAACGCAATGCTCGATGGGGTTGAGGGCGGCTACACCAAAGGTCCGGACGGCCAGCAGACCGCCATTTTCGACGCCGCAATGGCCTATCAGGCCGAGGGCACGCCGCTTGTCGTGATCGGCGGCAAGGAATACGGCGCAGGCTCCAGCCGTGACTGGGCGGCGAAGGGCACGAACCTGCTGGGCGTGAAGGCCGTGATCGCCGAAAGCTTCGAGCGTATCCACCGCTCCAACCTTGTCGGCATGGGCGTGATCCCGTTCGAATTTACCGGCGGCGACACGCGTGCCACGCTGGGATTGACTGGTGACGAAGTGATCAATATCAGTGGCTTGGAGGGTGATCTTAAACCGCTTTCCGAAGTGCCCTGTACCATCGCCTACCCGGATGGCACGGAAAAGACGATCACCCTGAAGTGCCGCATCGATACCGGCATTGAGAAAGAATATGTCGAGCATGGCGGGGTGCTGCACTATGTGCTGCGCAACCTTGCCAAAGCGGCCTAATCGCTTCACATTCCCGACAGACCCTGGCGCGACACCCCGCGCCGGGGATTTCCTTTGCGCGGGCTTGGGGTTATCTGTGCGGAAAACATCGGAGAAAGCATGGCCACCCGCATCATCGCACTTGTCTTTCTAGGTCTGCTTCTGGCTTTTGTTGCGGTCATGGCCTCTGTCACGCTATTCGTGCGCGACCCGCTGCCGATTATTGGGCCAAACCAAAGCCTTGTGCTGCAAACCACGCAGATCGACCCGCCGCTCCGGGCCGAAATTACCGTCAGCAGCGATTACGAGGCGCGCGTGACCGTCACCCCGCTGGAACGCGCCGAGAGCGTGCGCCTGCGCTTTACCAATGGCAGTGACATACCCCTGTTGGCCGAAGGGGCGACAGCAGAGGGTCAGTTCACCCGCACCGGGCGCTGGGAATTGGTCCTGACA
>CAYNWX010000033.1:0-4210 GCA_964401005.1 uncultured Natronohydrobacter sp.
AGGCTTGCGCCGGATCACACCACCACCTCGATCCGTGCAAAAGGTCCCGGCCCCACCACATCCGAGATTTGCGCCACTTCAAGCGCAAAAGCAGACCCGGCCCCATCGCTCTCTTGCATCGCGGCGCTGTAGCTAAACTGCGGCGCGTCCAAGGTCTGTTCGCGTAAGATCTGACTGCCCACAATCACGCGCAGAAGGTAGCGCTCGTAGGCCTCAGATAGCGGCACATCTGCACGGCCCCATGCGTCTCCGCCCTCGCGGGTGCGGCGCAGCCAGCTTACCACCAAATCCCCTGCGGCGTTCGGGCGCGCGCGCAGATGCGCCGGACGATAGGGCCGCAAGCCCACACCCCGCGCCGTCAGGCTAAAATCGCGTTGGCTGGCATCATCAATCGGGCGGGCGGCAGGGCCAATACGGTAGCCCCGTTCAATTCCCAACATATCGCGCGGCAGCGGAATCTGCGTCAGGCGGTTATTTAGCACCACCACCACCGATCCTTCGGGCCATGTCGCGGGCATGACCCCGTCGCTGCCCTGTTGTCCGCGCAGGCGGCTGCGCAACAGATACGTGTCAGGGGCCACCAATTCGGCCTCTGCGAACTGGAACACTTCCCATTCTTCGCCCTGCCCGATAGCCACCCGGTTGGCCCCAGCCAGCACATCGCGCGGGCTGGCAGAGGTCAGCGCACCGCGCAGCATCCGCACTTGCAAAGCGGGCCCTTCGTCCCAGCGCCCCGCAGCCGCCACAGCAAGGGCGTTTTCGGTGACACCCCAATGCATGGGCGCGGCAATCAGGGCGGCAAGTTCGAACTGGTCCTCGCCACTTGCATGGTGCAGCGCAACCGCGCCAGGCCATGCGCGCGCCATCACGCCAAGCCAAGGCGCGTGATCTTGCTCTGCGCCCGGGATAAGGGGCAAGTCCAGCACCAAAGGCTGGACCGGTCCCGGCGCTTCGTAGCCAGCGATGCGCGTGCGGCCCAGATCGGTGTCACCATAGCCATAGACGCCCGGTTCCACGCGGGTCGCTTCCATCTCGCGCGGACCCGAAAGTGTGGTGCGGTCAATGCGCCACAGCGCATGGCCAGCATCGGTCGCGATTTCAACGACATCGCCTGCGCCTAGGCTGGATGAGGGCGGCAGCGCAAAACGCGCCGTGTCGCGCGCAACCCGCGCTTCGGTCAGCCAGCGTTCCGCGATCAGCCGCGCTTCGCCATCGGGCAGCACCAACGGCAAGTCCGAGCCGGACGCGCGTGCAGAACTGGCATCGGGAAAGACTGCCTCGGCGGTGCGTAGATCGAAATCACCCGCTTCAGTCACATAGCCTACACGCACGCGGCCCGCGTCTTCAGCTTGCGGCGCGCGCATGCGTGTCAAATCGCCGCCATTCGCGCGCACCAGCGCATCCATCCCGATCCGCGCCACCGCCCGCCCGTCGCGCGAGATGAAATGCAACTGCCCATCGCGTTCAACCGCGTCGATGCCATAAGCCAGCATCAGCGATTGCAGCATGGCGCGCGGGCTGTCGGTTGAGGCCACGGCCATGCCACGCACAACTCCATGAACACGGCTGACATCGACCGCGCCAAGGCCCGCACGCGCGCAAATCTCGGCAATCACGGCATCGAGCGGTTGGGCGGTGGCCCGCCCCGTCACCCAATGGCCGCGCTGCCAATTCTCGCCATCGGCCCAAAGCTTGGTATTGGACGGAAACCATGGATAGGGCCGCGCATCCCAAGCCCAAAGATGGGCGCGGCTTAGATCGACCATGCGGCCAGAATAAACCTCAGAAACAGGGTTATGGCTCGGGTCTGACCAGTAGCGCTGAAAGGCCCGGATGTATTGCATCTGGATGGTGTCATCCCGCCACCCGCGCGAGAAATAGGGCGCGAAGCTTTCGGACGATTTCGGGTCCAGAAACACATTCGGCTGGTTGGTACCCCGGTCGATCGCGGCACATCCATATTCGGTAAACCAAATGGGTTTCGAGCGCGGCTCCCACGCGGTTTTCTGCGCCGCGCGCACTCCGCCGACCCGGTTGTGATGGTCGTTTTCCCACCAGCCGCGAATGTCCTTGTAGCGAAAAATCCAATCCTCGGCCCAGTCGCTTTCGTCGCGTATGGGCGTGCGGCGCTGTTGGTCGCGGTCCAGATCGCTGGCATAGAACCAGTCATACCCTTCACCGCCCGCGACATTGGCGGTCAGGTAGTCAAGGTTGTAGACACTGCCCCAACCCGCATCGGCATGGTCGGTCCCGTCGCGCCAGTCGGACAGCGGCATGTAATTGTCGATACTGATTGCGTCGATATTGGCATCGGCCCATAGCGGGTCCAGATGGAAAAAGCGGTCGCCCTCGGACGTGATATAGCCGAAATATTCCGACCAATCGGCGGCATAGGTGATCTTGGTGTCAGGCCCCAGAAGCGCGCGTATCTCGGCGGCCAGCGCGCGCAATGCGACCACGGCAGGAAAGCTGTTGCCTGCCCCGCGAATTTGGGTCAGCCCGCGCATTTCCGACCCGATACAGAACGCATCCACCCCGCCCGCTGCCGCACAAAGTGCCGCTTGGTGCAGGATGAAGCGGCGATAGCGCCATTCTTGCGGGCCGGCATAGCTGACCGCGCCGGGGGAGACTTGAAAATCTGCCGCACTTGCAGAGCCGAAAAAATCGGCGACCTCGACCTCTGCGGCAAGTGTGCCATCCGGGCTACCCGCCTGCCCCGGTGCTTTCGAGGTGGTGATCCGCCCGCGCCATGGCAAGACAGGTTGATCTTCTGCCTCGGAATAAGGATCGGGCAGACCGTTGGCAGCCATCTGCTCCATCAGGATGAACGGATAATACACGACCTTCTGCCCGCGTGCTTGCAAGGCGGAGATCGCGTCAATGACAGCGCGGTCTGACGGTGTTCCGCCATAAACGGGCACACCGTCTTGCAACGGCACTTGCGGAGTATCCGGCGCTTCGCGCTCGGCAACCGACCATGGATAATCGGGTGCTTCGCGGTCTGGAAACTCGATTTTTGGTTCTATCTGGCAGGCGCCTGCGCGCAGGTCTGACCCGAACCATGACACGACCATCACGACCGATTTACAGCGCGGCAATTCTCTCACCAAAGCGTCCAGACCCGCCACGATATCTGGCTGGCCAGTGGGCGAGTTCAGGTTCATGGGAAGATCAGCTTGATCGAAAATGCCTTCAAGCAACGGCGGCACAGGAAGCGGAAAGCGGCTTTCAATGGCAAAAACCGGGGATGGTGCATAGGTGAAATCGCCCGTTCCCGGCATAAGCGCGACGGCTTGAACCTGACCGGTCATTCCCTCCGGCGCATTGACCGCGCGCATCACCTCGAACGAGAGCTGCGGCACCCTGTTGCCATATGCGCCCAGTTCCAGATCCTCGATGACCACATAGGCAATGCCACGATAGGCCGGCGCAAGGCCCGCGCCTTCCACTGCGTCAATCAGCGGGTCGGGAAGCTGGTCTTCAGACCCGTCATAGACCCGCAAGTTCAAGTCAGACGGAGCAATCTCTTGTCCGTCGGCCCAGATCCGGCCAATGCCCAAAATAGGCCCTTCGCACAGCGCGACAGCCAAAGACATGGAATAGCTATACTCGCGCACCGTAGGTTTGCGCACAAGTTTTCCGCCGCCCCCGGATTCTGAAATGCTTTCGACAAAGCCGGTCGACCAGATGACCTGACCGCCTAATCGGACCCTGCCCCAAACCAAAGGCACGGGCGCCCCATCCAGGGCACCCGTCACCCTCAAACGTTCGATCCGGCCTTGTTCAATGACCTGAGAGCCGCCACCCATCAAGCGTTGGTCAATGACACGGCCCAAGGTTGCGCCGATAGCACGGCCAATAACCATGCCCGACAAGCCCAGAACGGCCCCCCCGAAGCTAGAGCCGACAGCCGCGCCAACGGCAGAGAGGACAAGAGTAGCCATGGATCACCTATTCGTTGTCTTGCAGCGGCGGAAAATCGAACCGCGCGATGATACGCCGTGCCCAAGGACGGCTAAGCGGCGCGCGCGCCACGCCCACGCGCGGGCATGCATGGATGAACGCGCACCCGCTTTCGCATTGAATACCCCTCGTGACTATCCTTTATGAGCAAGCGCCTCGATCGCCACAAGTGGTGGTCCGCTGTCCAGCCGCGCACAATATGCGGGATCGGACATCCAAGGTGGTAAAGTCCGGAAGAAACCCGGCC
>CAYNWX010000034.1:0-17883 GCA_964401005.1 uncultured Natronohydrobacter sp.
CGACCGACAGTCTGGAGGCGTTCGGGTCGTGCCGCCTGTGCGTGGTCGAAATCGAAGGCCGTCGCGGCACGCCAGCCTCCTGCACCACGCCCGTCGCCCCCGGCATGGTCGTGCGCACCCAATCAGACAACGTGCGCAAAATCCGCAAAGGCGTGATGGAGCTGTATATCTCCGATCACCCGCTGGATTGCCTGACCTGTTCGGCCAATGGCGATTGCGAATTGCAGGACATGGCCGGGGCCGTAGGCCTGCGCGATGTGCGCTACGCCGCGCCGACAGGCGGCATGGCCACGCATTTCGCGCCCCGCAACACATCGGGCGAAGCGAACCCCGAATGGCGCCCCAAGGACGACAGCAACCCGTATTTCAGCTATGACCCGGCGAAATGCATCGTCTGCAACCGCTGCGTGCGCGCCTGCGAGGAAGTGCAAGGCACCTTCGCGCTGACCATCGAAGGGCGGGGCTTTGACAGCCGCGTGTCTTTTGGCGCGAAAACCGACGATGCGCTGGCCTCTGACTGCGTGTCTTGCGGGGCTTGCGTGCAGGCCTGCCCAACCGCCACGCTGCAAGAAAAGTCGGTGATTGAAATGGGCACGCCAGACCGGTCCGTCGTGACCACCTGCGCCTATTGCGGGGTAGGCTGCTCTTTCAAAGCCGAATTGCAGGGCGACCAGCTTGTGCGCATGGTGCCCTACAAGCACGGCAAGGCGAACCGGGGCCATAGCTGCGTGAAGGGGCGGTTTGCCTATGGTTATGCCAGCCACAAGGACCGCATCCTGAACCCGATGATCCGCGACAAGGTGTCGGACCCGTGGCGCGAGGTG
This sequence comes from uncultured Natronohydrobacter sp., assembly GCA_964401005.1. GTDB lineage: Bacteria > Pseudomonadota > Alphaproteobacteria > Rhodobacterales > Rhodobacteraceae > Roseinatronobacter. The sequence goes on from CAYNWX010000034.1 coordinate 825, forward strand.
TCGTGGGACGAGGCTTTGGGGTTCGCCGCCAGGAAGATGCGCGGCATTCAGGCAGAGTATGGTCAGAAATCCATCGGCGTCATCACGTCGTCGCGCTGCACCAATGAAGAAACCTATCTGGTGCAGAAACTGGCCCGCGCGGTGTTCGGCAACAACAACACCGATACTTGCGCGCGGGTGTGCCATTCGCCGACCGGCTACGGTCTGGGGCAGACTTTTGGCACAAGCGCAGGCACGCAAGACTTTGACAGCGTGGAACACTCGAATGTGGTCATCGTCATCGGCGCGAACCCGACCGATGGGCACCCGGTCTTTGCCAGCCGTCTGAAAAAGCGCCTGCGCGCGGGCGCGAAGCTGATCGTGATCGACCCGCGCCGGATTGATCTTGTCAAATCGGCGCATATCAAGGCAGCCCACCACCTGCCCTTGCGCCCCGGCACCAACGTGGCCGTGGTCACGGCGCTGGCGCATGTCATCGTCACCGAAGGGCTGATGGACGAGGCCTTCATCCGCGAGCGGTGCGATTGGGATGAATTTCAGGACTTTGCCGCCTTTGTCAGCGACCCGCGCCATGCGCCCGAAGCCACGGAACTGCTGACAGGTGTTCCCGCCGCCGAATTGCGCGAGGCTGCAAAGCTATTCGCCACCGGCGGCAATGGCGCGATCTATTATGGCTTGGGCGTGACGGAGCATTCCCAAGGCTCTACCACCGTGATGGCGATTGCCAATCTGGCCATGTTGACCGGCAATCTGGGCCGCCCCGGTGTGGGGGTGAACCCCTTGCGCGGTCAGAACAACGTGCAGGGTGCCTGCGATATGGGGTCGTTCCCGCATGAATTGCCGGGCTACCGCCACGTCAAGAATGAAGATGTGCGCGAATTGCTCGGGCGCGTCTGGGGGGTCGAGATTGACCCCGAGCCGGGCCTGCGCATTCCCAATATGCTCGATGCCGCCGTCGATGGCACGTTCAAAGGCCTCTATTGCCAAGGCGAAGACATCCTGCAATCGGACCCTGACACCAAGCATGTCGCCGCAGGGCTGGCGGCGATGGACTGCGTGATCGTCCATGACCTGTTCCTGAATGAAACCGCGAATTACGCGCATGTCTTCCTGCCCGGCAGCACCTTCTTGGAAAAGGACGGCACCTTCACCAACGCCGAACGCCGCATCAACCGCGTGCGCGAGGTGATGAAACCGCGCAATGGCTATGCGGATTGGGAAATCACGCAGATGCTGGCCAATAAGCTGGGGGCGGGCTGGTCCTACATGCACCCTGCTCAGATCATGGATGAAATTGCGCTGACGACGCCCTCTTTCGCGGGGGTCAGCTACACGGTGCTGGAAGAGAAAGGGTCGGTCCAATGGCCCTGCAACGACGCGCACCCGGATGGGACACCGCTGATGCATGTGGACGGCTTCGTGCGCGGCAAGGGGCGGTTCATTGTCACCGAATACGTCGCCACCGATGAAAAGACCGGACCGCGCTTTCCGCTACTGCTGACCACGGGACGGATCCTGTCGCAATATAACGTAGGTGCACAAACCCGGCGGACCGAGAACGTGATCTGGCACGAGGCCGATTTGCTGGAAATCCACCCGCATGACGCGGAAAATCGCGGGCTGAAAGATGGCGATTGGGTGAAGCTGGCGTCCCGCTCTGGCGAAACCGCGCTGCGCGCCAAGATCACCGACCGTGTCAGCCCCGGCGTGGTTTACACCACCTTCCATCACCCCGACACACAGGCCAATGTGATCACCACCGACTATTCGGACTGGGCGACGAACTGCCCTGAATACAAGGTGACGGCGGTGCAGGTCAGCCCGTCGAACGGCCCGACGGATTGGCAAGAAGACTACGCAGCGCAAGCCGTGCAAGCGCGCCGCATACTGCCGGCGGCGGAATGATGGCCCGACGCGCGCATAGCAGCCACCCCGGCCTCTCGGTGCAACCCGAACGAGTCGTCGCGGTGCATCGCACCCTGCCCGAAGAGGTGGCCGTGGCAATGGTGTTCAATGGGTCGAGCGCGGCGGTGATGATGGCCACACCCGCCGATATGCAGGACTTCGCTACGGGGTTCGCCCTGTCCGAAGGGATTGTTACCGCCCCCGACCAGTTGGACGGGTTCGAGCTGGCCGAACACCCGAACGGGCTGGAAGCGCGCTTCTGGCTGCGCGAGGACCGGGCAGAGGCTTTGGCCGCGCGTCGTCGCTTCATGGCCGGGCCGGTGGGCTGCGGATTGTGCGGGATCGACAGCTTGGCTGCCGCCGCCCGCGACTTGCCGCAAGTGGGCAACGGCCCGCGCTTTGGCCGCGCCGAGGTGGCCCGCGCTACCGAAATGCTGCGCGACCAGCAACCTTTGCATGACCAGACCCGCGCGACCCATGCGGCGGGGTTCCTGTTGCCCGGTCACGGCATCACGCTGGTGCGCGAGGATGTGGGCCGCCACAACGCGCTGGATAAACTAATCGGGGCGATGGCCCGGCAGGGGATAGACCCCAGCACAGGCGCCGTGGTGATGACCAGTCGCCTATCGGTCGAACTGGTGCAAAAATGCGCCGTGGCAGGCGTGACCACGCTGATCACCGTGTCCGCCCCCACCGCCCATGCGCTGCGCTTGGCGACAGGAGCGGGCCTGACGCTGGCGGCATTTGCCCGTGGAGGCGGCTTCGACCTCTACTCCAACCCTCACCGGATTATTGACGAGGACTCGCATGTCGCCTGAGAAAATGGTCCGCATGGCGAACCAGATCGCCACGTTCTTCAAAACCCAACCCAAAGAGGATGCGCCCGCCCGCGTGGCCGAGCATCTCAAGGATTATTGGGATCCAAGCATGCGCGCGCAGCTTCGCGACTATGTCGAAGCCGGTGGCGAAGGGCTGGATGACGTGGTCATGCGCGCCGCACGGCAGACCTGCTGACACGAACGGCTACCCCACCGCGCCAATATCGGTGGTGGCAACCGCAACCGTTTTGATAACCGCGTGAACGGAAACACCCGGGGCCAAGCCCATTGCCGTCGCAGAGCGTCGCGTGATCCGGGCCAGCACCCGCCCCGCAGCCGTATCCAGCGCCACGATCGCGCCGGGACCATCGCCCGCGCGTATCTCTGCAATCGTGCCGGGCAGGATATTCAGCGCCGACAACCCCTGAGGCCAATCGCGCGACAAGATCACATCATGCGCGGAGATGCGGATGCGCAGACTGGTATCCGGCGCGGCGGCCACACGTGGCAGGAACAGGGGCAGACCGCCTGCCTTCAACTCGGTCAACCCGTCTTCGTGATGGCGCAAAATACGGGCGGTCAGCACTGCACCCACATCACGAGCGCCGCCGGGGCGCAAGTGTGGGTCGCCCAGAACCACCGCGGCGGGGCCTTGGGCCACCGCGCGCCCACCGTCCAGCGCAACCACAGTTGTCGCCAGCCGCGCCACTTCAGAGGCGGAGTGGCTGACATATAAGATCGAAACCGACACCTCATCGCGCAAGCGCTCGAAATAGGGCAAGATTTCCGCCTTGCGCGCAGCGTCCAGTGCTGCAAGCGGTTCATCGGCCAAAATAAGCCGAGGCGCAGACAACAATGCCCGCCCGATGGCCACACGTTGCTTTTCGCCCCCCGACAATGCGGCGGGGCGGCGCTCCAGAAGCGGGCCGATGCCAAGCATCTCGACCACTTTCGAAAAGCTTTCGCGCGGGGCATCTTTCGGAGCAAACCATGCGCCATAGTCAAGGTTTTGGCGCACGCTCAGATGCGGGAACAAACGCCCCTCTTGGAACACATACCCAAGGCGGCGTTTGTGTGGGCGCAAATGCACCCCCTGCTCGGTGTCTAGCAGCACCCAATCATCTACCGCAATGCGGCCATTGTCAGGCTTTAACAGCCCTGCCACTGCGTTGACGATGGTTGTCTTGCCAGACCCGGAGCGCCCGAACAAAACGGTAATTCCGGGCGGGGCTTTAAACGAAGCATCCAGTGTAAAGCCTTGGAACACATGTTTGACGGATACCTCCAGCATCAGGCGCCCCCAACCCTGTGCGCGATGCGACGCGCCAAGACCTCTGACAGCAGCAGCGCGGCCATGGCCACGATGACAGACATAATGACCAGCCGCATGGCCGAATCTTCGCCCCCCGGCACTTGCAAGAACGCGTAAATCGCAGAGGGAATCGTGCGGGTCTGGCCGGGTATGTTCGACACGAAGGTGATTGTCGCGCCGAATTCGCCCATGGCCTTGGCGAAAGCAAGAATGGTGCCTGCAATGATCCCCGGCAACGCCATCGGCAGCGTCACGGTCAGGAACACCCAAACAGGCGAGGCCCCCAGCGTGGCGCTGGCCTGTTCCAGTTTCGGATCGACCGCTTCGATGGATAGGCGGATAGCACGCACCATCAGCGGAAAGGCCATGACCGCCGCCGCCACGGCAGCCCCTGTCCAGCGAAAGGCAAGGACAATGCCCCAATCCGCCAGAACGCCGCCGATTGGGCCCTGGGTGCCGAAAGTCAGCAGCAGAACGTAGCCTGTAACCACGGGCGGCAGGATCAGCGGCAAATGCACGATGCCGTTCAGCACTTGCTTGCCGGGAAAACGCCAACGCGCCAACACATAGGCCACCAATATGCCCAGCGGCAAGCTGGCCAGCGTGGCCCAGAAGGACACGCGCAGCGACAGCGCCACCGCCTGCCATTCTGCCGGGCCAAGCCAATCCTGCATCGGCTAGTCCACTAAGACCACGAAACCCTGACCCTCGAATGCGACGCGGGCCGCCGGGCCGCGCAAGTAATCAAGGAACGCGGTTTCCGCCTCGGTGTCGCGGTTCGCAAGATCTGCCGCCGGGTAGACGATGGGCGGGTGTGTCTGGGCAGGAAAGGTGCCGATCACGGTTACATCTGGGGATGCGGCTGCGTCCGTGGCATAGACAATGCCCAAGGGCGCCTCGCCAGTGGCCACGAAGGCAAGCGCCGCGCGCACGTTGTCGGCTTGTGCGACCTGCGTCTCGACCGAGGACCATAGGCCAAGCGAGTCAAGCGCCGCTTTGCCGTAAACACCTGCTGGCACCGAATCGACCAAGGCCATGGCAAGCCGTCCGTCCGCCAACAGACCCTCCAGATCCAGATCGGGACCGATCTGCACGGGGGGGGCAGCAGCATCTCTGGCAATCAGCACCAGCGTATTGGCCAGCAAATCAAAGCGCGTTGCAGGTTCCAGAAACCCGTCCGCTTCCAGCACATCCATCCAGTCGGGGCTAGCCGAGATGAAAATATCCGCCGGGGCACCTTGCTGAATTTGGCGCGCCAAGGCCGATGACCCGGCCAGCGACACGACCAAGTCATGCCCTGTAGCAGCCTCGAAACCCGTTTCAATCTCTGCCAAGGCATTTGCCATACTGGCCGCTGCGAACACCACGACCTCTTCCGCGCACACGGGAGCCGCAAGCGCTGCGGCGAAAGATGCTGCAAGAAGGGATTGGCTTGGTTTAATGCGCATTACGGAAATGCCCTCCTCGAAAGGATATGTTCAGTCAAACATATCGCAAAGCTGACATCGCAATTCAAGCGCTATTTTCGGCCGGACACATCGGAACGCAGCGACAGCAACCCCTCGATCTGGGCGGCGCCGGCTTGGGCTACGATGGTTTCAAGCTTGCGGTAATGGGACAGCACGGCCTCGCCCGTCTCGGTCAAATAGGCACCCCCGCCCTTGGCGCCGCCCCGCGCGGATTCCACCAAAGGGGCCTGAAAGGCGGCGTTCATCTCTTCCACCAACAACCAAGCGCGCTTGTAGCTCATGGCCATGCTGCGCCCTGCGGCCGAAATGGACCCGGTGTCACGAATGCGCTCCAGCAAATCCGCCTTGCCCGGCCCAAGCATAGCGTCATCCCCAAAGACAATCCTGATCCGCAGGCTGGGTTCGGTTTTGCCGGTGCCATCAGTCATCAATCATCCCCGCAGGCCGACGCCCATCATCCCAGACCGACCGCGCGGCTATCCGCGCTCTTGCAATGCGAAATAAAAGTACGCCGCGTCCAGAAAGGCGCGTTTACGGCCTTCGGTCAAGGCCTCGGCTTCTTCATCGGTGCCCCATTGCGAAATCTGCCAATCCTCGTCCACGCGGGACGCGACCCAAAGGTCTTCCGGGCTTGCGAACCGGTCGATTAAAGCCAATCCAATCAGCAATGAACCTGACATGGCCACAAGGTCATGAAAACAGGTCAGCTCGAATGCAGTCAACCGCGCCACATCCCTGCGCAACCCGTCTAGCAGCGGGGCCGCTTGCGGCGCGTGCACCACGCCAACGCGCACAACGGGGCGGACCCCATAGCGATGTGCCGCCCAATCCACAATTGGGTCCCATGCAGCCGCTTCCAGCGCGACCAGCCTGTCCGGGGCCTCTGCCCGGTAGCAGACCAAATCGCTGTCGCCATAATCGGTGATCAGGCCTGCCACCTCGTCCATCTGTCCGCGCACCTTGTCAATGGCAGCATTGGCCGCGCGCGTGGCCGGCATGCTGGCAGGGTCTATCTCTGCGCCCTGCTTGCGCCATTCATTGGCAACGACTTCGGCAAACCCGACCGATGGCACAATCAGGGCCGATTTGGCAGGCGTCTTGATCCCGCGCCCATCCAGCAAAACGGCATGGCCGCCCTCTGCCTTGGAAATCGTCACCTCTGTCCAAAACCGCTTCTTTGCCCAACCGCTCATGCTGTCGCCCCATTTCCGATATTGTGTCGCGCGTCTGTCAACTGCGCGAAGTCCATAAGCATCTGCGGACCATGCCGCCCTGACCCGATTGTAAAACAGGCGGGCACGCAGCATGGCTGGCTTCGGTTTGAAAGGTGGTCTTCAGCCAATTGCACGGTCTCGAACATCTTCCGGAAAAAGCATCAGCCATCCTCGAATGGGTCTGCCGGCGCGTCGGAGTCTCGCCATCCAAACAAGGCCCAAGTTTTGGCCATATGCTCTGGCAAAGGCGCCGTCACGCTTAAGGTCGCGCCCGTGACCGGGTGCTCTAACACCAAGCTGCGGGCATGCAGATGCAGCTTGCGGCTGACCTCTCCGCCAATGCCCGCGCCCCAGCCGTCGCCAAGGTTTTCTTGACCAGAGCCGCCATACTTGCCATCGCCGATAATCGGATGTCCCATCTCGGCCATATGCGCGCGCAACTGGTGGGTGCGCCCCGTGATCGGCGACAGGCCCATCCACGCGGCCCGACTGCCCAAAGGCTCGATTACGGCAAAATCGGTCATCGCACGTTTCGCGCCCTCGGTGCTGTCCACCTCGTTCGGGTGAATGCAGCGCATCTTCTCGGCCCCGCGCGCGCCGGTTTTCAGCAAGCCGTAACGCACGGTTCCCATCAGCGGTTGCGGCACACCAGCGACCAAGGCCCAATATATCTTGCGCGTGTTGCGGTGGCGAAAGCTTTCGGACAAGCGGCGGGCCACGCGCGGGGTGCGTGCCAGCAGCAACACGCCGGACGTGTCCTTGTCCAGACGGTGCACCAACATCGGGCGCTCCTTGTAGTCGAACATGAGCGCATCACTCAGCCCATCGACATGCCGACTGCCCTGCCCGCTGCCGCCTTGGCTGGGCAGGCCCGGAGGCTTGTTCAACGCGATAACATGCTGGTCGCGGAAGATCACACAGGCGCGGATCATCTCGGCATCGGCATCAGACGGGCCGGATTTCAGAGCCGGCGGCGCGGCAGGTATATCTGGCAGGGGCGGCACGCGCACGGATTGCCCGATCTCGATCCGGGTATTGGCTTTGACCCGCCCACCATCGACGCGAATTTCGCCTTTGCGGCAGGCTTTTTCGATCAGCCCTTGCGTGATCTGCGGAAACTGGCGCTTCAGCCAACGGTCCAGCCGCTGCCTGCCATCTTCCGGCCCAACCTGCCGTGTTTCTACCCTGCTCATCGCGTTCCCCTGCAAACCATCCGTGTCATGCGCAAAGCGGGGCGACAATGTCAACGCCACCTTCATCTTGCCGCACATACTCCGCCGTCCCCTGCGCGGCTAGCCGCCCCGCTTGGCCCGCAATTTGGCGAACCATGCCAGACGTTTACCCAAATCCCGCTCGAACCCGCGTTCGGGCGGCGCATAAAGCACCGGACGGGTCACACCATCGGGAAAGTAGTTCTGGCCCGAAAACCCGTCTTCGGCGTCGTGGTCATAGGCGTAGCCCGCGCCGTAGCCCTGCTCTTTCATCAGCCCCGTGGGTGCGTTCAGGATGTGCTTGGGGGGTGGTTCCGACCCGGTCTTCTTCGCTAGCTTCAACGCACCCTTCCAAGCCACATAGCCCGCGTTCGATTTGGGTGCGAGCGCAAGGTAGATCACCGCCTGCGCCAGCGCCAGATCGCCCTCGGGGCTGCCAAGGCGCTCATAGGTGTTCCACGCATCCAGACAGACCGCTTGCGCTTGCGGGTCGGCCAGCCCGATATCTTCGACCGCCATGCGCACCATGCGGCGCGCCAGATAGCGCGGGTCTTCGCCGCCTTCAATCATCCGCGCCAGCCAATAAAGCGCCGCATCCGGGTCCGACCCGCGCACCGATTTGTGCAGGGCAGAGATCAGATTGTAATGTGCATCGCCCGATTTGTCGTATTGCGCAGCGCGCCGCATCAATCGCTGCGACAGCGCCTTGCGGTCCAGCTTGCCTGTGACCTGCCAGCCCATAACCTGTTCAATCAGGTTCAGCCCTGCGCGCCCATCGCCATCGGCCATTTCCAAAAGCGCCTCGCGTGCCGGACCGTCCAGCGGCAGGGCGCGGCCCAGTTCCTGCTCTGCGCGCTGCGCCAGCAATTCCAGATCGGCCAGCGTCAACCGCTCCAACACGATCACCTGCGCGCGCGACAACAAAGCGGCATTCAATTCGAACGACGGGTTCTCTGTCGTCGCACCCACCAGCGTGATCGTGCCGTCCTCCATATGCGGTAGGAAACTATCCTGCTGCGCGCGGTTGAAACGGTGAATCTCATCGACAAACAGCATGGTGCCGCGCCCGGTCTGACAGCGCAGCTTGGCGGCATCAAACACCTTGCGCAGTTCCGGGACGCCCGAGAAAATCGCGCTGATCTGGACGAACTCTAGCTGCGTGTGATCGGCCAGCAGGCGCGCGATGGTCGTCTTGCCCACGCCGGGCGGCCCCCACAGAACAAGGCTGGCCAAATGGCCACTGGCCACCATTGCCCCAAGCGGCCCATCCGGTCCGAGCGCTTTTTGCTGCCCGATTACCTGCGCCAAGGCACGCGGGCGCAGCCGGTCGGCCAAGGGGCGCGGGCCGGGTTTAGGCGCGTTGGGCGCTGCGGTATCGAACAGGTCAGCCATAGCGCAGTTTACCGCGCGCAAAGGCGCGGTTACAGCCGAAACCGCAATGAGACTTGGCGACCCTCGCGGATCAGGTCGATCACCCATGTGCGCGTCTGGGCGCGGGACAGACGCACCACATCCTCGGTGCTGGTCACGCGCTCACCATTGACGGCCAACAGCACATCGCCCGGGCGCAGTCCGATCCGCGCGGCCAGATCGCGCGCTTGTGTGACCAGAATGCCCTCCGCCTCTGGCAACAGGCCAAATTCCGCGATGACCGCCGGGTTGATGCGCATTACCTCCAATCCGCTCAGCGCGGTGCGCCCGTTGATCTGCCGGGTATCGCGCGCGGGCGTTTCGGGCGGGGCGATCAGGTCGACCGTGACGGTGCGATCCGCCGCGCCACGCCGATAGGACAGAACCGATTGCCCGCCAATCCCGCGCGCGGCAAACCGGAACATCATTTCCGGGGCCGAATTCACCTCGCCCCCGTCGACCGACAGAATGACATCGCCGCGCTGCAAACCGGCCTGTGCCAAGGGGCTGTCAGGGTGCAGGTCCAAGAGCACCACGCCCGCCGGAATGCTTTGGTCGAAGGCCTCTGCCAAGGCCGCATCAACGGCCTGTGCCGTCACACCCGCCCAAGGGCGCTGAAAACGTGCATTGCCGTCGCGCGCCTGCGCCACGACCTGTGCGACCAGATTGGCCGGGATCGCAAAGCCGATGCCGTTGGACCCGCCCGAGCGCGTGATAATCGCGGTGTTCACGCCCACCAATTCACCCGCCATGTTCACCAACGCGCCGCCGGAATTGCCGGGGTTGATGGGCGCATCGGTTTGCAGGAAATACCCGCGCCCCGACCCCACAGCTATGCCAGACCGGGCAAGGCCAGAGATGATCCCGCTTGAAACCGTTTGCCCAACCCCAAACGGATTGCCGATAGCCAGAACCAGATCACCAACTTCGGTCCTGTCGGAATCGGCCAAACGCAAAGCGGGCAGATCGCGTGCGCCTTGCAATTGCAGCACGGCAAGATCGCTTTCCTCATCCGTCAGCACAACCTCTGCTGCGAATTCGCGGCGGTCGTTCAGGACAACGCGGATTTCTGTCGCTTGGCCCACGACATGATAGTTCGAAACGACCAAGCCATCAGGACCAACGATCACACCAGAGCCAAGCGAGTTCTGCACCCGTGGCGTGACCTGCCCGAAATTCCGGAACAAATCGCCAAAGAACGGGTCATCGGCAAAGGGATTGCGCCGTTCGGCCACGACGCGCTGCGCGTAAATATTCACAACGGCAGGTGTGGCTTGCTTCACCAGGGGTGCGAAGGACAGCTGAATCTGGGCCGAAGATTGCGGGACAGTCTGCGCCTGCACGACGGACAGGGCCATCAGTGACATAGCGAGAGCCATGATCAGGATATGACGCACATACACCTCCAGCAACGCATGTGGTGCACATATGGGGGCTTGGCCTAAAAAGCAAAAGGCCCGCGTGCAAAGTGCACCCGGGCCTTGGCGATCAACTAGGCTCGATCTTATTATTCAGCCGAAGCGGCTTCTTCGCGGGCCAGATCGGCAGCGCCTTTTGCCGAGGGGTCACGATCAACGAACTCGATGATCGCCATCGGCGCCATGTCGCCGTAGCGGAACCCGGCCTTCAGGATGCGGACATAGCCGCCCTGACGGTCCTTGTAGCGCGGTCCGAGAATGTCGAACAATTTCTTGACGTCCTTGTCCTGCTTCAGTTGCGCCGCGGCCAAACGGCGGGCATGCAGGTCACCGCGTTTGCCCAGCGTGATAAGCTTTTCTACGATCGGGCGCAGCTCTTTTGCTTTGGGCAGGGTGGTCTTGATCTGTTCGTGTTCAATCAGCGAGCCGCACATGTTCGAGAACAGCGCCTTGCGGTGTTCGGCGGTGCGGTTCAGGCGGCGGTAGCCACGGGCGTGACGCATGTCATATCTCCTTAACGTCGTGTTTTACTTTGTCTGGCCATGGCTGCGTGACCACGGCTCTCCTTGGGGCGGGTGCCCAGTCGTGTGGCACGGGCGCTCAAGGCGCCCATGCCGTAAAAGATCAGAACTGATCCTCGAAACGCTTGGCCAGTTCGTCGATATTTTCTGGCGGCCATTCTTCAACATCCATACCAAGATGCAGCCCCATACCCGACAGCACTTCCTTGATCTCGTTCAAGGATTTGCGGCCAAAATTCGGGGTGCGCAGCATTTCTGCTTCGGTTTTCTGGATCAGATCGCCGATATAGACGATGTTGTCGTTCTTCAGGCAGTTCGCAGAACGCACCGACAATTCCAACTCGTCCACTTTCTTCAGCAGAAGCGGGTTGAACTCCAGACCGTCATCATCATCCTTCGACCCGGCCGATTCCGGCTCGTCGAAGTTCACGAAAATCTGCAACTGATCTTGAAGAATGCGGGCCGCATAGGCGATCGCATCATCCGGACGGACGGAGCCGTCGGTTTCGACCTTCATTGTCAGCTTGTCATAGTCCAGAACTTGGCCTTCACGGGTCGGCTGCACGTCGTAGCTGACGCGCTTGACCGGCGAGAAGATCGCATCAATCGAGATAAGACCAATCGGTGCGTCTTCGGGACGGTTCTTGTCAGCGCTGACATAGCCTTTGCCGGTATTCACCGTCAGTTCCATGTAGACCGATGCACCATCGTCGATATGGCAGATGATAAGGTCCTTGTTCAGAACTTCAATCCCTGCGCTGGTTTCGATATCGCCAGCGGTAACAACGCCCGGACCCTGCGCCGAAATCGAAACCCGCTTGGGGCCTTCAACATCCATCCGCAGCGCAACGCTTTTCAGGTTCAGCACAATGTCGGTCACGTCTTCACGCACGCCCGGCACCGAGGAGAACTCGTGCAGGACATTATCGATCTGGACCGAGGTGATGGCCGCACCTTGCAGCGACGCCATAAGCACCCGACGCAGCGCGTTCCCAAGAGTCAGGCCAAAGCCACGCTCCAGCGGTTCTGCAACAATCGTCGCCATGCGGGCGCTATCGGCACCCGGTTTCACGTCTAGCTGCGCCGGCTTGATAAGTTCTAGCCAGTTTTTATGGATCATGTGTCGCCTCCATTCTTGTCGCGGGGCCATGCCCATGCCCGTGCGACGCCCGAGGATCTAAAAGACAGAAAACCAGACCCCGCAAATCCGCGGGGTCTGGCAAAAACCGGACCAACCTTAGACGCGACGACGCTTCGGCGGGCGGCAGCCGTTATGTGCCATCGGCGTCACATCACGGATCGAGGTGATGTTGAAGCCAACAGCCGCCAGCGCACGCAGCGCCGATTCACGGCCCGAACCGGGGCCTTGCACTTCGACATCCAGCGTTTTCACGCCGTGTTCCTGTGCTTTCTTGCCAGCGTCTTCCGCTGCAAGCTGAGCCGCGTAGGGGGTCGACTTGCGCGAGCCCTTGAAGCCCATCGTGCCAGCGGACGACCAAGAAATGGCGTTGCCCTGCACATCGGAAATCAGGATTTTGGTGTTGTTGAAGCTGGAGTTCACATGAGCGACACCAGCGGCGATATTCTTGCGTACCTTGCGCTTAACGCGCGTTTTATCACGAGCCATGGATCAAGCCTTCCCTTACTTCTTCTTGCCAGCAATAGCTTTTGCCGGGCCCTTGCGCGTGCGCGCATTGGTGTGGGTGCGCTGACCGCGCACGGGAAGGTTGCGACGATGGCGCAAACCACGATACGAGCCGATATCCATCATACGCTTGATGTTCATCGACACTTCGCGACGCAGATCGCCTTCAACGGTATAATTCGCGTCGATATGCTCGCGCACGGCAAGCACTTCGGCATCGGAGAGTTCATTGACACGGCGGGTCAAATCAATGCCAACAGCGGCACAGATGTCCGCAGCCGCCTTGGGGCCGATACCGTGAATATAGGTCAGCGCAATCGGAACGCGCTTACCCGTGGGGATGTTTACGCCAGCAATACGTGCCACGCGGATAGTTCCTTTCGTTGCGGTTCCGTAGCTCCAGAACCTTTTTTCACAACACGGGGCGCAATGGCCCCCCGCGTGCATTCCAATACAGAATACGCCTGTGACAGACAAACTGCCGCGCAGGCGCGATTCTCATCTCAGGCGTGTCGAGTATGTGCTTTTCAAAGCAAGGTCAAGGCCCCATAAAGGGTCCTGTCACAGAGGCACTGTGACGGTCGCGTTCATCAGCCGTTTGACGACGGACTGCCAATACAAAAAAAGGCTAGCCCGAGGGTCAGAATAGTCAGCACGAGCCAGATAATAGCATGGCCAAGGATATCGGCAAAGCCAACTTCGACAAATAAACGCGCGACTGCATTGCCCTGCGGATCGAGAACGTAAGTTTTGTTAATGGGTGCCTTAAGGAAGTAGTAGGGCAATACGAAGAGTGCGAGTCCGAAGGTCACGATCGTCAGAAGCACCCAGATCAGAAGCTGGCCAAGTGCCTCTGCAAAGCCAAAGTCACAGCGAAATCGCTGACCGCTTCCCAAGATCATGCGTCGAGGATGGTTGCGATCTGTGCCGCGACCGCGTCCATGCTGGCCATACCGTCGACCCGTTGCAACTGGCCCTTGGCGTGGTAGTAGCCCAACAAGGGTGCGGTTTGCTTGTAATAGGCGCGCAGGCGGTCGTCGAACACTTCGGGTGTGTCGTCCTTGCGAACGGGATGACCGGCAGCCTGCGCCTCTGCTGCGCGTTTAACGATCCGCCCAACCAATGCCGCGTCATCCACCACGAGTTCGATGACAGCGTGAAGTCCAGTATTGTGGCGCGCAAGAAGTGCGCCCAAGGCATCGGCTTGCGCCAATGTGCGCGGGAACCCGTCGAAGATGAAGCCACCGGCAGAGCCCTGCTCCAGCTTCTCCTCGATCAGGCCAATCACGATCTCATCCGTAACAAGATCGCCCTTGTCCATCACCTCTGCCACACGGTTGCCCATCTCAGTGCCAGAGGTGCGGGCGGCGCGCAGCATGTCACCTGTGGACAACTGCATCATATCGCGTGATGCAACGAGCTTCTGAGCTTGAGTGCCTTTTCCAGCACCCGGTGGACCAATCAAAATAATGTTCATCGACGTGCCGGGGGCTTGGTGCTGCGCTTGCGCGACTTGCCGCGCAGGTTCGATCTTTCCAGCAAACCTTCATACTGGTGCGCGATCAGATGCGATTGCACGCGGTTGATAGTATCCATGGTGACCGACACGATAATCAGCACCGATGTGCCGCCAAAATAGAACGGGATTGCCAACTGACCGCGCAAAATCTCAGGCAACAAACAGACCGCAGCCAGATAAATTGCACCCACGGTTACAAGACGCGTGACAACGTAATCCAGATATTCCTCTGTGCGTTTGCCGGGGCGAATGCCGGGAACAAACCCGTTCTGGTTTTTCAGGTTCTCGGCCACCTCATCAGTCTTGAACGCCACGTTCTGAGTGTAAAAGAACGTAAAGAAAACGATCATAGCCGTGAAGAACAGCAGGTAAGCAGGTTGGCCGGGGCCAAAATAGGCGAGGATGGTCGCCATGATCTCGGATTGCGAATTGCCCGAGAACGTTGCCAGCGTGGTCGGCAACAACAACAAAGACGACGCAAAGATGGCCGGGATCACGTTGGCCGGGTTCACCTTGATAGGTAGGTGCGAGGTGCCACCGTCGAACACTTTCATACCGACCTGACGGCGCGGATACTGAATGCTGATCTTGCGGATCGCGCGCTCCATGAACACCACGAAAGCGATCACGGCCACGATCATCACGATTACACCGATGATGATAGCCGGCGAAATCTCGCCCGAACGACCTTGGGCAAGGAAGTTCGCCAGAGCGGCGGGGATTTCCGCGATGATACCCACGAAAATGATTAGCGAAATGCCGTTGCCGATGCCGCGCTCGGTGATCTGCTCGCCCAGCCACATCAGGAACATGGTGCCGCCAACCAGCGTGATGACCACGGCGGCGCGGAAGAACCAGCCCGGATCGGTCGCAAGATCGCCCGCTTCCAGCGACACAGCCAGACCATAAGACTGCCCCAGCGCGAGCATGACGGTCAGATAGCGGGTGTATTGGTTCAGCTTGCGCCGCCCCATCTCACCCTCTTTCTTTAAGGCTTTCCAAGGTTCATACATTGCACCAACAAGCTGCACGATAATCGCAGCAGAGATGTAAGGCATGATGCCAAGCGCGAAAATGCCCATGCGGCTGATCGCGCCGCCGGTGAACATGTTGAGCATGCCGCCGATGCCAGACGCGGCTTCGTCCATGAATTCGCGCAGCGCCAGACCGTCAATACCGGGCACGGGTATGTAGGTGCCAATGCGGTAAACGATCAGCAGGCCAAGCGCAAAGAAGATGCGTTTGCGAAGGTCGGTCGCCTTTGCCAGCGCCCCCCAGCTTGTATTTGCCGCGAGTTGGTCAGCACCAGATGCCATCTGCGTCTCTCTCTGTCATGTCAGCGCCGCCGGACCGGGGTGCGGTCGGCGGCGCGAAAACCCTGTTATGGGTGATGTAAGGGGCTATGCATCCCCTCACAACCTTTATTCGGCAGCCACATCCGCGTTTTTCGGGGTGGGCGCGATGATTTGAACGGACCCGCCCGCCTTTTCGACTGCTTCAACGGCGGATTTCGAGGCACCGGTCACAGCCAGATCAACCTTGGTCGTGATCTCACCCTTGGCCAGCACACGCACACCGTCCAGCCTGCGGCGCACCAGACCCGATGCGAGCAGCGCATCTTCGGTGATGGTCGCAGATGCGTCCAGCTTGCCTTCGCCGATGAATTTCTCGATCAGGCCCAGGTTGACGACAGCAAAGCTCTTGCGGTTCGGCTTGTTGAAGCCACGCTTCGGCAAGCGCATGTAAAGCGGCATCTGGCCACCTTCGTAGCCATTGATGGCCACACCCGAGCGGGATTTCTGACCCTTGATACCACGGCCAGCGGTCTTGCCCTTGCCCGAACCTGGGCCACGGGCAACGCGCTTCTTGGTGCGGGTTGCGCCATCATTATCGCGAAGTTCATTCAGTTTCATGTCGCTTCTCCTTTTGCCGGAACTACCCCCCAGCGACGGATTGGGGCAAACGCGGCATACAAAAAATGAGTCGCGGCCCACAGGGCCACCGGGGGCGTATACGAGCAAGGCGCAGAACGATCAAGCCCCGTGTTTCGGGCCGGAATGCCGCTTGCCCCACACCCCAAGCACGATCCCACCCAAGATAAGAGCAGATGCAATGGCGGCGCGCGCGCTGATCGGTTCGGCCAGCAGGATCGCACCGCCGATCAATGCAAAGACCGGCGCGGACAATTGCGCCAATGCGCCGCGTGTGGCCCCCAGTTCCGGCAAGACCCGATACCACAGCGCGTAACCCAGCCCAGAGGTCAGCGCGCCCGACACGACTGCCAGACCTAAACCGATGGGGGTTGGTGACAGGCCAGACCCGGCCACCAGCGCCGCAAGCACAAGAAATGGCACTGAGTAGATGAAGTTAGAGGCCGTCGCCGAAATCGGCAATCATTCCACATACAAACCCCGAGAAGTCCGGATCGAGTATCCGTGGCACCCTCTGTTCGGTCGCGTTCTGCGAGCCCGCGATGGCGGTCGCAGGCAAGGGTCTGACTCGGTTCTGGTTGAGGACCGGCCGGGTTTCTTCCGGACTTTACCACCTTGGATGTCCGATCCCGCATATTGTGCGCGGCTGGACAGCGGACCACCACTTGTGGCGATCGAGGCGCTTG
>CAYNWX010000035.1:0-2672 GCA_964401005.1 uncultured Natronohydrobacter sp.
GGCGCACTGCTGGGCTGTTCGGCGGGGCTGGTGAACGTGCCGCGCATCAAGGGCAATCACAACGCCATGCTGTCGGGCAAGGCCGCGGCAGAGGCTGCACATGACGCTATCAAGGCTGGCCGCGCGGGTGATGAACTGACCGCCTATGAGCACGAATTGCGCAATGGTCCTGTTGGGCAAGACCTGAAAAAGGTGCGCAACGTAAAACCCATGTGGTCGAAATGGGGGCTTGTGCCGTCATTGGCTTTGGGTGGCATGGATATGTGGACAAATACGCTGGGCTTTTCCATGTTTGGCACGATGGGCCATGGCAAAACGGACGCAGAAGCCACCGGCGAAGCGGCAAAGCACAAGCCTATCGAATACGCCAAGCCCGATGGCAAACTGTCTTTCGACCGGCTGACCAACGTGGCTTATTCCTTCACCAACCACGAAGAAAGCCAGCCTGCTCACCTGACACTGGTGGACCCGACCGTGCCGATCAAGGTGAACCTGCCGAAATATGCCGAACCCGCGCAACGCTACTGCCCGGCGGGGGTTTACGAAGTTGTGGAAGAAGCGGGCAGCGATCCGCGCTTCGTCATCAACTTCCAGAACTGCGTGCATTGCAAGACCTGCGACATCAAGGACCCCAGCCAGAATATCAACTGGGTGACACCGCAGGGCGGCGACGGTCCGAACTACCCGAACATGTAAAGCATCGCGCCAAACCGTTTTTTGATCGCTGGGCGATTGCCTGTGCCTTTGCATGGCACTAGGCTTGGGGTAATCGAGCGGAGTATTCAACGCGTGCAACACCCCATGACGATCCTTGGCCGGGTCTCGCTGTGCCTGATGCTGGCCACAAGCCCGGTTCTGGCGCAAGACATGCCCCCGACAGGCGCGGCAGGGGCTTTCCTGTCGTCGCGCAATGCCATCACGGAAGGCGATTTTGCCCAGATCGCGGGCAGCCATGATCGCTTGCTGGAAGCGGACCCGGACAATCCCGGCTTTCTGGAATTGTCTATGCAGGGGCACCTGTTGTCGGGCAATTTCGAGCGCGCGGCAGAGCGCGCTGCACAGATCGCGGCACGCGACCAAGCCAGTTCCACGGCGAACCTTGTTCTGCAAGCTGATGCGTTCAGTCGTGGTGCCTATGACGCTGCCTTGGCTGCAATGGACGAAGGTGAGCTGACCGGCCCGCTGACCGACCCCATGGCCAAGGCTTGGGCTGAATTGGGACGCGGCAGCATGAGCGATGCGCTTGCCGCTTTCGATGCCGTGATCGGTGAACGCGAAGAGCTTGCGCCCTTCGCGCTGTATTTCAAAGCGCTGGCTTTTGCATTCGTGGGCGATCTGGAGCGCGCAGAGGCCTTATTGACTGGCGAAGCCGAAGGCCCGATTGGCCTGACCCGGCGCGGTGTGATTGCCCATATCAGCATCTTGTCGCAACTGGGGCGCATGCAGGATGCCGTGGCGCTGACAGATGCGATGTTCGGCGCAAACCCTGACGAAGACGTGGCCTATCTGCGGGCCGCGCTTGAAGAGGGTCGCGCGATCCCGTTCGATACGATCACCTCTGCCCGTGATGGCATGGCAGAGACGTATTTCATGCTGGCCTCTGCTTTGCCCGCAGAGCGCGATGATTGGCTTCCTCTGGTCTATGCGCGGCTTGCTCTGGCGCTACGCCCAGACCATGGCGACGCGATCTTGCTGACTGGTCAATTGCTGGAACGGGCAGGCCAATACGCGCTGGCAGATGATGTCTACGATTCCATGTCCAGCGACAGCCCTCAATATCTGGGCGCGCAACTTGGCAAGGCCAACGCGCTTGCGCGCAGCGGCGAGGTCGAGGCCGCGATCGAAAGCCTGCGTGCTTTGGTGCAGGAACGCCCCGAATCCGTGCTGGTCTACAGCGCGCTGGGCGATCTGTTGCGCCGCGAAGAGCAGTTCTCAGAGGCGGAACAGGCCTATTCCACCGCGCTTGGCTTGCTAGAAACGGTGGAAGATCGTCACTGGGTGCTTATCTATACTCGGGCCATCGCGCTGGAACGTATGGGCGAATGGGAGCGCGCAGAGCCTGAATTCCGACGCGCTTTAGAGTTCGTGCCGGACGAGCCGCAGGTGTTGAACTACCTAGGCTACTCGCTGATCGACAAGGGGATGAAGCTGGACGAAGCGCTGGGTATGATCGAGCGCGCAGTCGAAGCAGAGCCAGATAGCGGTTATATCGTGGACAGTCTGGGTTGGGCCTTCTACCGCCTTGGCCGGTATGACGAGGCTGTGCCGGTCATGGAGCGCGCAGTCGAGCTGATGCCGACCGACCCCATCCTCAACGACCATTTGGGCGATGTGTATTGGGCCGTAGGCCGCGAGCGCGAAGCGCGCTTCCAATGGCGGCGTGCGCTGTCCTTTGCCCCGCATCCGGATCTGGATACCGACCTTGTGCGCCGCAAGATCGAAGAGGGTAAGATCCCGCCCGAAGCGATGACCGACAGCCAATGATCGCGGCAGAGCGTGCGCCGGCGAAGGTCAATCTGGCTTTGCACGTGACCGGCCAACGCGAGGACGGCTATCACCTGCTGGATTCGCTGGTCGTGTTTACCGAGTTGGGCGACATGCTGCGTGCCTCTGCGGGTGCGGGTCTTTCATTGTCCGTTACTGGTTCGGAAGCGGCGGGCCTGTCGGGCGAG
>CAYNWX010000036.1:0-7217 GCA_964401005.1 uncultured Natronohydrobacter sp.
GGCCGGGTTTCTTCCGGACTTTACCACCTTGGATGTCCGATCCCGCATATTGTGCGCGGCTGGACAGCGGACCACCACTTGTGGCGATCGAGGCGCTTGAGGCGCTGGCGCGGACCCTGGAATTGATGCGTCATACCGATTTTGCGCCATCCTATGGGACAGTGATTCCAGAGGAGGATACGCATGCCCAGCCGACCCCGACACCAGCCGCAGCCGGAGCAGCTTTGCCTGGCGCTGGACGATCCCCGGAACCGCCCCCCGGCAGCACCGGCGACGCCGGAAATTCTGGAGACACTGGCGGAGCTGCTGCTGACGGCAGCGGACAAGATGGCGGGGGGCTCGCAGGATGATGCACGCAAAGATAACCGCTGAGCACCTTTCTCGCACCGCTATCATCTATGTCCGGCAGTCGACGATGAGCCAGGTTCTTGGCAATCTGGAGAGCCAGAAGCGCCAATACCAGATGGCTGAATCCGCCCGCGAGGCAGGCTTCGCGGGTGTTCAGGTGATCGACGAGGATCTCGGCCGGTCCGGTTCCGGCCAGATGGCTCGGCCGGGATTCCAGCGTCTCGTCGCCGAGGTCTGTGCCGGATCGGTTGGGGCCGTCTACTGCATCGAGGCGTCTCGGCTGGCCCGCAACGGCCGGGATTGGCATCATCTGATCGACCTCTGTGCCCTGACAGGGGCCTTGGTGGTCGATCCGGAGGGGGCTTACGATCCTCGCCTGATGAATGACCGGCTGCTGCTGGGGTTGAAGGGAACGATGTCGGAATATGAACTCAATCTCTTGCGACAGCGAGGACTGGCGGCCCGCGATGCGAAGGCTGGTCGGGGCGAACTTCGCTTCACGTTGCCGCCGGGCTTCTGCTGGAGCGAGGATGATCGGATCGAGACCGATCCCGATGAACGCGTCCAGCAGGCTATCCACCTGATCTTTGCCAAGTTCCGCGAACTCGGCAGCGGGCGACAGGTGTTCCTGTGGCTTCGGGAGGCAGACATCCACCTTCCGGTGGTGCAGCGCAACGGAGCGCTGCGCAAGATTACATGGCGCAAGCCAGCCTATCACAGCGTGATGCAGGTGCTGCACAATCCCATCTATGCTGGAGCTTACGCCTTTGGGCGGACCGGAAACCGGACACGCGTGGTGGATGGACAGGCCCGCAAGACCAGCGGCCACCACAGGAGGATTGAAGAGTGGAGCGTGCTCATAAAGGATAGTCACGAGGGGTATATCGACTGGCGCACCTTTGAGGAGAACGGCCGCATGCTGGAGGAGAATGCGCATATGCAGAAGCGGGCAACCCGCAAATCAGGACGAGGCGGACAAGCGTTGCTGTCTGGCATGGCCCGCTGTGCGCGCTGTGGCCGGATGATGCGGGTTTTTTACAAGTCAGGCACCGACCAGTCGCACCGGTATCAGTGCCGTGGCGATGATGGACATGTCGGGGCCGGTCTGTGCATCGGTGCTGGTGGGCGTGGCATTGACGCTACCATCGCAAGCCAGTTGCTCGAGGCGGTCTCTGGCCAAGCCGTTCAGGCCGCCATTCTTGCGGGGCAACAGGCCGCCAAGGTGCAGGAGACAGTCCGACTGGCAGTCGAGCGGGAACTCGAGGAAGCCCGGTATGCGGCGGATCTTGCTGAACGTCGCCATGAGCATGTTGACCCCGCCAAACGGCATGTCGCACGGGCGCTCGAAGCCCGTTGGAACGCCGCATTGGAGCGCGTGGCCACAGTCGAGCAGAAGCTGGAACAGCTGAGAGCGGAAATCAGCGCGAAACCGGCAGTCGATCCCGCAGTTCTGATGCAGCTCGCCTCGGACCTGCCTTTCGTCTGGAACGCGGCGGAGACCGATGGCCGCGCTCGGCAGCGGCTGGTCAGGCTGCTGATCGAGGAAGTCGTGATCGACATCGACGCGAAGAAAAATGAATTTGTCTTGCTGCTGCACTGGATCGGTGGACGCCACACCGAGGTCAGGTTGGCCCGGCGCAAGACCGGTCGCTTCCCACCCGGCCGGCAACTCGCGGCCGACGATGTTTTGCGCAAGCTTGGCGGACACTGGCCTGACCGAGAGTTGGCAGTCACTCTCAATCGGATGCGTTGCCGCACCGAAGATGGTGAAACGTGGACAACCGTTCGGGTCGCGGCGCTCCGCGACAAGCTCGCAATCCCGGCCTACGATCCGGATGCAGAGGTCCCGAAGACCATCAGTGTCGATGCCGCGGCGAAACGCCTTGGCGTCTGCGTCACTTCGGTTCACAAGTTGATCCGGTCGGGCACTCTGCCTGCGACCCAGATCATGTACTCTGCACCCTGGAAAATATCGGTCGATGCACTGGAGAGCGAGGCGGTCCGGATAGGGTTACAAGAAATCATCGCACGCCGCCCAAGGCAAGCTCTTGATAAAGTTCAGGATAAATCCATGACCCTACCCGGGTTCTGACAAAGGAGGTGCATAATGAAACGCGATCGCCTCTCTTTGCCCTGAAAAGCTGTTTGCGCTAGCGTTTTCTGCGCCGAAAGGATGACCCTTCTTCTAGATAGTAGCGAAACAATCTTAAAGCCGGATGGGGGTGACGCGCAGGAAACTGATTCGCCGGTGCCGAATCATCTCGATTCTGCCGGGCAAACCCATTCAATGGCCTGCGCGGCGCTCTGGGTGCGGTGCGCAAAAGCGCCTCGCTTGGTTAGAGCGGCCGGTCCACCCTCACCGTAACCACCGCGCGCCCGCGTGTTGCGGCGGGCCAGCGCAGATTAACGCGGTCGCTGTTCGGGCCTTGCTGGATCTCGACGAATGGCATCTCGTAACGGGTGGCGTTGCTGCTATCTTGCGCGCGGCCTTCCATGACCACCGAAGATACGGTGCGTGCCCAGCCGCCGAAGGGCAGCTTGTCGCCAGTATCGACCACCCATGTTGTCGCTTCGCTATTCTGATCGTGCAGCACCACGCAAGGGCTTTCGGTCCCGAAATCGACCCCGTTATAGGCGTTGTTGTCGAAGATCACGTTGCGAAAGCGGGTGTAATCCAGTGCGCCGAAGGTGGTGTCTACGGCATCCACCCGATTGATGCGATTGCCAACGGTGCGGAACACGTTGCCCGACACATGTAAGCCCTGCACGAACTGCCCCGACCCAAGCGGGCGGATCACGATCCAGTTGAACCAAGGCGCAACCCCGCTGGCAATGAAGATATTGCCGGTCACGGTCAGACCGCCAAAGGAGAAGCCGCCCACGAAATTCGGCTCTGGCGCGTATTCGTTCGACAATTCAATGAAGCAATTGTCTATGTAATTGCCGGTGATCGTGGTTTTCAAATTCACGTCGGTCAGCACGATCCCGGCTTGGCGGATGCCTTGCGCTTCGTCATCACCGGCGAAGAAATGATTGCCGCTGATGATATGGCCGGTCCCGCCCATCACCCCGAAATGCGCCCAAAGCACTGCGCGGTTGTTGCGGATCTTGGCATCGTTGTTGTTGGTGTTAAACGCAATGACCGTGCGGTCCTGCGCCCGCAACGTCATCTGAGAGCTGGCGAATTGGCAGCGATCCACCGTCAGGCCCTGACAGCCGCGCCCGATTGACGTGATCCCGCGATCCTTGGGCCGGTCGAAATCGCAATCCGAAAACCGGGTGATGCTGCCGCCCTCGGGCAGCATGACAGCAGATGCCAGACCCCGGCACAGAAATTCTACGTTGCGGCACTCGAAATTGGAAAGGTTCGAAAAGCCGGAGCAATCCAGCAGATATTGATATCGCTCGAATGTGAAATTCTGCGTGCCCGCGCCACCATGCAAGGGCTGCGACAGCGTCAGCGTGCCAGCAGCGGTGTTGCGCGCGCGCACATAGACCTCACGCCCCACGCCAACGCCAGAGACCCGCGCCCCAACCGGAACTCCGGCCACGTTGCTGACGCTGGTCAGAACGTTGGGATTGCCGGGCGAATAGGTTGCGGTCCGCGAAACAGTGACGGTGTCCCAGTCTCCAACATCGGCGGCGCGCAACTGGCCATTTTGCAGCACAAGATGCACATTCGCATTGTCAAAGCCCACTAGGCTGCGCAGGTCGATGGGCGCGCTCAGGTTGACCCGCCCGCCCATCATGTCGAAGGCGATATGCTGGTTTGTGTAGAACAAGGCTTGCAAACCCTTGCGCAAGCCCGCTTCCTCGGCCCCGAGCGCAGCTTCATAGGCAGGCAGGGTGAAATCGCTGTGCAGGATCAGCACCGCGCTGTCGGGCATGGACAGAGTGCCGCGAAAGGTGACGGGGCCGGGAATGGTCAGGTCCGCTCCAATGCGGAACACGCCCTCCGGCACCAGCAAACGACGTTTCCCCGCCGCCGCAATGGCCGCAAGAAACGCCGAATGATCGTTGGTTGTCCCATCGCCCTTCGCGCCAAAATCGACCACATCGACAACGCCGAGCAGGTCGGATGAATAGGCGTTTGTCACGTCTTCGATGATGATATCGTCAATTCGGACCACGCCACCGGTGGGCCCTGTCAGGTCTAGCCCGAAATGGGCGCGCCGCGCAGCTAGGCTCCAGACCATGTCAACGCCAGCACGCGCACCGGTGCCGATGATCGCGGAGATCTCCACAATATCGCCGTAGCTGGCCAGCGTGGTCGTCGGGCCGGAATTTGGCAGTGCGGTCAGCTCAGCCCCAGCTTGATTACCGACCCAAGCGCCGACCGATATATCGGGCAGCACGCCGGCCAGTCCTTTCACGCGCGCCCGAACCCGCAAATAACATCCTGGAATGACTGGAACTTCTGTCATCCAGCGCAGACGGGTCGTAGCCGACACTTTTTGCACTTCCAGACAGCCATCGAAATCCGGGTCCGACGGCACGAAAGCGGCAAATGCCGCATTTGCATAGGTCGGTGTGCCCGGTCGGCCTGTGGTTTGCGACCAATTCGCCAAACCGGCGGAAAACGGCGGCGGCATCAGGGTCAGCCCTTGGGTAACGGCCATGTTCATGCGGACGATCCTTTTGGTTGTTCCACGTAAAAAGGCCGAAGGTTTGCCCTCGGGGAAGCGTGGCAGGGCACCTTGGCCAGATGGACAAAGGGATAGCTGAAAGCGGTTAAACACGGGTCAGGGCAGCGTTCGCAGGGTGAGCTATGGCTGTCACACCAAATTCACGCGGATGTGCTAAAGCTTCTGACATTAATTGGTGAGGCGGTCATGTCCTTGAATCAGCATAGTGGCCCGCGCCGAACTGCGCTGCCTTTGGCGATGGTGTTCGAGCGCCGCAAGTATTTCGCGGCTAGTCCGCGGTTGCATTTCTTGATCGTTGGCGCAGAGAAAGCGGGGACAAGTGCGCTATTCGCCTATTTGCGCCGCGCGCCCGGAATTTATGGTCCCGTCACGAAAGAACTGAATTTTTTCGACCGCGACGATCGATACGGTGATGGAACAGATCTGACACTTCTGCATCGTTGGTTTTTGTTGGCACCAGATGGCGCGCTTCGTGGCGAGGCGTCGCCCAGCTATCTGAAAAACCCGCATTGCTTCGCGCGGATCCGTACCTACAACCCGGATATCAAGATCATCGCGATCCTGCGCTCGCCGGTGCTTCGGGCCTTCTCTGGGTGGAATTTTCGTCGCGCCCGGTTGCGGGATAGCCGCGATTTCATGACGGCAGTGCGTGTTGAACTTGCCACCGGCGGAGATTTGACCGCCGCGCGCGAGAACAAATACCGCTATGTCGGGACGGGGAAATATGCGGCGCAACTGCGCGCTTTATTCCAAGAAATTCCGCGCGAAAATGTCATGATGATAAAATATGAAGACTTCATGCGCGATCAGCAAAGACTCGTGCGCGAGGCAGTGCGCTTCGTCGGGGGTCCGGAGAATGTGGAAGTCCCGAAGATAAGACGTGTGAATGTCTGGCGGTATGACCGTAAGTTGACGGCGGACGAGTTTCTTGAACTGCTGCCGAACTACGAGGAAGATATCCGCGAAGTCGAAGCACTTACAGGCTGGGATTGCAGCGATTGGCGCAGACCGCCCTTGGCTTCCTGACCCGAAGTATCAGGCGCCTTGCGTTCAGACTACACCCCGTTTCGCCGTCAGCGCCTCCAGCACGGAAGCGCGGGTAACCTGCCCCAGAACCCGCTCACCATCGACCACGTTCAGTGAATCGTGTGCGGTGTCGAACATCTCCATTACGGTGCGGATAGGTAAATCCAGCGCGACATCGCGCGTCAGAGTGCTGACCATGCTGCCCGGCACCATTGCGTCACGCGCGCGCAAAACACCCAGCGGGTTCATATTGGCCACGAAATCAGCCACGTATTGGTTGGCGGGGGTCTGAAAAATCTCTGTCGGGGTGCCGATCTGGATCACCCGCCCGCCTTCCAGAATGGCAATGCGGTTGCCCAGCTTGAATGCCTCGTCCAGATCATGGCTCACGAAGATAATGGTGCGTTTCAACCGCTCTTGCAGTTCCAAAAGCTCATCTTGCAGCCGCGCCCGGATAAGCGGGTCAAGTGCCGAGAAGGGCTCGTCCATCAGCAAGACCGGCGCATCTGTGGCAAAGGCCCGCGCCAGTCCGACGCGCTGCTGCATGCCGCCGGAAAGCGCGCTTACCGGCTGGTCGGCCCATTGTGTCAGGCCAACAAGTTCAAGCTGCGTGTCGATCTTCTCGCGGCGCGCACGTTTGCCCATGCCGGCCAGTTCCAGCCCAAGTCCCACATTCTCGCGCACCGACCGCCATGGCAGCAGGCCGAATTGCTGGAACACCATCGCAACCGTTTTGGTGCGCAGGGCGCGCAACTGCGCGCGGCTGGCATTTGGCACGCTGACCAGTTCTGTGCCGTCATTGACCAGCACATCGCCCTGCACAATCGGGTTCAGCCCGTTCACGGCCCGTAACAGCGTGGATTTGCCCGACCCAGACAGCCCCATCAACACGACAATTTCGCCCGGCGCTACATCAAGCGAGCAATCATGCACGCCCAGAACTTGGCCCGTCTTTTCCTTGATGGCATCGCGGGTCTGGCCCGTTTCCATTAGCGGGATCGCCCTGTAGGGGTTCGACCCGAACACGATAGATACATTGCGGAAACGCACGGCAGGATCGGTCATCGCTTCGCCTCCACCCGCAGCATGCGGTCGAGCATGATGGCAACCGCCACGATCACGGCCCCCGCTTCAAAGCCGAGCGCGGCATTCACCGTGTTCAGCGCCCGCACGATGGACACGCCAAGCCCCGGCGCG
>CAYNWX010000037.1:0-12738 GCA_964401005.1 uncultured Natronohydrobacter sp.
ACCGCAAAAGGCGGGCGTTCTGCCAGACGAGGCCGATGCGATGATTTCTGAGTGCCGCAAACTTGGCCTGCCCGTGCTGGGCCTGATGTGCATTCCGCCGGTAGATGAAGACCCGGCACTCCATTTCCAGATGCTTGCAGACATGGCCGCCCGCAATGATCTGAGCGGCCTCTCGATGGGTATGTCAGACGATTTTGAGATCGCCATTGCCCAAGGCGCGACGCATATCCGCGTCGGCTCTGCGATTTTCGGTTCGCGCGTTTCGCACTGATCCCATTCATCCTTGCAAAAATATCCTGGGGTGAATGGTCCCGCAGGGACCAGAGGGGCAAGACCCCTAACCCAAATAGGCCCGCAACTCTCGCGGCGGATTGTCCAGCAGCGCCGCAGTCGGTTGCGGGGCAAGCGCTTGCCCGCCCGCCACCAGAACCGTCTGGGCACAGATTGCCCGCGCATCGGCCACGTCATGGCTGACCATCAGCAATGTGGCGCCGGTTTCGCGGGTAATTTCGGCCACCAGCATCAGCATTTCGGCTTTCAGCGCGGGGCCGAGTGCTGCGAAAGGTTCGTCCAGCAGCAATACAGGTCGCGCCCGGATCAAGGTGCGCGCCAAGGCAATGCGGCTTTGCTGCCCGCCCGACAAGGCGGCGGGGCGACGATTGTCCAGCCCCTCCAGCCCCACGCGGGCAAGGGCGTTTTGCACTTTGGCCTGTTCCGTTGTGCTAAGGCGCAGCGAGGGTTTCAGCCCCAGCGCGACATTTTGATACGCGGTCAGATGCGGGAAGAGGTTGTTGTCCTGAAACAGGATCGACACGGGCCGCGCGCCGGGATCTTCCGCCAGCGCCGCGCCGTGCCATGTGATCCGCCCCGCATGCGGCACAAACCCCGCAATCGCACCCAAGAGCGTGGATTTGCCCGCACCTGATGGCCCGATGATTGCAACGCTCGCGCCGGATTCTACGGAAAAATCTGCCCGCAGGTGAAAGTCGCCTTGCGTGATGTGAACATTTTCAAGCCGCAGCATGCGCGCGCCCCCATTTGTCAAATGCCCAAAATAGCGCGAGGCTGGCCAGCAGCAGCAATAGCGCGGCGCCTGCGGCCTCGTCCTGACGGTAAGCTTGCATCAGGCGGTAAAGCTGCATCGGCAACGTTGCGCGTTCGGCTTCTGCAAACAGCAAGATTACCCCCAGATCACCCATGGAAAGCGCTGCCGTTAGCCCGGCAGCAAAGCCCAAGGGGCGGCGCAGGCGTGGCAGCGTGACCAGCCGCAACCGGGCCGGCCCATGCAAACCAAGCGCGGTGGCCAGCCGCCCTTGGGTCGCGGCCACGTCGCGCAGTGCGGGCAAAATCAGCCGCAGCGCGAAAGGCAGCGCCAGCCCGGCATTGACCAGTATTGTCACTGCAAGCGCCAAATCGCGCGGATCGGCCCAAGGCCGGACGATGAGGAACATCCCGGTGCCGATGACCAGCGGTGACGCTGCCAGTGCCGCCAGCCCCAGCCATTCCAGAGCGTTTGCGCCGTAACGCGGCAGGGCAAGGATTGCATGAGCCAAGATTAGTGCAAAGGCCGTGGTCAGCGCCGTAGCCCCCAGCGCCACCCAGAGCGAGCGCAGCGCGGCTTGCCAAACAGGTGCCGGCAAGCTGGCCAGATGCGGCGCACCCCGCAACACGATCAACGCCAGCGGCACCAGCAGGAACAGTGCGGCAAGCGCGATCAGCGCGCCATCGCCCCACGCTGCGCGCGCCCGGTAATCCATGCGTGGAAGTGGGCGGTCCAGTCCACCGCCCAAACCCGATGGCAAGGCCACGCGCAGGGCCAACACTCCCGCACCAAGGCACAGTGCGAATTGCAACAGTGCCAATGCGCTTGCGCGGCCCATGTCAAAATCGAAGCGGAAGGCTTGGTAAATGGCCAGTTCAATGGTCGTCGCGCGCGGCCCGCCGCCCAAGGCCAAGGCTACGGCGAAGCTGGTCAGGCAGATCAGGAAGACCAGAAGGAATGCGCCTGGGGCAACCTCGCGCAGCATGGGCGCTTCCAGATGGCGCAGGCGGTCGGCGGGGGAAAACCCCAGCGAGACCGCCAGCCGCACACGTTCGGCAGGGATAGCGGCCCAGCCTTGCAGAATGACCCGTGTGGCCAGCGGCAGGTTGTAGAACACATGCGCCAAAACCACGCCGTGCAGCCCGTAGATGTTCACCGGGCCAAGCCCGACCAAGGCCAGCCCGTCATTCACCAGCCCCGACCGCCCGAACACGGCCAGCAATCCCAGCACTGCCACCAGCGTGGGCAGAATAAAGGGTGCGCCCATAAGTGTGATGAGCAGCCCGCGCCCAGCAAATTGCCGACGCGCCAAGGCGCGCGCGACCGGAATGGCCAGCGCGACCGACAGAAGCGCCGATAAGAACGCTTGCAGTAAGGTGAACCGCACGGCGGACCAATCCGCCGCGCGCAGGCCCGTCAGCCCCTCGGCATGCCAAGCCACGGCCCCGAGCGCGCCGAAATTAAGCGCGATCAGCCACAGCGCCACGACACTGGCCAAGGCCAGCGTTAGGGCGCGGGCCTGTCTCACTGGGTCATGCCCCCCAGCCACAGGTCAAGCGCCGGGCTGCGCCGGGTTTCGGCCTGTGCTTCGTCGTAGAAAAGCGCAGTGTCCGGATAGGGAAGGTCGCGCATCACCTCTGGCCAGTCCTCTCGCGGCAAGGCTGACGGGTAGGACCAGTTGCCATAGGCGATCATGTTCTGGAATTCAGGCGATAGGATATAGGCCATGAAATCTGCGGCCAGATCGGGGTGTTCCGCGCCCGCTAACACGCCTGCCACTTCGGCCATGAAGTAGTGGCCTTCGTCGAAAATGGCCGCAGCTTTGCTGTCATCCTCTTCCGCCACGATGTGATAGGCAGGCGAGGTGGTGTAGCTGAGCACCATGTCGGCCTCGCCTTCGGAAAACAGCCCGTAGGCTTCGGACCAGCCCGCGGTCACGGTCACGGTGCGTTCGGACAAAGCAGCCCAGACCGGTCCGGCATCGGCCCCGAAAAGCTGGTCGACCCACA
The DNA here is from genome assembly GCA_964401005.1 of uncultured Natronohydrobacter sp. GTDB lineage: Bacteria > Pseudomonadota > Alphaproteobacteria > Rhodobacterales > Rhodobacteraceae > Roseinatronobacter. The sequence continues at coordinate 3,052 of CAYNWX010000037.1, forward strand.
GAAGCAAAGCCAAGCCCGACGCGGAAGAGCGTGGGTCCTGCCAGATCAGCGACAGGTCATCGCGGGTGATCAATTCGGCAAAGCTGGTGGGCGGATTTTCCACGCGGGTTTTGTCATAGACCCATGCCGCATAGCCCCAATTGAACGGGATGAATGTGTCATCTTCCCACGCGACGGGCACGGTCAGCGCGGCAAGGTCTTGGCCATGGGGCGCAAATAGCCCCGTTTCCCGCGCGCGCAGCGTCATGTCGGTGTTCAGCCCGATCACGGCGTCGGCGTCCAGCCGCGCACCTTCCAGCATCAGGCGGGGCAGCACGTCGCCCGTGCGAAATTCGAGTGTGCAGCCACCGCAGCGGGCCTCAAAACCCTCTTTGATGGTGGGGCCGGGGCCCCAGTCGGATCCGAAATAGTCGGGCGCAAGCACGGTCAGCGTCTGGGCTTGGGCGGAAGTCGCCAAACCAAGGAATGCCGCCGCGAAAAGGGGTGATTTCATGTCTCAATCTCCATTTTTCACGACAGGCGGAGATTGAAGTGAGCGCGATGCGCCCTGTCCCTTCCCTCCGCCGGTCTTAACCGGTTCAGGTTCAACGGGTTCACGCTGTGCGCATCTCAGCCTGATCTTCAGGCACCCCGAGGTGCCACAAGACCTAGTCGCTTGGGCGGCCTTGGGCAAGGGGTGGTTTTGCTTGCCGGGGCACGGCGGGCGGCGTATGTCTGAGCTAAGGGCGGGCGATGGCGTCGCCAGCGTGGGGGAACCACGCGCCCCCGATCATCCATCCTGAACGCCGGGGTTTTGCTTTTTCGCGCGCGCGAAGGGGTAAAGCGCCCCGGATGCGCGCCACAGGAAGGAGAGTTCCAATGGAGCGTCCCGAATTCTACCGCTTTCATCAAGGCGAGCGCGTTTTGCCATTTGCCCCGCAGGAATATGACGACCGTCTGGGCGGCCTGCGGGTGGCGATGGATGCCGCCGGGGTCGATGCCTGCGTGTTCACGTCCATGCACAACATCGCCTATTATTCGGGGTTTTTGTATTGCGCCTTCGGGCGGCCCTATGCGCTTGTGGTCACGGCGTCGGAAAGCGTGACCATCAGTGCGGGCATTGACGCGGGCCAACCGTGGCGGCGGTGCCATGGCGACAATATCACCTATACTGACTGGGCACGAAACAATTATTGGCGTGCGATTCGGTCCGTGACCGGCACGGGCCGCGCGATTGGGTATGAGGGCGACCATCTGACACTTGTGCAAAAGGCGCTGCTGGATGAGTTCTTGCAACCGTCCAAAGCGCGCGACATCGCGCCCGCCACCATGCGCCAGCGTACGCACAAATCGCTTGCCGAGTTGGACCTGATCCGCCACGGCGCGCAAGTGGCCGATATGGGCGGCTACACGATCCGCGAGGCCGTTCGGATCGGTGCGCGAGAGATTGACGTGGCAATTGCGGGGCGTGACGCGATGGAGATGGAAATCGCCAAGCGCTTCCCGCTGGCCGAGTACCGCGACACATGGGTATGGTTCCAGTCGGGCATCAACACCGATGGCGCGCATAACCCGGTCACGGCGCGGGCGTTGCAGCGCGGCGATATCCTGTCGCTGAACACATTCCCTATGATTTCGGGCTATTACACAGCGCTGGAGCGCACGATGTTTGTGGCAGAGGTGGACGACGCGTCACTGGCGATCTGGCAGGCCAATGTCGCAGCACATGAATATGGGATGAGCCTATTGAAACCCGGTGCCACCTGCGCCGAGGTGACGGAAAAGATCAACGCCTTCTTCGCCGAACGCGACCTGCTGAAATATCGCACCTTCGGCTATGGCCACAGCTTCGGCGTGCTGTCGCATTATTACGGGCGCGAAGCGGGGCTGGAGTTGCGCGAGGATATCGACACAGTGTTGGAACCGGGCATGGTGATTTCAATGGAGCCGATGCTGACCATCCCTGAAGGCCAGCCCGGTGCAGGCGGCTACCGCGAGCATGATATCCTGATCATCACCGAAGAGGGTAATGAGAATATTACCGGCTACCCCTATGGCCCCGATTTCAACGTGGTGGGCTAAGGGCCAAACGGGCGCGCGGTGGCTTGAGCATGTCTTGCGCGCCCGTTATGGGTTTTCCCCAAAGGAGACACCGCGCATGAGCTTCAACACATTCGGTCATCTGTTTCGTGTGACGACATGGGGCGAAAGCCACGGGCCTGCGCTTGGCGCAACCGTCGATGGCTGTCCGCCGGGTGTGGCGTTGGATGCGGCGATGATCCAGCACTGGCTGGACAAGCGCAAACCGGGGCAGAGCCGACATACCACGCAGCGGCGCGAGCCTGACGAGGTGGAAATTTTGTCGGGGGTTTATGAGGGACAGACTACCGGCACGCCGATTCAGTTGATGATCCGCAACGTTGATCAGCGCAGCAAGGATTACGGCAATATTGCCGATACGTTCCGCCCCGGACATGCTGACATCACCTATTTCCAGAAATACGGGTTGCGCGACCCGCGCGGGGGGGGGCGGTCATCGGCACGCGAAACTGCCGCGCGTGTGGCGGCAGGCGGTGTGGCGCGGGCGGTGCTGGGGCAGCTTTTGCCCAACCTGCAAATCTTGGGCTATATGGTGCAGATGGGGCCGCACCATATTGATCGCGCCCGCTTTGACGAAGGCGAGATTGCGCGCAACCCGTTCTGGGTGCCCGATGCGCAAGCTGCCGAGGATTGGGCGAAGGTTCTGGATGCCCTGCGCAAGGATGGCAATTCCGTGGGCGCCACGATCGAGGTCGTGGCGCGCGGCCTGCCAGCGGGTATCGGTGCGCCGATCTATGCAAAGCTCGACACCGAATTGGCCGCCGCGATGATGTCGATCAACGCGGTCAAGGGGGTCGAGATTGGCGCAGGAATGGACGCAGCGGCGCTGACCGGCGTGGAAAATGCCGATGAGATTGGCATGGGCGCGAATGGCCCCGACTACCGCAGCAACAAGGCTGGCGGCATTTTGGGTGGTATCTCTACCGGGCAGGACGTGGTGGTGCGTTTCGCAGTGAAACCCACCAGTTCCATCACCACGCCGCGCGACTCTATCCTGCGCGATGGCAGCCCGAACAGCGTTGTCACCAAGGGGCGGCACGACCCCTGCGTGGGTATCCGTGCTGTGCCGGTGGCCGAAGCCATGATGGCCTGCGTGCTGCTGGATCAGGTTTTGATGCAACGCGCGCAGACCGGCGCACTTGGCCCTTTTGGCTTTATCGGCCCACAAACGTGAATGGACAGGGCGCGAATGCTTGGTAAGCTAAACGCATAACGACCGGAGGAAGCCATGCCCGTCCCCCTAGCCCCGCTTGCAGCGACTGCCGCGCGCTATGGCGCGATTGCCCTTGCTGGATATGTCATTGCCCGCCAGATGGAGCGTGGGCGCGTCGACCAACGCTCTGAAGACGTGATGGATGAATTGCCCGAGGGGCTAAGCGCCCATCAGGCGCGCGACCGCCAGCAATGGAACATGGCGGGCCGGATGCGCCGTGTGGTGCGCTTGGGAGAGAATGGGCCGGGGTTGGAAATTGACGCAAGCCTGCTGGGGCGCATCCGGTTTCGGCGCGTATGAGCGGACTGACCCTTTATCACAGCCCGACATCGCCCTATGTGCGCAAGGTCATGGTTTTGGCACATGAGGCAGGGCTTTTGGACCGGATCGCGCTTGTGCCCGCGTCCGGCACCCCGTTGAACCCCGGCACGGTGCCTTTGGGTGCCAATCCGCTTGGCAAAGTCCCCATTCTCACAAGGCCCGATGGCGGTGCGTTGTACGACAGCCGGGTAATCTGCCGGTATCTGGATGCGCTGGCTGGCGACCGGTTTTATCCGTCGGCGTCGCGACTATGGGATTGCCTGACGCTTGAGGCAATGGCGGACGGTATTCTCGATGCGGCGCTGCTGATGGTCTACGAGAACCGCCTGCGCCCCGAAGCGATGCAGATGCCAGACATCGTTGATGGTCAATGGTCCAAGATCGCCCGTAGCCTTGCGGTGTTAGAGGAACGCTGGATGGCCTATTTGGCCGGACCGCTTTGTGTGGGGCAGATCGCGCTGGGCTGTGCGCTGGGCTATTTGGACTTTCGCCACACTGCGCGCGGATGGCGCGATGTGGCCCCCGCGCTGGCCCAGTGGCAAGATAAGCTGGCGCTGCGCGAGTCCATGATTGCGACGGCGCCGCCGGGATAGCGCAAACGGCCAGAAAAGCGGTAAAATCGTTGCAAGTGCGACACCTTTCCACGCTTTCAAAGCTGGACGCACCCCCCTTTCCCCGCTAAATGCAATCGCGAGGGGCCGCATTTGACTGCGGTCTGTCCGTAATTTTAGCCCTCGAACCCATAAAAAGGGAGAATGCTCGTGTCCCACGCTGATGACCACGAAAGCACCCGTCGGGATTTCATCTATTACGCAACCGCAGGTGCGGGTGCCGTGACCGTTGGGGCCGCCGTTTGGCCGCTGGTCAACCAGATGAACCCGACGGCCGATGTTCAGGCCTTGTCGTCGATCTTTGTCGATGTCGGCGGGCTGGAACCGGGTAGCCAGTTGACGGTCAGCTTCCTTGGCAAGCCGGTGTTCCTGCGCCGACGCACCGCGGAAGAGATTGAGGCCGGGCGCGCCGTTTCCTTGGATGAGTTGACGATCGACCAAGAGTCGCGCAATCCCAACAAGCCGGGCACCGATGCCAGCGACGCCAACCGCACCATGGACGATGCGGGCGAATGGCTGGTCATGACCGGCGTGTGCACCCATCTGGGTTGTGTGCCGCTGGGCAATGGCGCGGGCGATTTTGGTGGCTGGTTCTGCCCTTGTCACGGGTCGCATTACGACACTGCGGGTCGCATCCGCCGGGGTCCGGCCCCAGAAAACATGCATATTCCCGTCGCAACGTTCATCGACGAAACCACAGTCCAGCTCGGTTAAAGGAGAGAATACATGTCTGGTATTCCACACGACCATTACGAGCCGAATAGCAACGCAGAGAAGTGGATGCATCGGCGTCTGCCCGTGATCGGGCTGCTTTACGACACCATCATGATCCCCACGCCCAAGAACCTGAACTGGATGTGGATCTGGGGCATTGTGCTGATGGCCTGTCTTGTGCTGCAAATTGTGACCGGCATTGTGCTGGTGATGCACTACACCCCCGATGCCGATCTAGCCTTCGCAAGTGTCGAGCACATCATGCGCAACGTGAACGGTGGCCACATGCTGCGCTACATGCACCAGAACGGTGCAATGCTGTTCTTTGCTGCTGTTTATATCCATATTTTCCGGGGTCTTTATTACGGTAGCTACAAGTCTCCGCGTGAAGTGACCTGGATTATCGGGATGTTCATCTACCTCGCGATGATGGCGACCGCGTTCATGGGCTACGTCCTGCCTTGGGGTCAGATGTCGTTCTGGGGTGCAACCGTGATCACCGGCTTGTTCGGCGCAATCCCCGGTATTGGTGAAGCATTGCAAACGTGGCTCTTGGGCGGGCCTGCCGTGGGCAACGCAACTCTGACCCGCTTCTTCAGCCTGCACTACCTGCTGCCCTTCGTGATCTTGGGTCTGTCGATTCTGCACATCTGGGCCTTCCACACTACCGGCAACAATAACCCGACCGGTGTCGACGTGCGCCGCACATCGAAGGAAGAAGCCGCGAAAGATACGCTGCCCTTCTGGCCCTATTTCGTGATCAAAGACCTGTTTGCGCTGGTCGTGATCTTTGCCCTGTTTTGGGCGCTCGTGGGCTTCATGCCGCAGTTCCTGGGCCACCCGGACAACTATATCGAAGCGAACCCGCTGGTGACGCCGTCGCATATCGTGCCGGAATGGTATTTCCTGCCCTTCTATGCCATCCTGCGGGCCTTCACGGCTGATGTTTGGGTCGTGATGGCGGTGAACTGGCTGTCCTTCGGGATCATCGACGCCGCGTTCTTTGGTGTTCTGGCCATGTTCGGGTCCATCTTTGTGATGGCGCTGGTGCCATGGTTGGATACATCTTCGGTGCGCTCGGGCCGCTACCGCCCAATGTTCAAATGGTGGTTCTGGCTGCTAGTGGTCGACTTCTTTGTTCTGATGTGGGCCGGCGCTATGCCAGCAGACGGAATCTACAGCACTATCTCGCTGATCGGGACAGCCTATTGGTTCGGATATTTCTTGGTCATCCTGCCCATCTTGGGTGTGATCGAGAAGCCGCTGCCGCAGCCCGCCACGATCGAGGAAGACTTCAAAGCCTCGCTTAAGAAGAAATCCGGCGGCTCTGGCCCTGCTCCCGAGCCGGTCCCGGCCGAGTAACTGACGGAAATTGGAGAGATATCATGTTTAAGAAACTCGCCGCTTCCGCAGTCACGGCTGCATTGCTTGCGACCTCTCCGGCCTTCGCGGCCGGGGAGAAGGGCGAAATCATCGACTATGCCTTCTCGTTTGAAGGTCCGTTCGGCACCTATGACCGCAACCAGCTTCAGCGCGGCTTACAGGTGTTCACCGAGGTTTGCGCCTCGTGCCACGGCTTGGAAAAGGTTGCTTTCCGCAACCTGAGCGACCCGAACGGTCCTGAGCTGCCCGACGACCAGATGCGTGCCTATGCGGAATTCTACGAAATCTGGGATCCAGAGCTGCGTGACTGGCGTACGGCGGCTGGCCCGGACCATTTCCCGGAATCGCAGTTCGAAGGCGCCCCTGATCTAAGCCTGATGGCAAAGTCGCGCGTCGGGTTTTCCGGCCCTTACGGTCTTGGCATTAACCAGCTTATGAACGGTATGGGCGGCGCGGAATACATCGCCTCTTTCGTGAACGGCTTTAACGGCGAAGAAAAGTTCGAAGCCGGGTCGATGTTCTACTATAACACTGCGTCGGCAAGCTGGGTGTCGATGGCGCCGGTCGTGTATGATGATGGGATTGAATATGCCGATGGCACACCCGCAACCGCAGAACAACAAGCGATCGACGTCGCCGCTTTCTTGATGTGGACGGCGGAACCCAAGATGGTCGAGCGCAAGCAGGCTGGCTTTGTCGGTGTCATCTTCCTGTCGGTGCTGGCAGCGTTGTTGTATCTGACCAACAAGCAACTTTGGGCGCCGATCAAGCGGGCGGCCAAGCAGGATTAAGATAAGCCCGAACTGAAACCGAAAGCGCGCCCCCCCACCGGGCGCGCTTTTTGCTTTTCATGTCCGTTTGCCTTGTGTAGCGGTGAAGTAAAGTTAACCTGTGAAAGACTACGCCATGTCCGACAATCTGCGCGGTGCAATCCTGATGACACTGGCCATGGCCGGGTTCGCGCTAGAGGACATGTTCATCAAGCTTCTGGCCGGGGCCATTCCGATTGGGCAGATCCTTGTCATGCTGGGCACATGCGGCGCGGTGGTCTTTGCCGCTTTGGCAAAGCGCAAAGGACAGGCGCTTTTCTCTGCCGATATGGCAAGCCGTGCGATGGTCATCCGCAATATTGGCGAGGTAATCGGCACGGTTGGCTTTGTGCTGGGTTTCGTGCTGGCCAGCCTGTCCACCGCGTCGGCTATCCTGCAAGCAACGCCCTTGATCGTGACACTAGGCGCAGCGCTGTTTCTGGGTGCTCAGGTGGGGTGGCGGCGCTGGTCGGCCATTCTGGCCGGGCTGTTCGGCGTGCTCTTGATCGTGCGGCCTGGGATGGCGGGGTTCGAGCCTGCCTCGCTTTGGGCCGTGATGGGCGTTCTGGGTCTCGCCACCCGCGATCTGGCTACCCGCGCCGCGCCCGCGCGCATCTCCGGCTTTCAAATGTCGGCTTGGGCGTTTGGCCTGATGGCCCCTACCGGTGCGCTAATGATGTGGGTCATGGGTAGCACGCCGGTGACGCCAGATGCCACGCAATGGGGCCTTTTGCTATGCACGCTGATCATTGGCGTTGCGGCCTATTACACGGTGGTCGCGGCCATGCGCGTGGGTGAAATTGCCGTTGTGACACCTTTTCGCTACACGCGCATGGTGTTCGCGCTGATCGTGGCGCTTTCGGTCTTTGGCGAACGCCCCGATGGGCTGACCTATCTGGGTGCCGCCATCATCGTTGCCGCTGGCCTGTTCACCCTGTGGCGAGAGACGCGGCGGCCTTCCCTTGCACGCGTTGGGCAGGTATAGCAATCGCAACCAATTAGCAGAGGGACTGCGCCCATGAGCACGATCATCGACATTATCGGCCGCGAGATTCTGGACAGTCGGGGCAACCCGACTGTCGAGGTGGATGTTATTCTGGAAGATGGCACGATGGGCCGCGCCGCTGTGCCCTCGGGTGCCTCGACTGGTGCGCATGAAGCCGTGGAGCGCCGCGATGGTGACAAGTCGCGCTACATGGGCAAGGGCGTGCTGGAAGCTGTTGCCGCCGTGAATGGCGAATTGGCCGAAGCACTCGTGGGCTTTGACGCCACCGAACAGGTCGCCATCGACGCCGCCATGATGGATCTGGACGGCACACCCAACAAGAGCCGCTTGGGCGCGAATGCCATTCTGGGCGTGTCCATGGCCGTGGCCAAAGCCGCCGCCGAATATACCGGCCAGCCGCTGTTTCGGTATGTCGGCGGCACCTCTGCCCGCACTTTACCCGTGCCGATGATGAACATCATCAACGGCGGCGAGCATGCCGATAACCCGATCGACATTCAGGAATTCATGATCATGCCGGTTGCGGCGGACAATATTCGCGACGCGGTGCGCATGGGCGCCGAAGTGTTCCACACGCTGAAGAAAGAACTGCATGCTGCGGGCTTGTCCACCGGCATAGGTGACGAAGGTGGCTTCGCCCCGAATCTGTCCAGCACCCGAGACGCGCTGGATTTCATTCTGAAGGCGATTGAAAAGGCGGGCTACAAACCGGGGCAGGATATCTACCTCGCGCTTGATTGCGCCTCGACCGAGTATTTCAAGGACGGTAAATACGAGATGGCGGGCGAAGGCCTGTCGCTGAGCGCCGCCGAAAACGTGGACTATCTGGCCCAGCTGTGCGCCGATTACCCGATCATCAGCATTGAAGACGGGTGCGCCGAGGATGACTGGGAAGGTTGGAAACTGCTGACCGAACGCTTGGGTGGCAAGGTGCAGCTTGTGGGCGACGATTTGTTCGTAACCAACCCCGTGCGGCTGGCCGAGGGTATCGAAAAGGGGTGCGGCAACTCGCTGCTGGTGAAGGTGAACCAGATCGGCACCCTGACCGAAACGCTGGCCGCTGTGGACATGGCCCACCGCGCGCGCATGACCTGCGTCATGTCCCACCGCTCGGGCGAGACCGAAGATGCGACTATCGCAGACTTGGCCGTCGCTACCAATTGTGGGCAGATCAAGACCGGATCGCTGGCCCGGTCCGACCGGTTGGCGAAGTATAACCAACTGATCCGCATTGAAGAAATTCTGGGTGAAACGGCGGTCTATGCGGGCCGGTCGATCCTGCGTTAAGGCTTTTCGGCGCGCGTAGGGAACCCTGCGCGCGCCGTAACATTCTGTTAAGACGAATCGGTTACGCTAAGTGACTTGAGTTGTTGATTGCCACTGAGATTTGACCCGGTAATCGCCATAACTGTCATTGAGAATTGACCCATGTGCAACCTTGCCCCGGCTTGCACCAGCTGGGGGCAAATGGAGTGATCGACATGGGATTTTTGAAGGTAATCAGAACATGGGCGCTGCGAGACAAGATGCCCATTCGCGAGATTGCACGGC
>CAYNWX010000038.1:0-14320 GCA_964401005.1 uncultured Natronohydrobacter sp.
GCCTCGGGCGGTCGCGGGTTGTCGCTTTCCTTAAGCCGCTAGCAAAGAAAAAACCCGGCCGAGATGGCCGGGTTTAAAGGTTCTACTGAGAGGTCGCTCAGCTACACCCGCTCGTCCCGCCACAGGTGTTGCACTTCATGCAGGTGCCATTCCGCACCAGCGTGTAGTTACCGCATTCGCCGCAAGGGTCGCCCTCGTAGCCCTGCATCTTGGCCTTGGTGCGCTCGTCCATCGTGGTCAAGGTCACGCTTTCCACCTCGCGCGTCTGGTAGGCCAATGCTGCACTGCCATCCATTGCAAAGCCCGTTGCCTGACCGCCTTGCAGCACCGTCAATTCCTGCGGCAGGCGCTTGCGCAGATACCCGGTCGAGGAAATCTGGCGCAGCACTTCCAGAGACCGCGACGCGGCGTCATCCGACGGTTCCGCCACGTTGCGCTGGCCCTCGGCCTCGCCCGCACCCAGATCGTCGAAGGCGGTGCCGGACGGTTTAACATGCGCAAGGTCGGTGCGGTCCAGATAGCTGACGGCCAGTTCGCGGAAGATGTAGTCCAGAATGGATGTCGCGTTCTTGATGCTGTCATTGCCCTGCACCATGCCCGCCGGTTCAAACCGGGTGAAGGTGAAGGCATCAACGAACTCTTCCAGCGGCACACCGTATTGCAGGCCGACCGACACGGCGATGGCGAAGTTGTTCATCATCGCGCGGAAGCCAGCGCCTTCCTTGTGCATGTCGATGAAAATCTCGCCCAGCTTGCCATCGGCATATTCGCCGGTGCGCAGGTAAACCTTATGGCCCCCGACAACCGCTTTTTGGGTGTAGCCCTTGCGGCGTTCCGGCAGCTTTTCACGGTTCGAGCGGACGATTTCTTTGACAATGATCTTCTCGACGATCTTTTCGGCCAGCACGCGGGCCTTGTCCTGCTGGCTGCCGGATTCCAAGATTTCCTCGGCTTCCTCGTCATCCTCGATCAGCGCGGCGGCCAAGGGCTGCGACAATTTCGACCCGTCGCGATAGAGCGCGTTGGCCTTGATCCCCAGCGACCAGGACAGTTCATAGGCCGCTAAGGTTTCCTCGATTGTGGCCGAGTTGGGCATGTTGATCGTCTTGGAGATCGCGCCCGAGATGAAGCTTTGAGCCGCCGCCATCATGTGAATGTGGCTGTCCACCGACAGGAAGCGTTTGCCGGTCTTGCCGCAAGGGTTGGCGCAATCGAACACGCCGTAGTGTTCGGTTTTCAGGTGGGGCGCATTTTCCAGCGTCATCGTGCCGCAAACATGGTCATTGGCGGCGTCGATTTGCGCCTTGGTGAAGCCCAGATGGCGCAGCAGGTCAAAGCTGGGATTGTTCAGCTCTGCTGCCGGAATTCCCAGCGTTTCGCGGCAGAAGGCTTCGCCCAGCGTCCACTGGTTGAACACGAACCGAATGTCGAAGGCCGAGGGCAGGGCCGCTTCGATCTTCTTGATCTCTTCCGCGCCAAAGCCGTGGCCGATCAGGCTGGTGTGGTTGATACCGGGGGCCTGACCCAAAGAGCCGTGGCCAACCGCATGGGCGATGATCTCGCCAATCTCGGATTCGCGGTAGCCCAGCTTACGCAGGGCGGCAGGCACCGACTGGTTGATGATCTTGAAATAGCCACCCCCGGCCAGTTTCTTGAACTTCACCAGCGCAAAATCAGGTTCGATCCCGGTTGTGTCGCAATCCATAACCAGACCGATCGTGCCGGTGGGTGCGATAACGGTGGCTTGCGCGTTGCGGTAGCCATGGGCTTCGCCCAAGGACAATGCCTCGTCCCAAGCCGCGCGGGCCAGATCGACCAAGCGGCTGTCAGGGCAACCGGCTGCATCCAGCGCCACGGGGGCGACGTTGACGCCTTCATAGTCGGTCGCGGCATAGGCGGCGCGGCGGTGGTTGCGGATCACGCGCAGCATATGGTCGGCATTCTTTTTGTAGCCGGGGAAGGCGCCCAATTCTGCCGCCATCTCTGCCGAGGTCGCATAGCTGACGCCGGTCATTATCGCGGTCAAAGCCCCGGCCAGTGCGCGGCCCTCGCGGCTGTCGTAGCCATAGCCCATGTTCATCAGCAGGCCGCCGATGTTGGCATAGCCCAGCCCCAGCGTGCGGAACTCATAGGACCGCTGCGCGATTTCTTTCGACGGGAATTGCGCCATCATCACGCTGATTTCCAGCGTGATCGTCCACAGGCGCGAAGCGTGCATATAGGCTTCGGCATCAAAGCGCGTGCCATCGTAGAATTTCAGCAGGTTCATCGACGCAAGATTGCAGGCCGTGTCGTCGAGGAACATGTATTCCGAGCACGGGTTCGACCCGCGGATCGCCCCATCGGCGGGGCAGGTATGCCACGCGTTCACGGTATCATGGAACTGGATGCCCGGATCGGCGCAGGCCCAAGCGGCGTGACCGACTTGGTCCCACAGCTCCCGCGCCTTAATGGTCTTGGCAACTTTGCCATCAGTGCGGCGCAGCAATTCCCAATCGGCATCATCCTTGACGGCCTGCAAGAAGGCATCTGTCACGCGCACCGAGTTGTTAGAATTCTGGCCCGACACGGTGATGTAAGCTTCCGAGTCCCAATCCGTGTCATAGGTCGGGAATTCGATGCTGTCATAGCCTTGGCGCGCATATTGCAGCACGCGGGCGGTGTAGGTTTCCGGGATCATGGCTTTCTTCGCGGCCTTGATCGCGGCTTTCAGGCTGGGGTTCTTTGCCGGATCGACGGCATCCTCCGTGCTGCCATCCCATGCCCGGATCGCGCCGAAAATATCGTTCAGGCGCGCTTCGTGCAGTTTGGAACCGGCAACAAGAGAGGCGACCTTTTGTTCTTCGATCACCTTCCAGTTGATGAATTCCTCGATATCGGGATGGTCCATATCGCAGATGACCATCTTGGCCGCGCGGCGCGTGGTCCCGCCCGACTTGATCGCGCCAGCCGCACGATCCCCGATTTTCAGGAAACCCATCAACCCGGAGGATTTACCGCCGCCCGACAGTTTCTCACCTTCACCACGCAGTGAGCTGAAATTGGTCCCGGTGCCGGAACCATATTTGAACAGGCGCGCCTCGCGCACCCAAAGATCCATGATGCCGCCGTCATTGACCAGATCATCCGAAACCGACTGGATAAAGCAGGCATGCGGCTGCGGGTGTTCATAGCTGGATTTCGACTTCACCAGCTTGTGTGTGAACGGGTCCACGTAGAAATGCCCTTGGCTCGGGCCATCAATGCCGTAAGCCCAATGCAGCCCGGTGTTGAACCACTGTGGCGAGTTGGGGGCCGCCATCTGCGCGGCCAGCATGAAGCGCATCTCATCGAAATAGGCGCGGGCGTCTTCTTCGGTGGCGAAGTATTGGCCTTTCCAGCCCCAGTAGCACCATGCACCGGCCAGACGGTCGAACACCTGCTTGGCGCTCGACTCGCCGACATAGCGCGCGTCTTCGGGCAGCTCTGCCAATGCATCGGTATCAGCGACCGAGCGCCACAGAAACTCTGGCACGCCGTCTTCGGCAACTTTTTTCAAGCGCGCAGGCACCCCGGCCTTGCGGAAATATTTCTGCGCGATCACGTCGCTGGCGACCTGGCTCCAGCCCTTCGGCACCTCGACCGCGTCATTGCGGAACACAACTGTGCCATCCGGATTGCGGATTTCGGAAACCGTGGTTGTGAATTCCAGCGCCGCGTAAGCGTCCGCCGATGCCGTGGTGAAATGCCGTTCAATTTTCATGTGCCTGTCGCCCCTGACTGCGTTGGTTTTGCGCCAGTGTGGCGCGGTCTGTTGTCGGCTGGACAAGGCAGGCATCTTCGGCTGCTACACGCAGGCGTCCCACGCTTATGCGCAGGGTTCTTTCCGATATGATCTATTCCCTGTCCCGTTCCCCACGCGCGCTTCATGTCGCTTACTAGATATAGTGGGGTTCGTGCTGACTGGACACAAACTGACGTATTTTGGCCCATCCCGTCAACGGAAAAATTACGCTTCCGTGAAGCTATTTTCGCTTGACTGTCACGGACCTGTGCAGGGCTTTGGAAAGACTCGGATTTTTCCGCAGCTAGGCTGTGGCATGGCTGCACAAACGCGCTGGGTGGTGGTGCAGATTGGCACCACGCACAATATCTGGGCAAGCCGCGCGGTTGTGCTACTCTTTGACTCGCGGAATGCGATGCTAGCAAAGGGCCATGACCGACACACCGCTCATCACCCGACCCGAGGGGCTATATTGCTCGGCGGGGGACTTCTACATCGACCCGCTGCGCCCCGTCGCGCGGGCGTTGATCACCCATGGCCATGCCGATCATGCGCGCGCAGGCCATGGCGCGGTGCTGGCCACGCGCCAAACGCTCGACATCATGGCGCTGCGCTATGGCGCTGGGTTCACAGGGTCGCGGCAGGTGGCCGAGGGGCAGGTCCGAATCGGAGACGCAACCGTCAGCTTTCACCCGGCCGGGCATGTGCTGGGCTCGGCGCAGATCAAGGTGGAAAGCGCGGGGCCAAGCGTGGTCGTGACCGGCGATTATGCCCGCACCCCGAACCCGGCTTGCGCGCCGTGGGAACCTGTGCCCTGCGACATCTTCGTGACCGAGGCCACCTTCGCGCTGCCGGTCTTTCGCCACCCCGATCCGGCGCAGGAAATCGGCAAGTTGCTGGCCTCTGTCGCAGCCTTCCCTGACCGCGCGCATCTGGTGGGCGCTTATGCTTTGGGCAAGGCGCAGCGCGTCATCATGCTTTTACGGCAAGCGGGCTACGACGCGCCAATCTACATTCACGGCGCGTTGCAAAAGCTGTGCGATTACCACCTGTTCCAAGGCGTGCCATTGGGCGATTTGCGCCCCGCCACCGTGGCGCGCGGCAAGAAAGGCGATTTCGCGGGTGCGATCATCCTCGCCCCGCCCTCGGCCTTTGCCGCAACATGGGCGCAGCGCTTTCCCGACCCGGTCATCTGCTTTGCCAGCGGCTGGATGATGGTGCGGGCAAGGGCGCGTCAGCGGGGGGTGGAACTGCCCTTGGTCATCTCAGACCATGTGGATTGGCCGGAACTGACCGCCACGATCACCGAACTGAACCCGTCGGAAACATGGGTCACGCATGGCCGCGAAGATGCGATCCTGCGCTGGTGCGCATTGCAGGGGCGCAGCGCACGACCCTTGCGGCTGGTCGGCTACGAGGATGAACCGGAATGATCGGTGCCTTCGCAGAGCTGCTGGAGCGGCTAGCCTTCACGCCACAGCGCACTCGCAAGCTTGACCATCTGCGCCAGTATTTCGCCGCCCAGCCCGACCCCGAACGCGGGCTGGCACTGGCGGCGCTGACCGGCGATCTGGGGTTGCGGGCGGTCACGCCATCGTTGCTGCGCGGGCTGGCCAGCGACCGGCTGGACCCGGAACTCTTCGCCATCAGCTACGACTTTGTCGGCGATCTGGCCGAAACCATCGCGCTGGCTTGGCCCGATGTACAGCCGGGGCCGGAGGTGGCCTTGTCCGATCTGGTTGCCGAACTGCGTGATACACCCAAGGCGCGGCTTCCCGAAGCGATTGCCGCGCGGCTCGATGCGCTTGGCCCTTCGCAACGCTATGCCTACCTGAAGCTGGCCACGGGCGGCTTGCGCGTCGGCGTCTCTGCCCGGTTAGCGCGGCAAGCGGTGGCCGATTTTGGCGGGCTGGCGCTGGCAGAGGTGGAAGAACTCTGGCACGGGCTGGCCCCGCCTTATGCGGAATTGTTCGCTTGGGCCGAGGGCGACGCGAAACCCGTCTCTGCCGCGCACGCGCCGTTCCGGCCTGTGATGCTGTCGACCGCGACTGACCTTGATGCCTTGCAAGCTCTGGCCCCGGCAGACTACGCCGCCGAGTGGAAATGGGACGGGATTCGCGTGCAGGCGGTGTCGGATCAAGGCACCAAACGGCTTTATTCCCGCACGGGCGACGATATTTCTGGCGCTTTCCCGGACCTGCTGGCGGCGCTTGAGTTTGACGGCGTCATCGACGGCGAGTTGTTGGTGCGACGGGGCGACGCCGTGGCGCCCTTCAACGATCTGCAAATCCGGCTTGGCCGCAAAGCGCCCAGTGCCAAGCTGCAAGCCAGCCACCCGGCAGCCTTGCGCGCCTATGACCTGCTGATCTGGGAGGGGCGCGACTTGCGGGGCGAAGGATTTGCCGCTCGCCGCGCGGCTTTGGAGCAAGGGGTCGCGGGATTGGACCCGGCGCGGGTGGACCTGTCGGCCCTTCTGCCATTCTCGACATGGGGTGAGCTTGCCACCCTGCGTGGCAACCCGCCAGACGCGGTCATCGAAGGGGTGATGATCAAGCACCGCGCCAGCCCCTATTTGGGCGGGCGGATCAAGGGCCATTGGTTCAAATGGAAACGCGACCCGATGCGGGTCGATGCCGTGCTGCTGTATGCGCAGCGCGGACATGGCAAGCGGTCGGGCTATTATTCCGACTTTACCTTTGGTGTGTGGGATGCGGGCGCGCTGGTGCCCGTCGGCAAAGCCTATTTCGGCTTTACAGATGCCGAGTTGAAAGAGCTGGACCGCTTCGTGCGCAACAACACGGTCGAACGGTTCGGGCCGGTGCGAGCGGTCGCGCCGGTGATGGTGGTGGAAGTGGCGTTTGAAGGGCTGAACCTGTCGCCACGCCACAAATCGGGGGTTGCCATGCGGTTCCCCCGCATTTCGCGTATCCGAGCGGACAAGCCCGCGGGGGAAGCGGATACGTTGGAGAGCCTGAGGGTGTTTCTGCCAAAATGAGGGGCTGCGCCCCAAGTCTATGCTTCATGGGGGCGCTGCCCCCCACGCGCGTGCCGCCCGTGCCCCCTGGAGTATTTGGGGCAAGATGAAGCGAGGGGAACCATTCGGGTGCGCATGCCGGTGGTGATGGCGTGTCCGGTGGGAACCAGGGCGGTCAACGCAGGATCTGTCGCATCTAGCCCACCGGTATAGGCCCCGTAAGCGGGCAGGATCAGGTGATCTGCCCCGACAAGGAAAGCGGGCAGGCGGCGGCCCGCCAGCGTGATCTTGGGGTGGTAATGGCCCGATATGTCGGGGCCAAGTCCCGCGATATGGCGCAGGGTCAGGGCGCCCAAGGTCAGCTCCGGAAGGCCCTGCGCCTTGGGATCGTGGTTCCCCGTTATCCAGACGGTTTCGTGCCGCGCCGCGATCTGCTCCAGTGTGGTGCTTGCGTCTGGGGGGAGTGCGGTTGCGGCCTCGTCGTCGTCGAACGTGTCACCCAGCGCAATCAGGCGTTTCGCGCTCGTGATGTGCAGGTCGTTTGCAAGGCGTGTGAGCGTTGCCTGAGTCTCGTAAGGGGGCAGCAGCGCGCCACCGCGCCTTGCCATGCGCTCGGATTTGCCCAGATGCAGATCGGCTACCAGAAGCGCGTTTTGCTCAGGCCAGTGCAGCGCGCCCGTGGGCAGCGCGGTGAAGCTTTGGCCGTGAAACGTGAAGCGGGTCATGCCCCGGTTTTGGCGAGAGTATCGTCCAGCTGCAAGCCCGCTTCGGCCATCATGCGCGCTGCCTCGATGTCTAGTAGCCGTTCGGTGCCCGCGCCACGGATCGGTATGCGGCCCGCTTCCAGCATCAGGGGTGCTGCGAAGGGCGTGACATGGGATGGCAGCGAGTGCACGATATGGGGCCGCGCGCGCAGCATTTCCTCGATCCGGCCGAAATCGGCCAGCCCGCGCAGGGATTCCTGTTTGGTGATGCGGAGCAGCAAATGGTCAGGGTCGAATTGGCGCAGCGTGTCATAGAGGATATCGCTGGAAAAAGTGGCTTGTTTTCCGGATTTGCGCTGCCCCGGAAGGTTGCGTTGCAACAGCCCCGAAATGGTGGCTACCGCACGGAAGGTGCGTTTCATCACGGCGTTTTCGGCCAGCCATGTCTCCATCCCGACGCGCAGGCCCGCCGGGTCCAGAAGCGGGGCCGGGTCGCGCACCGGGTCGAGTGACCAAATGAGCAGCGCATAATCTGTTGCCACAAAACCCAAGGGCGCGTGGTTTGCTTGTTCCATGCGGTGCGTCAGCAGCAAACCAAGTGTCTGGTTGGCGTTGCGCCCCGCGAAGGAATAGAGCGCGAAATACCACCGCCCGCCGCGCAGGAACGACTCGCAGGTCATAGTGCCGGGTGTTGGAAGCGTTGCCACCTCTGCCTGAAGCGCCAGCCATTCGGCGGTGTGATCGGGGAGGGCGGCCCATGCGGCGCGGTCTCCGATCAGGTCCAGCACACGGGCCGAGAGCTCGGTCGAGGTGGCCATTTTCAGACCGTTGAACACGGCGATTTTGGGTTCTCGGGTGGGTTGGGGCGTGACTTCGACCACCATGTCGCGCAGGCGGTCATAGCGTACAGTCTGACCGCCGATCAGGAAGGTGTCGCCGGGCGACAGGCTTGCGGCGAAGCTTTCCTCGATCTCTCCCAAGGGCGCGCCGCCGCGCGGGCCACGGCGCACCGACAGAAGTTCAGGCGCGACGATGGTGCCGATATTCATGCGGATGTCACGCGCGGCACGCGGGTCACGCAACTGCCAGTGACCGTTGCGTTCCATCAGCCGTTGCCAGCGGTCATAGGCGCGCAGCGCGTAGCCGCCGGTGGCGCTGAAATCCAGACAATCGTCGAATTGCGCGCGGGTCAGGCCCGCATAGGGGCCAGCGCGGCGAACTTCCTGAAACAGGGCATCGGCCTCGAACGGCCCGGCGCAGGCCAGGGTCAGGATGTGTTGGCACAGCACATCCAGCCCGCCAACCGGGGGCAGGCCGTCGCCGTCGAGTTCCCCCGCCTGCACAGCTTGCAGGGCGGCGATGCATTCCAGCACCTCGAACCGGTTCGCGGGCACGATGCGGGCGCGCGACGGGGCGTCGAAGCGGTGGTTGGCGCGGCCAATGCGCTGCACCAGCCGCTTGATGTTCTTGGGCGCGCCGATTTGGATGACCAGATCGACATCGCCCCAATCCAGCCCCAGATCGAGCGACCCGGTCGCCACCACGGCACGCAACGCGCCTTGTGCCATGGCCGCTTCGACCTTGTGGCGCGCGTCGCGTGACAGGCTGCCATGGTGCAGGCCGATGGGTAGGTTCTCATCATTCACTGCCCAGAGCGCCTGAAAGAACAGCTCTGCCTGTGCGCGGGTGTTGATGAAAACCAGCGTCAGGCGGGCATCGCGGATGGCCGCCAGCACGTCGCGCGCGGCATAAGCTCCGCCTGCGCCGGACCATGGAGGGGTGGCGGTTGTGGTCAGCATGGCAATGTCGGGCGGCGGGCCGGGATCGGCCAGCACAATGTCAGCCCCGCCCATGAATTGTGCAAGGGCCGCGGGGTTTTCGACCGTGGCCGACAACCCCGCCACGCGCAGCCCCGGCGCAAGACTCATCAGCCGCGACAGTCCAAGCGCCAGTTGGTCGCCGCGTTTGCTATCGGCAAGCGCGTGGATTTCGTCGATGACCACGCTCCTGAGGCCCGCGAAGATGCGCGGCGCTTCCGGGTAGGACAGCATCAGTGCCAAGCTTTCGGGCGTGGTCAGCAGCACATGCGGTGGGTCCACGCGCTGCCGGGCGCGGCGGGCGGCGGCGGTGTCGCCGGTGCGGTCCTCAATGCGCAAATCCAGCCCCAGATCGGCAACTGGGCGCGCAAGATTGCGCGCAATGTCATGCGTCAGCGCCTTGAGGGGCGAGACATAGAGCGTGTGCATGCCCGGCCCCATGGCTCCTGTGCAGGCATCGGCCAGCGTGGGCAAGAACCCGGCCAACGTTTTGCCGCCCCCTGTAGGGGCGATCAGCAGCACATGGCCGGGCGCGCGCAACATGTCCAACTGGTGACGGTGCGGGTGCCAGCCTTGAGCCGTAAACCAGCTTTCCATGGGCGGAGGCAAAGAAAAGTGATTGGTCATCTTGTAGCGGATATTAGGGTGCTGGGTCGGCGGGGAAAGGCTTTGCTTTATCTGTCGTTGGTGATCTTCAGATTGACCGCCACGCATATCGCATGCGCGCGCACCTCAGATTGCTATGGACCCAGCGCTCAACGATATGTGATGCACCAGAAACCCGAGGATACTATGGATACAATGACCAAGCCCTGCATCGGGCACACGCATTTGAAAGTTGCCGATCTGGATCGTGCCATTGCCTTTTGGCGCGATGTGATGGGGATGGATCTGGTCCAACGCCATGGGGATCAGGCCGCGTTCCTGTCTTGGGGTGGATACCACCACCACATTGGCCTGAACACATGGCACAGCAAAGGCGGCACCCCGCCGGCGCCGCACTATACCGGGCTTTACCATGTCGCCCTTCTTTACCCAACGCGGCAGGCGCTGGCCGTGGCTGCAAAACGCGTGCTGGACGCCGGGGTGCCGTTGCAGGGCTATGCCGATCACGGTGTATAATTGGCACTCTATTTCGACGACATGGATGGCAACGGGATAGAGATATATTGGGACAAACCGCATGACGAATGGCCTCGGCAGCCCGATGGCGGCTTGATGATGGGCAATGCCCGTTTTGATCTGAACGCGCTGCTGGCAGAAACGGTGTGATTCCCGCTGCTTGGTTTGCCTGCACTCTGTCAATCGCTAGCTCTCACCCTTGCGATTGGCGGCATTGTGCCAGAGCGGCGCGTGTGAATCCTCTAGCCATCCGTGCCAATCCACAGCTTGAACCCCACATGCGACGCTTCGAACCCAAGGCTGCTGTAGAAGCGGTGCGCGGCATCGCGCGATTTATCCGTCGTCAACTGAACCAAAACGCAACCGTGCTCTTTGCAAGTCTGAATTGCCCAGGCGATCATCTCGCGCCCGACCCCCTTTCCGCGATGGGCTCGCTCGACACGAACGGCTTCGATCAAACCGCGCTTCGCTCCGCGTCTCGACATCCCTGCGATGAATGTCAGTTGCAGCGTGCCGATGGTCTGATTATCGCTCTCGACTACGCATAGAAGCTGGTTGGGGTCTGTCGCGATCTCTTGAAATGCGCGGCGGTAGATGGACAAGTCCGATAGCCCGATCTCCCGTACCGCGCCCAAAACGTCATCAGTCAGCAGTTCCACGATCGCTGGAAGATCGGCCTCTGTGGCCTTGCGGTAGGTCAGGTCCATTGCGGCTCCGGCATTGGATGGTTCTACATGGTCGGTGGTTTTGTGCTCTGACGGCATTTGTCCAATCGCTGCGACGAGGATCGTATCTCACTCCCTCCAGATTGTTTTGACAAGCCACGAGTCCAGAAGTGTCCTGTCACCCCTCCGGTGGAATGGAATAGGTCATCGACGCCCGCGCCACGGGGCGGGTGTCACCTTCGGCAAAGATCAGCGCATCCCCCACTGCCAGCACGCGCCCCAGTTTCAAAAGCCGCGTCTCGCACAGCAGATCGACCCCCGCAGGCGGTTTGCGCATGAAATCCATGCCCGCATTGGTGGTCACGGTCAGCGCCTTGGGGCCGATCATGCTCAGGATGGTCAGGTAAACCGCCACATCCGCCAGCGCGAACAGCGTCGGTCCCGACACCGTGCCGCCGGGGCGCAAATGCGCAGGGCTGGGCAACAGGCGCATGGTCAGGGCATTGGGCTGGGCTGCGTCTACCCGAAACATATGCGCCACTTCGGGAAAATCCTGCGCCAGAAACGCATTCAGCGCGTCGCGGTCCATTTTCATCGTCGCTCCTTTGCGGGTTGTCCCGCACATGCTAGGCAGGGGCAGTTACACGCCAAAGGGGGCCAGAATGGAAGACGAAATCCTGACATGTGACGTGACGGAGGGCGTGGCCCGGCTTGTGATGAATCGCCCCGCCAAACTGAATGCCCTGTCGGATGCCATGCTCGCTGCCCTTACCGACAAGTTGACGGCCTTGGGGGATGACCCCGATGTGCGTGTCATCATTCTGGCGGGCGCGGGCAAAGCGTTCTGCGCAGGCCATGATCTGAAAGAGATGCAGGCGGGGCGCGACGCTCCCGATGGCGGGTCCGCTTATTTCAACGACCTTTTCGCGCGGTGCGGGGCGCTTATGCAGCTTATCCCAAGCCTGCCTCAGCCGGTGATTGCCGAAGTGCATGGCATTGCCACCGCCGCAGGCTGCCAATTGGTGGCCACCTGCGATCTGGCCGTGGCCGCCGAAGGCACACGCTTTGGTGTCAACGGCGTCAATATCGGGCTGTTCTGCTCCACTCCTATGGTGGCGCTGACCCGCAATATCGGGCGCAAGGCGGCGTTCGAATTGCTGACCAGGGGTCAGTTCGTTGATGCCGCCCGCGCGGTCGAATTGGGCCTGATCAACCGCGCTGTGCCACTTGACGCGCTGGAAACAGAGACACGCCAACTGGCACAAACCATCGCGGCGAAACTGTCGGCGGCAGTTAAGATCGGCAAGCGCGCATTCTACGACCAAGCGCAGATGGACCTTGCCGAAGCCTACGCCCATACGGGCCGAGTGATGGCCGACAATATGCTGCTGCGCGACACCGACGAGGGGATCACTGCCTTCCTTGAAAAACGCGCCCCCGACTGGGCCTGATCGCGCGACGCGGCGTCACTGGCTGGGGATGCGTCGATTTTACACTATGTCTACGTCCTGCATGCCGCTAAAACACATCTGATTATGTGAGGGAGAGATACGCCTATGAAGGTTCTTGTGCCTGTCAAGCGCGTGATTGACTATAACGTGAAAGTCCGCGTGAAAGCGGATGGGAGCGGTGTCGATCTGGCCAATGTGAAAATGTCGATGAATCCGTTCGATGAGATTGCCGTCGAAGAAGCGATTCGCCTTAAGGAAAAAGGCGTTGTGACCGAAGTGGTCGCGGTGTCGATCGGCGTGAAGCAAGCGCAGGAAACGCTGCGCACGGCTTTGGCCATGGGCGCGGACCGCGCGATCCTGATTGTTGCAGCTGATGATGTGCATACTGACATCGAACCACTGGCCGTTGCCAAACTGCTCAAAGCGGTGATTGACGAAGAACAGCCGGGCATGGTTCTGTGCGGCAAGCAAGCGATTGACAACGATATGAACGCAACCGGCCAAATGCTGGGCGCCCTGACCGGTTGGGCGCAGGCAACCTTCGCCTCGCAGGTCGAAGTTTCGGGTGACATCGCCACCGTCACCCGCGAGGTGGATGGCGGTTTGCAGACCATCAAGGTCAAGCTGCCCGCGATCATCAGCGTCGATCTGCGCCTGAACGAGCCGCGCTATGCGTCGCTGCCCAACATCATGAAGGCCAAGAAAAAGCCGCTCGATGAAAAGACTGCCGCCGATTACGGCGTCGATGTAAGCCCGCGCCTGAGCGTGGTCAAGACGTCTGAGCCTGCGGCACGCGCGGCCGGTGTGAAGGTCGGCTCTGTCGATGAACTGATGGCGAAACTCAAGGACGAAGCGGGGGTTATCTGATGGCTGTTCTACTTCTTGCCGAAATCACCGATGGCGCGCTGAACATGGACGCCACGTCCAAGGCCGCCACAGCCGCCAAGAAACTGGGTGATGTGACTGTGCTTTGCGCGGGCGCGAAAGCGGCTGACGCGGCGGCCCAAGCGGCAACCATTGACGGCGTGTCCAAGGTGCTCTGCGCCGAGGATGCAAGCCTTGGCCACCGTCTGGCCGAACCGACCGCAGCGCTGATCGTGTCGCTGGCAGGGGGCTACAGCCACATCGTTGCGCCCTCGACCACCGATGCCAAAAACATCCTGCCGCGCGTGGCAGCACTTCTGGATGTGATGGTTCTGTCGGATGTAACAGGCATTGTAGATGCGGACACGTTTGAACGCCCGATCTACGCGGGCAACGCCATTCAGACCGTGAAATCGGCGGATGCGACCAAGGTGATGACCATCCGCACCTCGACATTCGAGGCGGCAGGGCAGGGCGGGTCCGCCGCGGTGGAAACGATTGGTGCTGCCGAAAACCCCGGCCTTTCTGAATGGGTCGAAGACAAGGTCGCGGCCTCTGACCGCCCCGAACTGACCAGCGCCAAGGTCGTTGTGTCGGGCGGGCGTGGTGTCGGCTCGGAAGAGCAGTTCAAGATCATCGAAGGGCTGGCCGACAAGCTGGGTGCGGCCGTTGGCGCATCTCGCGCGGCGGTCGATTCGGGCTATGCGCCGAATGACTGGCAAGTGGGCCAGACCGGCAAGGTTGTGGCACCCGACCTGTATATCGCGGTTGGTATTTCCGGTGCGATTCAGCACTTGGCGGGGATGAAGGACAGCAAAGTCATCGTCGCCATTAACAAGGACGAGGAAGCGCCGATCTTCCAAGTCGCCGATTACGGGCTGGTGGGTGACCTGTTCACGCTGGTGCCGGAACTGACTGAAAAGCTGTAAGGCGGTATCGCTTCAAATACGAAAGGGCGCC
>CAYNWX010000039.1:0-10409 GCA_964401005.1 uncultured Natronohydrobacter sp.
CCGCCGGTGATGGCTGCGCAACGGGTGCCGCCATCGGCTTGGATAACGTCGCAGTCAATGGTGATCTGGCGTTCGCCTAAAGCGGAGCGGTCCACGCAGGCGCGCAAAGACCGCCCGATAAGGCGTTGAATTTCGACGGTGCGACCCTGTTGCTTGCCCGAAGCTGCCTCGCGCCGCATACGGGTGCCGGTGGAGCGGGGCAGCATGCCGTATTCCGCCGTGACCCAGCCCAATCCGGTGTTGCGCAGGAAGGGCGGTGTGCGGTCTTCCAGCGAGGCGGTGCACAAAACCTTGGTGTTGCCCATGGAGATCAGGCACGACCCTTCGGCATGCATGGTCACATTGGTTTCGATTGAAATCTCGCGGAGTGTGTCTAAGTCTCGGCCAGAGGGGCGCATGGAATGTCCTTTCTAGGGGCTTGCATCCCGATACAGGGCGCGCGCGCCGCAATGCAAGCTCTTTGGGCTTGAAAAAGCGGTGTTTTTGCAGTGCTGTCAGGCGGCCCAAGGCAGAGGTTTCAGGGTATGTCCGAACCACGCGACACCGCGAAATTGTTGGCAGAGATGAATGACCGCTCGCGCGAGGTGTTTCGGCGGGTGGTCGAGTCGTATCTGGATACAGGCGGGCCGGTCGGCTCGCGCACGCTGACGCGTGGGTTAAGCGAAAAAGTGTCCGCAGCGACCGTTCGAAACGTGATGCAAGACCTTGAATATCTTGGATTATTGGATAGTCCGAATGTCTCTGCCGGGCGGGTGCCGACCAATCTGGGTCTGCGGTTGTTCGTCGATTCGCTACTGGAAGTGTCGCCGCTGGATGATGGCGACCGCGCCAAGCTGGATCAGACCATGGGCAGTAACGAGCGTGATCTGGGCACGATGCTGGAGCAGATCGGCGGCGCGCTGAGCGGTGTGACACAAGGCGCGTCCTTGGTGCTGTCGCCCAAACATGAAGCGGCGGTAAAGCATATTGATTTCGTCAGCTTGTCGCCGGAGCGCGCGCTGGTGGTGTTGGTGTTCACCGATGGCCATGTCGAGAACCGGATTTTCACGCCGCCCATGGGTATGACTCCTTCTGCTATGCGCGAGGCGGCGAATTACCTGAATTCCATGGCAGACGGGGCCAGTGTGGGGCAGCTTCTAGCGCGGTTCCGCAGTGAATTGGCGCGCAACCGGCGCGAGATTGACACGCTGGCGCAATCGCTGGTCGAGCAAGGCTTGGCGGTTTGGGAAAACGAAGGCGAACCGCAAGAACGATTGATCGTCCGTGGGCGCGCGAATTTGCTGGATGATGCCAGCGCCGAGGATTTCGAGCGCATCCGCAGCTTGTTCGACGATCTGGAACGCAAGCGCGACATTACGGAGTTTCTGGAACTGACCGAGCAAGGTGACGGCGTGCGCATTTTCATTGGCGCAGAGAACCGGCTTTTTTCGCTTACGGGTTCAACTTTGGTGGTTTCCCCTTATATGAACGCAGAGCGAAAGATTATCGGTGCGGTTGGCGTGATTGGCCCGAAGCGGCTGAACTATGGACGAATCGTGCCGATTGTGGATTACACCGCGCAACTGGTGGGGCGTTTGCTGACCGATACCCGCCGCGCAGATTGAGGACGACCATGGCAGAGCCAGAACAGACGCAGATTGACGACACCGAAGCCACCGACGCCGTGGAGGCGGCAGACCCGATTGCCGAGTTGGAAGAGCGCCTTGCCAAGGCAGAGGCCGAGCGCGACGATATGCGCGACCGCATGATCCGCGCTTTGGCAGAGGCTGAAAATAGCCGCAAACGTGCGGAAAAGGACCGCCGCGACGCTCAGCTTTATGGTGGCGCAAAGATTTGCCGTGATATGCTGCCGGTCTATGACAACCTTGCGCGGGCGCTGAATGCCGCCACGGATGAAACCCGTGCCGCCGCCGCCGGTCTGGTAGAGGGGATCGAATTGACCCTGCGCGAATTGACCGCGATCTTGCAAAAACATGGTGTTGAGCGGATTTGCCCCGAAGTAGGTGACCGGTTCGACCCGCATCTGCACCAAGCCATGTTCGAAGCCCCCGTGCCCGATTTCAAGGCGGGCCAGATCATTCAGGTTATGGCCGAAGGGTTCATGCTGCATGAGCAGCTTTTGAGGCCTGCGCAGGTGGGTGTTTCCTCTACCCCCGGCTAAGTTTTTAGATTGCCTATATTTTAAGCAAATACTAGCAGCGCCGCCCGCTTTTTAAGCAAACGGGCGGCGCTTTTTGGTGTGCGCCGGGGTGTAACCTGCGCTGGGCGGTGCAGGCTTTATCAATGGCTCGCGTAAGGGGGCGCGATGCTTGATTCCGGCCATCAGGTGAAGATGCAACGCAGCATGGGCGAGGCCCATGTCAGCTTTGCAGGCGCGCGTCTTGGCCAGTTGCGCCAGATTGGGTCTGCCAAGGCGCAATTGCCGCGCATATCCGGCGCGCCAGAGGTGGTGTTTCTGAACACTTCTGGTGGTCTGACCAGCGGCGACCGGCTGGATTACGCGGTAACGCTGACGGATGGCGCCCGCGTAACAGCGACCACCCAAACCGCCGAACGCGCCTATCGCGCCAATGATGGCCCCGCACAAGTGCGCGTTTCGCATGACGTGGGCGCTAGCTGCTGGCTGGATTGGCTGCCGCAGGAAACCATCCTGTTCGACCACAGCGATTTGGACCGCGACACACATATCTCGCTTGCGCCTGATGCGGGCTGCCTGCTGCTGGAAAGCGTGGTTCTGGGACGGGCCGCGATGGGCGAGGATGTCCGCGCGCTGCATTTGCGGGACCGCCGCCACATCACGCGCGGTGGCGTGCCGGTGTTTCTGGAACCCATGATGCTGGACACGGCGACCGTGGCCCATCCCGGCCAGACCGCGCTGTTGGGCGGCGCGCGCGCTTTTGCGACGCTGGTTCTTTGCGCCCAAGGCGCCGCAGATGCGCTTGGCCCTGTGCGCGACGCGCTGTCAGATGCCACGCAAGCCGCTGCAAGCGCCTATGATGGCAAGTTGGTGATCCGCTTTCTGGCCGCGGATGGCTGGCCGCTGCGCCGCCAAATCTTGAAGCTGCTTCACGTTTTGCGGTGTGGCGCCCCGCCGCCGCGCGTGTGGCAGATGTAACCTGTCGAGGAAAAGATGAACCTAAGCCCCCGTGAAAAAGACAAACTGCTGATTTCCATGGCCGCGATGGTCGCGCGCAACCGCCATGCGCGCGGCGTGAAGCTGAACCACCCCGAAGCGGTGGCGCTGATTTCCGATTTCGTGGTTGAAGGCGCGCGAGATGGCCGGTCCGTGGCCGACCTGATGGAAGCAGGCGCGCATGTCATCAAACGCGAGGACTGCATGGAGGGGATACCCGAGATGATCCATTCCATTCAGGTCGAAGCCACATTCCCCGACGGCACCAAGCTTGTGACCGTCCACCACCCCATTCGTTGAAGGAGAGCCGTCATGACCCCCATTTTCCGCCTGCTTGCCCTTGCAGCACCCTTGGCCATTGCCAGCCCGGCCTTTGCCCATCTGGACCCCGCCGCGCATGGATCTTTTGCGGCGGGCTTTACGCATCCCATTTTTGGGCTGGACCATATCCTTGCCATGGTGGCCGTGGGTCTATGGGCCGTGGTGCTGGGCGGCCGCGCGCTTTGGGCGCTGCCCGCCGCCTTTGTGGGCGCAATGGTCGTGGGCTTTGGTCTCTCGCTGGCGGGGCTGCCCATGCCGCTGGTAGAGCCGATGATCTTGGCCTCTGTTCTGGCGCTGGGCGGGTTGACCGCGCTGGCGCGCCCGGTGGCAGTGCATGTTGCGGCGGCCATCGTCGGGGTTTTGGCGCTGTTCCATGGCCATGCGCATGGGTCCGAAATGGCGGGCGCAACGGCGCTGACCTATCTGGCCGGGTTCGCTACTGCCACGGCGCTGCTCCACGCAGCCGGTGTGGCGGCTGGCGTGCTTTTGGCCCGACCCATGGGTCTGATCGCTGCGCGCGTGGCCGGTGGTCTGATCGCGCTGAGCGGGGCCGCGCTGGTTGTGGGGGGCTGATCATGATCCCCGGAGAGGTCTTTCCCGCGCCCGGCACCATCACCCTGAACGAGGGGCAAGAGACGATCACCTTGACCGTGGCCAATACCGGCGACCGCCCCATTCAGGTCGGCAGCCATTACCACTTTGCCGAAACCAACCCCGGTTTGCTGTTCGACCGTGACGCAGCAACCGGTTACCGCTTGGACATTGCTGCCGGAACCGCCGTTCGGTTTGAGCCGGGGCAGACGCGCGAGGTTCAGCTTGTGCCCTTGCGCGGGGATCGTGTGGTTTACGGCTTTAACCAGAAAATCATGGGGGCCCTGTAATGCCAGCCAGTATAGACCGCGCCACATATGCCGACATGTTCGGCCCCACCACGGGCGATAAGGTTCGGCTTGCCGATACCGACCTTATCATCGAAGTCGAGCGCGACCTGACCATCTATGGCGAGGAAGTGAAATTCGGGGGCGGCAAGGTTATCCGCGACGGGATGGGGCAAAGCCAGCGCAGCCGCGCCGAGGGGGCGGTGGACACCGTTATCACCAATGCGCTGATCGTGGATCATTCCGGTATCTACAAGGCGGATGTGGGCCTGCGCGACGGGCTTATTGCGGGTATTGGCAAGGCGGGCAACCCCGACACGCAGCCGGGTGTGACCATTGTGATCGGGCCGGGCACCGAGGTGATCGCGGGCGAAGGCAAGATCCTGACCGCTGGTGGCATGGATGCGCATATCCATTTCATCTGCCCGCAGCAGATAGAGGACGCCTTGGCCTCTGGCATCACCACCATGTTGGGCGGCGGCACCGGTCCCGCGCATGGCACGCTGGCAACAACCTGCACGCCAGGGCCGTGGCATATTGGCCGGATGCTGCAAGCGTTCGAGGCCTTTCCGATGAACCTCGCACTCGCGGGCAAGGGCAATGCCGCGTTGCCTGCCGCGTTGGAAGAGCAGGTCACGGCGGGCGCGGCCGCGCTGAAACTGCACGAGGATTGGGGCACGACGCCCGCCGCCATCGATTGCTGCCTGAGCGTGGCCGATGCGATGGATGTGCAGGTCATGATTCACACCGACACGCTGAATGAATCTGGCTTCGTGGAAAATACTTTGGCCGCGATCAATGGCCGCACGATCCATGCGTTTCACACCGAAGGGGCAGGGGGCGGCCATGCACCGGATATTCTGAAAGTGGTCAGCTCGCAAAACGTCATACCGTCCTCGACCAACCCAACGCGGCCGTATACCGGCAACACGATCGAGGAGCACCTCGATATGCTGATGGTGTGTCACCATCTGGACAACAAGGTGCCCGAAGACGTGGCCTTTGCCGAAAGCCGCATTCGGCGCGAGACGATTGCCGCCGAGGACATCCTGCATGACATGGGCGCAATGTCGATTATCAGTTCTGACTCTCAGGCGATGGGGCGTGTGGGCGAGGTGATCATCCGCACATGGCAAACCGCAGACAAAATGCGCAAGCAGCGCGGGCGCTTGCCTGAAGAAACCGGCGACAACGACAATATGCGCGTGCGTCGCTACGTGGCGAAATATACCATCAACCCAGCCATCGCGCATGGGATTTCCGAGCATATCGGGTCCATCACGGTGGGCAAACGCGCCGATCTGTGCCTGTGGAACTTCGCCTTCTTTGGCGCAAAGCCGGAAATGGTGCTGATGGGCGGCGTGATTGTTTCGGCGCAGATGGGCGATCCAAATGGGTCCATCCCCGCACAACCTTTCTATACGCGCAACATGTGGGGGGCCTATGGGCGGTCGCGGTTGAACAGCGCCGTGACATTCGTGTCGGGTGCTGCGCTGGCTGATGGGGTCAAGTGCAAACTGGGGCTGGAAAAGCAGCTTCTGGCGGTTAGCGGCACGCGCAATATCGGGAAATCCGACATGGTGCTGAATGCGGCGACACCCCAGATAGAGGTGCATCCCGAAACCTACGAAGTGCGCGCCGATGGCGAGTTGCTGACCTGCGAGCCCGCCCGCGAATTGCCGCTGGCGCAGCGGTATTTCCTGTTCTGAGGGGGCGAGATGGAAGATTACCCGAAAGCGGTGCGCATCCATTCCCATGTGCACGATGCCTGCGATAGTGTCGCGCTGGATTACGAGGGGCGGTTCTTGCGGCGCAAGCGTCTGGTCGCGGCGTCTGGTCGGGGGTTCTTGGTCGACCTGCCAGAGGTGGCGAACCTGACCGGCTGCGAGGCTTTCGTTCTGGAAGACGGGCGCGAGATTGCGGTGCAGGCGGCTGCGGAACCCGTGCTGGTGGTGCGCGGCGATCTGGCGCGATTGGCATGGCATATCGGCAACCGGCACACCCCGTGCCAGGTTGGCCCGGATTGTCTGGTGATCCGCCAAGATCATGTGCTGGAAGCGATGCTGGCCAAGCTTGGGGCCGATGTGACGCACGATAGGCGGCCTTTCACGCCCGAAGGCGGCGCGTATGGTGTGGGGCGCACAATGGGGCATAGCCACGGGCACTCGCATGATGACCATGACCACCATCACCACGCCTGACACCTCCGCGCTGCTGTCGCTTGTTCAATGGCTGTCCCCGGCCTTTCCAACCGGGGCCTTCGCCTATTCGCACGGGCTGGAACAGGCGGTCAGCTTGGGCGAGGTGACGTCGCCCGAGGCGTTCAGCGACTGGTTGGCGGCGATCCTGGAGCATGGAACAGGCTGGAATGATGCGGTGCTGTTGGCCTGTGCCTTGCGCGCGCGTGCCGATTTTGCTGCGCTGAACCGAACCGCCCGCGCGCTGGCGGGCAGCGCCGAAAGGCTGCGCGAGACGACGGAACAAGGCGCGGCCTTCGCACTCGCGCGTGGCCAGATGGGGCAGGCGGATGCAGTGGCCGAAGCCTTACCTGTTGCAGTGGGCCGCGCGGCGGCGGCGCTGAGCCTGCCCGCGCAAACGGTGATCGCGGTCTATCTGCACGCATTTGCCAGCAACCTGACCTCTGCCGCCGTGCGCTTTGTGCCCTTGGGACAGGCGGCGGGCCAAAGGGTCTTGGCCGCACAGCACGCCCGGATTGCGGTCTTGTCAGAACGCGCGGCAGCCGCAACACTTGACGACTTGGCAAGCGGCGCGTTCCGGGCAGAGATGCAGGCAATGGCGCATGAAACCCTAGACGTGAGGATATTCAAGACATGAGCAACGGACCTTTGCGCGTGGGCATTGGCGGGCCTGTGGGTGTTGGCAAAACCACTCTGACCGAACAGCTTTGCCGCGCTTTGGCTGCGCGCTGCTCCATGGCAGTGGTGACGAACGACATCTACACCCGCGAAGATGCCGAAGCGCTGATGCGCGCGCAGGTTTTGCCAGCGGAACGGATTCGCGGAGTCGAAACCGGCGGCTGCCCGCATACGGCAATCCGAGAGGATGCGTCGATCAACCTGTCGGCCATTGCCGATCTGACGGTGGCCTTTCCCGATCTGGACTTGGTACTGATCGAATCAGGCGGTGACAATCTGGCTGCCACCTTTAGCCCGGAATTGGCCGATCTCACGATTTATGTGATCGACACGGCAGCGGGGCAGGACATACCGCGCAAGCGCGGGCCAGGTGTGACACGCTCGGACCTGCTGGTCGTGAACAAGACGGACCTTGCGCCCTATGTTGGCGTAGACCGCGCACTTCTGGAAAGCGACACGCGCACGGCGCGCGGGTCGCGCCCTTACGTTATGGCCGAATTGCGCCATGGTCGGGGTGTCGATGCGATCGTGGCATTTCTGGAACGTGAGGGCGGGTTGCAGCTAGCCCCGCGCGCCGCTTAAGCAATTGCGGTTTGCGCGGTGACTACGCGGTTGCGCCCGGTGTGTTTCGCAGCGCGCAGGGCGGTATCGGCGGCTTCGATCATCTCTTGGAGCGTTTTTCGCCCGATTGTTGTTCCCGTCGAGCCGTGCAGCGAGATGCCGACGGACGCGGTGACATGTAGCGGTTTTCCGATGCCTTGCACAGAATAAGGGTGGCTGGATACTCGCAGGCAGAGGCGCTTTGCCACAAGCTTTGCCGCAGCGGTATCAGCATGGGGGATCGCGAGCAAAAATTCTTCGCCACCGTAGCGGCACAGGATATCGTCATGGCGCAACTCTTGCCGCATCCGCTGAGCTACTTGGCGAAGAACATGGTCGCCCGCAGTGTGGCCGTGGCGCTCGTTAATGTCCTTGAAGCGGTCAATGTCGATCAGTAACAGCGCCATTTTCGTCTGTTTTTCCTGAAGTAGCTTGGCAAGTTGCGCCATGCCATGGCTGCGGTTGTGCAGGCCCGTCAGCGGGTCGAAGGCGGCAAGCCCCAGTTGATTGTCTAGCGCGCGGCGTTGGGCGTCTGCGCAGTGTTTGTGGCGAATGATCCGCTCCAGCCGCAAGCGGGTTTCGTCGCGGTCCAGCGGGACCGGCAGCACATCCGCCGCTCCTAGGTCCAGCGCCATAGCCCCGTGGGCCAAATCCCTGCGCGGCAGGATCAGGCAAATCTCTGCGCTTCGGGTTGCGGTGCGCGAGCGTAATTCGGCAATGATATGCAAGCCCGCATGGTCCAACGCCTCTGGCGTGATGATGAAGAGGTCCGGCGCGCGGCGCGGGTTGTCCAGCCCAAGAGCAACCGGCATCGAGATTTCTTGCACATGCGCGTCGGGCCAGATAGCGGCCATGGCCGTCAGCCAATCTTGAGAAGCGCGTGCCATCCCGGTGATAAGCGCCAGTTCTGGCCGGGTAACGAAAGGGGCGGCTTGGTCCGCCAAACCCGTCTGCAAAGCGGTGTTGGGATGGTCGCGCCATTCATCGCGTCTTGCGACCTTGCGCAGCAGGCTGCGGATACGGCCGAGCAGGTAGGCTTCGTTCAAGGGTTTTGCCATGAAATCATCTGCTCCCGCGGCCAAGGCGGCAAGCCGATGGTCATGGTCGGCGGTCGCGGAAAACAGGATGATGGGAATATCGCTCGTCAGCGGATCAGCGCGCATAGCCTGACAGACCGCCAGCCCATCCATGTCCGGCATGTGATAGTCCAGCAAGACAAGATCGGGGCGGTGCTCGTGCACCAGTTTCAGAGCGGATTTTCCGCCATTTGCCGTGATTGTGCGGTAGCAGGCAGAGGTCAGCTTGCCCCGCAGCACCGTGCGGTTCAGCGAAAGATCATCCGCGATCAGGATCTGACCAGCCATCTAGGGAAACCCGATATTAAAACAATGTCGATATTCTTGCCGTTAAATGGTTAAAAAAGCCTTTAACGTGATGGGCGCAAAGACGGGGTGCGGTATGAAACAGACCAACGCGCAAGAGATTGCTGGCGATGTCTTGCTGTGGCTGTGTGCGCAGGAAGAGCTTTTGGGCGTGTTCCTGTCGGCCACTGGCGCAGATGTGGGTGATTTGCGTGCGGGCCTTCGGGCTGGCGCGCCAGATGCCGGGCTGGCGACTGCCGCGCTGGATTTCGTGCTCATGCGCGACGACACTGTGCTGGAGGCCGCGACCGCCTTGCAGCTTGCACCGGACCGTTTGGCCATTGCGGCCGCCGTTTTGGCGGGCGAAGCGGGCATGCATTGGACCTAGGACCCTTGACTTTGCGCGGCACAAAAGGTGTATCGCGCAGGCCAGAGCAAGGAAGGTTTTCGCCATGCACGCCTATCGCAGCCATACCTGCGCCGATTTGACCGCCGCCCATGTGGGCGAAAGTGTTCGCCTGTCGGGCTGGGTGCACCGTATCCGCGACCATGGGGGCGTGCTGTTCATCGACCTGCGCGACCATTACGGCATCACGCAAGTTTTGGCCGATAGCGACAGCCCGGCCTTCGCCGCCATCGAGAAGCTGCGCGCTGAATATTGCATCCGCATCGACGGGGTGGTGAAGGCGCGCGATGCGTCCTTGGTCAACACCAAGCTGAAAACCGGCGAGATCGAGGTTTATGCCCGCGACATGACTGTTTTGGGTGCAGCGGATGACTTGCCCTTGCCGGTCTTTGGTGAACCAGATTACCCGGAAGAGACAAGGCTGTCCTACCGTTTCCTCGACCTGCGGCGCGAGACGATGCAATCCAACATGGTGCTGCGCTCGGACGTGGTGGCCGAAATGCGCCGCAGGATGTGGGATCAGGGTTTCCGCGAGTTCCAGACGCCGATCATTACCGCCAGCAGCCCCGAAGGCGCGCGCGATTTCCTTGTGCCGTCGCGCCTGCACCCCGGCAAGTTCTACGCGCTGCCGCAAGCGCCGCAGCAGTTCAAGCAGTTGATCATGGTGTCGGGTTATGACCGCTACTTCCAGATTGCGCCCTGCTTCCGCGACGAAGACCCCCGCGCCGACCGCTCCCCCACGGATTTCTACCAGCTTGACGTGGAAATGAGCTTTGTCGAGCAGCAGGACGTGTTCGCCGCTGTCGGCCCGGTGCTGCAAGGCGTGTTCGAGAA
>CAYNWX010000040.1:0-17106 GCA_964401005.1 uncultured Natronohydrobacter sp.
CCGGGGTCGGAGCCACGGCTTTACGCTTGACGGCAAAAAGGCGCGAGGTTTCCCCCGCGCCTTTTTTCATTATCCGAAACGACGGCGCTTCTGCCCGCCACCTCCTGCGCTTTTGGGTTTGCCATCACGCGGCGCACCAGCCGCATTCGGCTTGTCGCCACGCGCCCCACCGCCTTGCGGTTTGCGGCGCTGTTGCGGTTGCCCGCGCTTGCGCTGCTCAGCGCGGGCAGGCCCGGCCAGATCGGCAGACCACGGCACGCCACCCTCGACCTTCATACTGATCTTCATCAGCTTTTCGATGGCGCGCAGGTCTTCCATCTCGGCAGGGGCACAGAAGGCCAGCGCCCGGCCAGACGCCCCGGCCCGCGCGGTACGACCAATGCGGTGGACATAGTTTTCCGGCACTTCCGGCAGGTCGTAATTATAGACATGGCCCATATCAGGAATGTCGATGCCACGCGCGGCCACATCGGTGGCGACCAGCACCTTGATCTCGCCCGCGCGGAACGCCGCCAAGGTGCGTTCACGCTGGCCTTGGCTTTTGTTGCCATGGATGGACCCTGCGGACAGACCCCAGCTATTGAGCAGCTTCATCAGCTTTTCTGCGCCATGTTTGGTGCGCGAGAACACCAACGCCAAATCTTGCGGATGTTGCTTCAGGTAGCTTTCCAGCAGCTTGGCCTTGTCACCCTGCGACACGAAATGCACTGCTTGCGTGACCTTATCGGCGGGCTTGCCGGGGGCAGACACCTCTATCCGCTCGGGGCGGTCCAGATAGGCAGCGGCGATTTCGTTCATCTGCTTCGACATGGTGGCCGAGAACATCAGTGTCTGACGCTCGCGCGGCAGGAGCGCCGCGATCTTGCGCAGCGCGTGGATGAAGCCAAGATCAAGCATCTGGTCGGCCTCGTCCAGCACCAGCATGCGGGTTTCAGCCAGCGTCAGCGCGCGACGGTCCAGCAGGTCCAGCAGGCGGCCGGGCGTGGCAACCAGAATATCGGTGCCTTTGGCAAGCTTCTGGATTTGAGGGTTGATGCCCGCGCCGCCCACAACGCGCATGACCTTCACGGGCGATTTGCGCGCGAATGCATCCAGCGTTTCGGCAATTTGGTTGACCAGTTCGCGCGTGGGCGCAAGGATCAGGGCTTGCGTGGTTTTTGGGTTCGGGCGGCCCGCGCCCAGCACTTCGTGCAGGATGGGCAGTCCAAAAGCCAGCGTCTTGCCGGTGCCGGTCTGGGCCAGCCCCAGAATGTCACGGCCCTGCATGACCAGCGGGATGGCGCGGGCCTGAATGGGGGTCGGTTTGTCCAGCCCCTGAGCTTCCAGCCCAGCGGTAAGAAGGGGTCGAAGGCCGAACATGGTGAAATCAGTCAAGATAGTTCCTCTCATGGCACGCGGTTGCGGCCAAAAATGCCCCATTCCATTGGGGACGGTTGGGGGCGTCATATTCAGACGCCGCCCCCCACGCGTGATGTCGGGAAGCTTGGTTTGGGGCATAATACCCCCATCGCAAACCTTGTCAGTGCTCACGCGGCACGTTTGCGGTTGTGGTGCACATGCGCGGTGCCGTGCAAAAAGTCAAGGATTTTCCCCGCAGACATGCAAAACGCACCAGAATCAGAACATGTTAAACGGAGCGGGCTGAAGCAGAGCATTGCAGTCTAAAACGGCATTCAGCCCTAGGAAAAACCAGTTTATCTACGAAAAACTTGCGTTTTTGCGCGGCTGTGGCACCATTTTGATGTGAAGACAGACTTTCTACCACGGCCCCTTGCGTCTGCGACAGCCGATACTGGAAGACCTGGCTGAACGCCCCCAAGGCAATTCCGCTTTGGGACACGACAGAACGAGGAGATGCTGTATGCCAACCGGCACAGTAAAGTGGTTCAACACGACCAAGGGCTACGGGTTCATCGCCCCCGATGATGGCGGCAAGGATATTTTCGTGCACATCTCTGCGGTCGAACGGGCAGGTCTTACCGGCCTCGCCGATGACCAAAAGGTAGGGTACGAACTGCGCGCAGGCCGCGACGGTCGCGAATCCGCGAGCGATCTGAGACTGCTCTAACACGCAGAGCGCGGGCGCGGCCAGGGGACTGGGCGCGCCCGTTTTGCCGAGGGGTTCAAACGCCCAGCGCCTTTTGCGTCTCTGCCTTCCAGCCCAGATACCATGTGCCGTTATGTTGAATAGCAGGGCGCTTCATGAGGGTTGGATGCGCGGCCAAAAGCGCATCCGCGTCTTGGGTCCTATCAACATCTGACAACCCTCGCCATGTCGTAGAGGCTCGGTTAATCAGCGCATCACCAAATGCGGCAATCAGCTCGGCGCGCTCTTCGGCGATCAGCGGGTCAGCCCGAACATCACGGAATGTGGCGTCAGGCAGCGCCTTGATCGCCTTGCGGCAAGTATCGCAGGTTTTCAGGCCAAGGATGGTCGTTGTCATCTATCCCTCCGGTTTGTGGCAAGATGCCCGCAGCCCACGCCCTTCGCAAAGGGCTTTTCGACCTGCGCTGGGCGGTCTAAAGCAAGTGCATGGCAAAGCTCTACTTCCAATACTCGACCATGAATGCAGGCAAATCTACGATCCTGCTGCAAGCGGCGCACAACTACCGTGAGCGCGGCATGGTGCCCTATCTGCTGACCGCGCGGCTGGATGGGAGGGCAGGACATGGACGGATCGCATCGCGCATCGGTATCGGGGCAGAGGCCGATACGTTCGATGACGCGGATGACCTGTTCGCTAAGATCGCAACGCAGCAAGCCCAAGGTCCGGTCGCTTGCGTGTTCGTGGATGAAGCGCAATTCCTGAAGCCCGATCAGGTCTGGCAACTAGCTCGCGCGGTCGATGATTTGCGCGTGCCGGTCATGTGTTACGGGTTGCGGGTCGATTTTCGGGGCAACTTGTTCCCCGGCTCTGCCACGCTGCTGGCGCTGGCCGATGAAATGCGCGAAGTCCGCACGATCTGCCATTGCGGCAAGAAGGCAACCATGGTCGTGCGCCTTGGCCCCGATGGCCACGCCCTGCGCGATGGTGCGCAGGTGCAGATCGGCGGTAACGAAAGCTATGTCGCGCTTTGTCGCCGCCATTGGCGCGAGGCGATGGGTGACCGCCTCGCCCCGCAGGATTAGGTCACTTTCAGTGCCGCCTCGGGGGCCATGACATCAAGGCCCAGCGCTTGGCCCACCGCTGCATAAGTCAAATGCCCGGCATGGGTGTTCAGACCGGCCAACAAATGCCGATCATCTGCGCAGGCCTGCCGCCAGCCCTTATTGGCAAGCGCCAACATGAAGGGCATGGTCGCGTTGCCCAAGGCAAGCGTCGAAGTGCGCGCGACCGCGCCCGGCATGTTTGCCACGCAATAATGCATGATCCCATCGACCTGATAGACCGGATCGGCATGTGTGGTGGGGCGCGAGGTCTCAAAGCAGCCGCCTTGGTCAATCGCCACATCGACCAAAACCGCACCCGGCTTCATATCGGCAAGTTGCGCGCGGCTGAGAAGCTTGGGCGCAGCCGCTCCCGGCACAAGAACCGCACCGATAACCATATCTGCCTGCGCCACCAGTTCGGCCGTGCGCGCGGAACTGGCATAGCCGGTGCGGAACTGGAGAGGAAAAATATCATCCAGATACCGCAAGCGCGGCAAGGACAGGTCCAGCACCGTCACATCTGCGCCCATGCCTGCGGCAATCCGCGCAGCATGGGTGCCGACGACACCGCCGCCGATGACGACGACCTTTGCTGGACCAACACCGGGCACGCCGCCCATCAGCACACCACGCCCGCCATTGGCCTTTTGCAGCGTCCAAGCACCCATTTGCGGGGCCAAGCGGCCCGCCACTTCGGACATGGGTGCCAGAAGCGGCAGGCCGCCATTTCGGTCGGTGACGGTTTCGTAGGCGATGGCAGTCACGCCGCTCTTAAGCAAGTCTTGGGTCTGCACGGGGTCTGGCGCAAGATGCAGATAGGTGAACAGTACCTGCCCTTCACGCAGCATCTTGCGTTCGACCGCCTGTGGTTCCTTCACCTTGACGACCATATCCGAACGGTCGAACACCTCTGCGGCAGTTTCTGCCAGACTGGCCCCGGCTTGCGTGTATTCCTCGTCCTTGAACCCTGCGCCAGTTCCGGCACCGGTCTGGACAAGGACCTGATGGCCTGCGCGCACAAGCTCTTGCGCGGCTGCGGGCGTCAGGCCCACGCGGTATTCTTGGGGTTTGATCTCGGTCGGGCATCCGATACGCATAGCAAGCCTCCGTTCAGCGTTGCGCACAGGATGCGCGGCATCGCAGGAAATATGTTTGCGATTATTCGCTTTTATCGGATATTTTACGAAGACTCTTCGATCAAATAATCTTCTGCCGCAAAAGGATTGCGCTGCAATGCAGCTGGACGAAATCGACCGCCGCATCTTGCGTGTGTTGCAACGCCAAGGCCGCGTGACCAATGCCGAATTGGCCGAACAGGTCAACCTTTCGCCCTCAGCCTGTCACCGACGGGTGCAACGGTTGGAAAGCGACGGGATCATTGCCGATTACGTGGCGCTGCTGGATTTGAAGCGCATTGGGCGCCCGACAACCGTCTTCGTGGAAATCACATTGTCGGGCCAAAGCGACGAGTTGCTGGACCGGTTCGAACGCGAAGTGGCGCGGGTGCCCGATGTGCTGGAATGCCACCTGATGGCGGGTAGCGCGGATTACCTGCTGAAGATCATCGCCATCGACACAGAGGATTTCGCACGCATCCACCGCCGCTATCTGAGCCGCTTGCCGGGTGTGACGCAGATGCAATCATCTTTCGCGCTGCGCCGGGTGGTGCAAACGACGGCGGTGGATATTTAGGCCGAACGCTGCAGGTGGCTTTGCCCCCGCCCGGCCCCGTTCCGGGACCGGACTCCCCCAGGATATTTTTGCAAGGATGAAGGGGCGGTGGTTCGTGCCGCCCCCGACCCGTTATTGCAGGATGCGGCCATCCAGCTGGGGTGCGAAGGGTTCGTTCGCCGACAGGTAGCGCGCCAGAACCTCGGCTAGGTCGATGGCGGTGTCGTAGCCATTCACACCTTGCTCGCGCAGCATGGAATAGCCATCACCGCCACCGGCCATGAAGTTGTTGGTCACAAGCCCATACATGGCGGCAGGGTCGATCGGTTCCCATGCGTCGCCCGCACGGACCTCGACATCCGAGACGCGGCCTGCGCCGGGGGCCACCGATGGGTCCAGCTTGAAGCGCACACCTGCGACCTGCGGGAAGCGGCCCGCGCCGTTTTCGATGTCGTTCACACCGTGTTCCAGCGCCGCAACCAGCGCCGCGCCGGGAATTTCGAGCGTGTAAAGCGTGTTCTGGAACGGCAGCACCGTCAGCACATCGCCCAAAGTGGCCGTGCCTGCTCCGATCGAGGCGCGCAAGCCACCGCCATTGGCCAGCGCGATGGTAATGCCACGATCCGCCACTTCGGCGAGCATTGCATCGGTCACCGTATTGCCCATCTCGCATTCGCGGGCACGGCAGTTTTCGCGTGCCCCGTCGATGGGTGCGGCCAGTTCGGCCACGGGTGCGCGCACCAGACGTTCGATCGGTTCGGCCAAGGGAGCGATCAGAGCTTCAATATCTTCGGCCGGGGCGAAGCTGGCATCCAGCAACACGGTGTCGCCAGAGGCAGCAACGACCGCGCCATCTTCGGCAAAGTCGAGCTGCAATTCGCCAAGATAGCGCGAGAAGGCGAAAGCCTGCACGATCGGCACCGCGCGGCCCGATGGGCTGGCGACGAGCGTGGCGTATTCGACCGCACCCTCTTCGGTGTTGGACATGCGGGTATGGCTATGCCCGCCGATAATGGCCGAAATACCGTCGACAGCGGCGGCGATTTCCTGATCGCGGTTATAGCCGACATGGCTGAGGAGCAGGATTTTGCTGATTCCTTCGGCCTGCATTGCAGCAACGGCGCCGGTCAGGAACTCGATCTCATCTTGAAAGCTGACATCCGGGCCGGGCGAGGACAGGAAGACCGTATCGGGCGTGGTCACGCCCAGAATGCCGATCCGCTCGCCATCTTTTTCAATCACGACACGGGGCTGAATGCGCCCGGCCAGCGGGCTGCCATCGGCGATCGTGATGTTGCCGGACACGACGGGGAAATTCGCCTCTGCGATCATGGAAGCCAAGCTTTCCGGCCCGCGGTTGAATTCGTGGTTGCCCACGCCCATCGCATCGAACCCGATGGCATTCATCATCTGCACCTCGGCGCGGCCGCCATATGTGGTGTAGTAAAGCGTGCCCTGGCTTTGATCGCCGGCATCAAGCGTCAGGACGGGGCGACCCGCGCCCTCATGTGCAGCGCGGCGGTCGCGGATAGCGGTTGCCAGACGGGCAGAACCGCCGAAGCACTTGCCTTCCGTCGAATCCTCGTCCGAGCAAGACGAGTTGAAGCGGCTGATCTCACTGATACGGCTGTGCATGTCATTGATATGCAGCACTGCCAGGGAAAAACCCGACTGCGCTTGCGCGCTGCGCATGGTGAAGCTGCCTGCGCCAGTAAGGGCCAGCGTGGCCCCGGCAAGGCTGAGAAAGCCGCGACGGTTCATATCGGTATGTTTCATGTTTGCATCCCCGTTGGTGGCCGCAAGGTGGCGGCTGATAAAAGACGACGTGCCAAGCTTCTGTAACGACTTGATGACGCCGGGCTAAGGTCAGCTTAACCACGCGCCACCTCTTGGCAATAGCCTTGACGAACTGACGTTATTGCGAGGCCAAAACTGCCTGACAAGCGCGCGGCAAATCGGCCATCGTGAACTCTCGCGGATGGCGGCGGCGTTCGGGCGGGGGTGCATTCGGGTCACGCGGGGGCGGGTTCAGGAAGTCCGTGACCCACCAGTCGAGCGTTTCGTCGCAGCCATTTCCGCCCTTGGACAGCTCTGCCACCGTGGGTGTCTGGGTTTCGCAATTGCGT
Organism: uncultured Natronohydrobacter sp.; assembly: GCA_964401005.1. Lineage (GTDB taxonomy): Bacteria > Pseudomonadota > Alphaproteobacteria > Rhodobacterales > Rhodobacteraceae > Roseinatronobacter. Next base: position 6,949 of record CAYNWX010000040.1, read on the forward strand.
GCCCCGCGCGGGCACTTCAACCGCACATGGAAATGGTAATTGTGGCCCGCAGCAGGACGTATCTTCTGAAGCCATGCAGTATCGGCAGAGCGAGCGGTCTTGCACATTTCCAGCTTCACGGCGGCTGCCACGAAAATGCGATCCACCCTTGGGTCAGACGCCGCCACACGCATGATGTTGTAATGCGCCTGCGACCAATTGCCGTTCACGCGGCGCTGGTCATCCGTGCGCACCGAGATCGAGCTGAGGCTTTCGCGCTCGGACACGCTCAGGTTCAGGCGCGTGGGCGGCAGCATCCAGATATCCACATCCAGCCCGATCTGGTGGCTGGCATGGCCAGACGTCATCGGCCCGCCGCGCGGTTGGCTTATGTCACCAATATACAGCCCAGCCCAGCCGTGGCGTGTGGCCTCGCGGCTTAGGTCTTGGACATATTCCATAAGGGTGGGGTGGCCCCAGTTGCGGTTGCGCGACAGTCGCATGGCCTGCCATGTCGGCCCGGTTTCCGGCAAGCGCACAAGCCCAGCCGCACAGCCGTTGGAATAGCTGCCAATGGGTTCTGGCGGCTGCAAAGACCCGAAGGCATGCGCGCCGAACAACTGATTGGCAAGCTGTTGGGCATGGACAGGCGCGGCCAATAGCACCGCAAGGGCGATCAGGATGAGGCGCATCGGAATTCCGGCTCTCCGTCTGGGTCAACGAAAATTAGCAGCACCAACCCCGCCAGGAAAAGCACAATCAACGGGGTGACGCCCATGCGCTGGCTTTCGGTCAGGGTTGTGACAAGTGCGACCAAGGCCGGCGCAAGGAAGGCCAATGCTTTGCCCGACAGCGCATAGAGGCCGAAGCCCTCGGTCATGCGCGCGGGGTCGGCTTGGCGCACCATCATGGTGCGGGATGCCGATTGCAAGCTGCCACCCCCGGCCCCGATTAGCGCGCCGCAAATGTAGAAGGTGATGTCAGGCAGGCTGGAGCCTTCGGCCACGGGTATGAACAGCGCCATGCTGCGGTCGGTGCCCACGATGATGACACAGACCAGCAGCAGCAGCACCACGCAACCGATGATGACGGGTTTCGGCCCAAAGCGGCTGTCCAGCTTGCCCGCAAGCCAGCACGCCAGCGCGCCGACGGCAGCGGCCAGAATGCCGAAGACCCCGATCTGCACGATGGACCACCCCAACACGCCCGCCGCGTAAATGCCGCCGAAAGCGTAAATGCCGTTCAGTGCGTCCCGATACAAAAGCGACGCCCCCAGATAGGAAAACAGGCTTTTGCGGCTGGGCAAGGCGCGCAGGCTTTGGCCCAGCTCGGCCAGAGCGCGTTGCACGGCACCCACGGCACGGGCGCCCGTTGATCGGATTGGCACCCACAGGAAGAACGGAATGACACACACCATATACCACAGTGCGGTGAACGGCCCGACAAAGCGCGTGCCCTCGCGTGCCGCGGCATCCAGCCCGAAGGCGGGGGCTAGGCCAATCAGGGTCACACCTTGGTCGTTTTCCGCCAGAAACAGCAGCATCACCACCAAGGATGCCAGCCCGCCCACGTAGCCCAGCGCCCAGCCGGTGCCGGATATTTTGCCCAGATCGTCACGCGCGCCCAAATCTGGCAACACCGCATTGGTGAAAACGATCCCGAATTCCAACCCGACCAGACCAATGGCAAACGCCAACAGCACCAGCCATAGCGTGCCGTTTGTCGCATCTGGCACCGCAAGCCACAACGTTCCAGCGCCAAGAACGTAAAGGGCAGACCATAGCAGCAGCCATGACCGCCTGTTGCCCGAACTGTCGGCAATAGCGCCCATCACGGGCGCAGAGAGTGCGATCACCAACCCGGACAGGGCCAGCATCCAGCCCCACATGGCCTGCCCCGTGACCGGGTCCGGGGCCACCGCAGAGGCGAAATAGGGTGCAAAGATGAAGGTCAGCAGCAGCGTATTATAGGGCTGGTTTGCCCAGTCGAAGGACCACCAGCCCCAAATGCGTTTACGCGGCGATGTCATGGCGGGCCTTTCTGAAAGCTGCCCCGCCAGTTAGCCAGCGCCAAGCCGCGCTGGCAAGCCGTTAGCTTGGGTTGCGCAGCCGAAGATCAGCGGAATCGCCTTGCCCTTGGTCCGAAACGAACCGCAGTGTGGAGCCATTACGCAGCACAAGTTGGCAATTATAGGGGTCCCCTGACGAGCCGAATTCAAGCGTGCGGCAGAAATAACCGTCGCGCCACTCCCAGCGCCCGCCGACCTGCACACCAAAGCCGCGCCCGCGAATCTCGCCTTGCGGCAGCACTTGCAGGCGCACGCCAAAGCGCGTCAGTTCGCGCCCTTCGACAAGCGCACGGAAGTTACGCTCTTCGCGGACGGGTTGAAACTCTGCCAGCGCTGGTGTTGCTGTTGCAAACAGCGCAAGTGCGGCGAATGCGAAACGTGACATGTCAACCTCTTGTGATGTGGCTGACAGGGATACGGATGCAAAGTCAAATTGGTTTCGTTTAAATATCAAATTTTATCTGCTATCCGTAAGGATTTGCCGTTAGCGGCGCAAGGCTACATGCCAGTTAACGCATCAGTGCTGATCCAAGCCCAGCACATCCAGCATGGAATATTCCCCCGGCGCGCGCCCCTCCAGCCACATCGCCGCGCGCAATGCCCCGCGCGCGAACAGCGCGCGGTCAGAGGCCACATGCCGAAGCGTCACCCGCTCGCCCGGCCCGGCAAAGATTACGTCATGTTCGCCGATGAAATCGCCGCCACGAATGGCGTGAAAGCCTATTGCCCCTTCGCGCCGCGCGCCGATAATGCCATCGCGGCCCCGGTCGGCCATGTCGGACAGGTTCACACCCCGGCCTTGCGCCACGGCCTCTCCCAACATCAGGGCGGTCCCGGATGGGGCATCGACCTTGTGACGATGATGGGCTTCGACAATCTCTATGTCGAATTCGTCGCCCAAGGCGCTTGCGACCCGCCGCGCCAGCGTCACAAGCAAATTCACGCCAAGACTCATATTGCCCGCGCGCACGATGTGGCCGCGCGTGCCTATTTCGGCCAAGGCGGCAAGGTCATCGTCGTCAAAGCCGGTTGTGCCGATCACATGGCCCACACCGGCATCGGCCGCACGGCGCGCCAGAGCGACGGTCGCAGCCGGCGCGGTGAAATCAATCATGACTTCGCTGGCGGCCAGTGCTGTGTCGATGTCGTCCGTCACGGAGAGATCACGCACAGCGCCGCCCATCATCTGGCCAAGGTCTTGGCCAACCCAGCCATGCCCAGCGCGCTCGACCGCTGCACTCAGGGTCGCATCGGCATGCGTGTCGATCTCGCGCACCAGCATTTGCCCCATACGACCCGACACACCGAAAACCGCGATCTTGCGCATGATCTGACCCTTTCCCTCACGTTTGTGCCAGCGACATAGCCAAATGCCGCCAACTTGGCAAAGCCTCGTTGCGCGGGCGCGGTGTTTGTCCTAAACCGAAGCTATGTCAAACCGCCGTTTCCCTATGTCTTCCGGCCCCTCGCAACGCCAGTTGCGCGTGGGCGAATTGCTGCGCCGCACGCTGGCCGATGTGCTGGCGCGGGGTGACGTGCATGATCCCGACCTGAACCGTATCCCGATCACCGTCAGCGAAGTTCGCGCCTCGCCCGACCTGAAAATCGCGACAGCTTATGTTATGCCTTTGGGCGGGCGTGATCAGGAGACGTCGCTGGCTGCCTTGCGGCGCAACAAGGCGGAACTGCGTCACCTTATCAGCCGCGAGATGTCGCTGAAATACGCTCCGGACCTGCGCTTCAAGCTGGACGAGACCTTCGACCGCATGGATGAAACGCGTCGTTTGCTCAGCGATGAAACCGTGCAGCGGGACCTTGTCAGCGGGACCGACCCCGATGGCACGGATCGCTAGCGCGGCCGCGATACTGCTTTTCTGGGCGTTTCCGGCGCAAGCCGAATGTGAGCGCACGGACTACTTGGATCAGCGGTTTACCATTTGCAACGTGCAAGCCGGTGATGATTTGCGCCTGTTTCTGCGGGATTCTGATGGTCTGACCTATGGCAGTTTCGTGGCAGTCGATACCGCGCTTGCCGCCCAGAACAAGCAACTGGCCTTCGCGATGAATGGCGGGATGTATCATCCCGACCGCGCGCCTGTTGGCCTGCTGGTCGAAGACAGTGCAGAACAGGCGCGGCTGGTCCTGTCGGAAGGACCGGGCAATTTCGGGCTGTTGCCGAACGGTGTGTTCTGCGTTGAGCAAACCCGCCTGACCATTATCGAAAGCCGTGCTTTTGCCAATGCGCGCCCCGCCTGCCGCTATGCCACGCAATCGGGGCCAATGCTGGTTATTGATGGCGCGTATCATCCGCGTTTCGTGGAAGGGTCTGATTCTCGGCTTATCCGCAACGGGGTTGGCGTCTCTGCCGATGGGCAGCGCGCCGTATTCGTCATTTCGGACAGCGCTGTAAACCTGTGGGAATTCGCCCGTTTCTTCCGCGATCACCTAGAACTTCCGCAAGCTTTGTATATCGACGGGCGCGTGTCGCGGTTGCATGCGCCCGAACTGGGGCGGTCGGATTGGGGGCTGCCGCTTGGCCCCATCATCGGCAAGGTTGTTGACCTGCCCGCTGCCAGCCAGTAGCAGCACCGGCCTGAGCGGATCGCAAGAGGGTAGCATGGGACGCAAGCGCAAAGGTCGCGCCATTTCGGGTTGGCTGGTGGTGGACAAGCCTGCGGGCGTCACATCCACCGCAGTGGTCAATAAGGTGCGCTGGGCGCTTCAGGCGCAAAAAGCTGGCCATGCGGGAACGCTTGATCCGGCCGCGACAGGCGTTCTGGCCGTGGCCTTAGGCGAGGCCACGAAAACCGTGCCCTACATTACCGATGCATTGAAATCTTACCGTTTTCGGGTGCGTTTGGGCCAGTCCACCACCACCGATGATGCCGAGGGGGAGGTAATCAACAGCTCCGACCTGCGCCCCACCGATGCAGAGATAAACACCGCCTTGGCTGCCTTCCGGGGCGACATCATGCAGGTGCCGCCACAGTTTTCCGCCGTCAAGGTCGAGGGCGAGCGCGCTTATGACATTGCCCGCGCGGGCGAGGAGATGGATCTGGCAGCGCGGCCCTTATGGGTGGAAAAGCTGGAAGTCATCGCGCGGCCCGATGCCGACCATGTCGACCTAGACATGGTCTGCGGCAAAGGCGGCTATGTGCGCTCTATCGCGCGCGATCTGGGCGCGGCCTTGGGCTGTTTCGGTCATGTCGCATGGCTACGGCGCGAATGGTCAGGGCCTTTTGATGCCGCAGACGGGCTGAGCATGGAGCAGATCGATGCGCTGGCGCATAGTCCGGAGTTGGACAGCCACATTTTGCCTTTGGAAGTCGGCTTGGCCGATCTGCCCGAACTGCCTGCCACGCCCGAAGGCGCAGCGCGGTTGCGAAACGGCAATCCCGGCATGGTGCTTGCCTCTGGCGTCGAGTATGGAACAGAGGCTTGGGCAAGTCTTGATGGCAAAGCTATTGCTGTGGGCCGCTACCAAGCAGGCGAGTTGCACCCCAGCCGCGTCTTCGCCAAAGAGTAAACGGGCGCCGCGATGAACACGCCGCCCGCGACTAAGGTTTTTGTCAGGCGATTACATTCCGCCCATACCGCCGGACATACCGCCATCCATACCGCCGGACATGCCGCCATCCATACCACCGGCCATGCCACCATCCATACCACCGGCCATGCCATCGCCAATACCGCCGCCCATCATCGTCGCACGATCAGACTTGCTGGTCTGACAGGTCGAGTTCGTCCAATAAAGAATTTCTCCTGTGCGCTCGCTGCGCACAGCGGTAAAGCTCTGGGTATCACACCCCGTTGCAGCTGCGCCTGCCGGGGCGTTCTGAGCTACAACCGGGGTTGCTGTTGTGAGCATGAGGGCCAAAATCGAAACTGCTTTCATCGTCGTTCTCCTGTTGACGCAACTTTCTTGACCCGCAGAATTGACGGGCCTGTCAGGGGAACGACGCGCACAGAGCCGAAGTTTCGCAAATGCTTGGCTATCACCGAAGCGTGATCGTATAGACCATGCGCGGCAGGTCGCGTATCTGGGTTCCATGATTATCAAACATCACCTCAAAGGCGATGCACCTTCTGTCGCGGTCTACTCGCCGTGCGAGTGCTATCGCTACCTGCTGACCCGCGAATGGGCACCCGACCAAGGCCGCGCGTTGTTCATCATGCTCAACCCCTCGACCGCAACCGAGGTGCAAAACGACCCCACGGTCGAGCGCTGCGAGCGCCGCGCGCGGGCGCTGGGCTTCGGCGCGTTCCGGGTCTGCAACATCTTTGCCTTTCGCGCGACCGACCCGCGCGTAATGCGCGCCGCCGCCGACCCGGTCGGGCCAGACAATAACGCCGCTATCTTAGACAGCTTACCATGGGCCGACAGCGTGATTTGCGCTTGGGGCACCCATGGCGCGCATTTGGGCAGGGGCGCACAGGTCGAAGCGCTTTTGCGCGGCGCAGGCGTGCCGCTGTTTCATTTGGGCCTAAGCAAAGACGGTCATCCGAAACACCCGCTTTACATCGGATACAAGGTGCAGCCAGAACCTTGGCTGTGACGCCGAACTGGACAGATACGCCACAATGCCCGATCCATTTTGCATGCACAAAGACCTGATCGCCCTGCGCCATGCCCTTCACCGCCAGCCCGAACCCTCTGGGGCAGAGGCGGACACTGCGCGTTTCATTGTCGAGGCGCTGCGCGCAACCAAACCTGACAACTTGGTGACCGGCCTTGGCGGGCATGGGGTGGCCGCCTGCTACGACAGCCGCATGCCCGGCCCCACCGTCATGATCCGAGCCGAGTTGGATGCGCTGCCGATACCAGAGGCTTCGGGCGTGCCATATGCGTCTGAACGCGCGGGCTTTGGGCATCTATGCGGCCATGACGGGCATATGGCGATCCTGATGGGGCTGTCAGGTGCGCGCCCCAAACGCGGGCGGTTGGTGCTGCTGTTCCAGCCTGCGGAGGAAACCGGCGCGGGTGCGCGCGCGATCCTCGCCGACCCCGCCTTTGCTGCGCTGCGCCCCGAATACGCCTTCGCGCTCCATAATATGCCCGGAATGGCCTTGGGCAGCGTGGCGGTGGCCCCGGGTCCAGCCAGTTGCGCTTCGGTGGGCTGGCGGATTGCGGTTTCGGGGCGCGAAGCGCATGCCGCATTTCCCGAAACCGGGCAGTCGCCTTCGCCATTCTTGGCGCAACTGACGCATCATCTGGGCGCGCTGCCTAAGGGAACCGATGAGGCGATGGCCACGCTTTGCCATCTGAAGATGGGTGCGCCGTCATTCGGCATCGCACCGGGGCAAGCGGTGGCGCATGTCACTTTGCGGGCCGTGTCCGACAGCGGTCTGTCTGTGCTGGAGCATGATTTGCAGGGCTGGATTGCCGCCAATGCACAGGGCCTACAGATCGACATCACGCGCCATGACCATTTCAACGCCACACTGAATGACCCGGACGCCGCCGCCCATGTCGAAGCTGCGCGGCATTCTCTTGGTCTGACACAAGGTGCGTTCACCTTCCCCATGCGCCCCTCCGAGGATTTCGGCGCATTCAGTGCCCATGCCAAATGCGCGTTGTTCTTTTTGGGCGCGGGTGAAGACCACGCCGCACTGCATGACCCAGCCTATGATTTCCCCGATGCGCTGATTGCACCGGGCGTGGCGATGTTTCGGGAAATTCTAAGCCGCCTTAAGGGATGAAGCGCGCAGGGCGCAAGCCACGCAATGCGTTGCCCAACCATAGCCGAACATGCGGAAAATCGCGGGCCAATAGCACCTCTTCGGGGGCGTTTAGCGACGCGCGCAAGACGCCGGGCAACAGACCGCAGGCCAAGGGCGGCGTGCGCATGCCCTCGCCCCGGTCAAAGAAAACCGATGTGATGGTGCCATCACACACTTCGTCACGCTCATTGAGTAAAACCACCTCGTCCAGCCCCGCGGGAAGGACGGCGCGAGCGGCATCATAGGTCGCGCGTTGGCTGGATTTCAGCCGCAACCAGGGATCGCTCGAAGCCAGCCGCATTTCGGCCAATCCAACGCGCCACGTGTCGATCACAGGCGGCAGCGGAGAGCAGTCCTGCCGGATATCCCCTTCGGCATTCAGCGTCAGGCGCAGGCGCGCCGGATGGTCAGGCCCGGCAAAAGCAAACTCTGGCACCCGCCAGCCCAAGAGTGCTGCTCCGGCCTGTAAACGTGCACGGTGCAATCCTTCGTGACGCAGCGCGCGGCCATCCCAATAGCCGGTTTCGATCAGGGTCAGGCCACGCGGCGCAGGCCCGTGGCGAAGCGGGTTTTCCACAAGGCTTCCTCCCATTCTCCGGCTTCCGTGCTGTCCTGCACAACCCCGCCGCCAACATTGCCCTCGACATGGCCATCTTCGAACAGGCGCAGCGTGCGAATGGCAACCGACCAGGCTTGATCGCCACCCGGCGCGGCCCAACCGATTGCCCCGCAATAGACCGAGCGGGGCGTGCGTTCCAGTTCGGCAATGATCTGCATGGCGCGGATCTTGGGCGCACCGGTGACGGACCCGCAAGGAAACAGCGCCGCCATGATCTCTGTCAGGCCCAGCTTGGCACGCAAGCGCCCACGAATGCGGCTGCTCATCTGGTGCACAGTCGCAAAGCTGTCGATGGCGAAAAGTTCGGGCACCTTGACAGAGCCAATTTCCGACACCCGCGCGATGTCATTGCGCAACAGGTCGACGATCATCAGGTTTTCGGCCTGCACCTTTTCGCTGGCGGCAAGCGCGTCGCGCAAAGCAAGGTCCGCCTGTGGCGTGGCGCCGCGTGGTGCGGTGCCCTTCATGGGGCGGCTTTCAACCACGCCATTTTTCAGGGTAAAAAACAGTTCCGGGCTGCGCGACAACACGATTGGACCGGCGCCAATATCCATATAGGCCCCGAAGCCGACCTGTTGGCGCGCACGCAGCGCTCCATACAGGCCCATCGCGTTGCCAGAGGTCAGTTGTGCCGCCAAGGGAAAAGTCAGATTGGCCTGATAACAATCGCCTGCCGCGATATAGTCCATCAAGTTAGCGAAGGCACTGGCATATTCCCCTCGAGAGATGCGCGGCAAAAGCGGCGACAGGCTGGCCATTTGCGCATCTGCCTGTGTGTGAAAGGCCTGCGCAGAAACCGGTGCGTCGAACACCCCCAGCGCCACCAAAGGGGCGCGTGGGTCGTGATGGGCGATATCGCTCAGGCGGGGCTCAAACGCGTATCCGGCCTCGTAAGCGATGTAGCCAGCAACCCACTTTCCAGCCCGGCGCGCAGCCTCTGCCAAATCAAGCGTGTCGGCAACTTCCTTGCGCGACCATGCCAAAAGACATGAATGCGGATTGGTGAACAGCACGGGCTGCTCGTCCGGCCCATGGTCCATGGCGATGACAGGACTCATACTTTCGCGCTCCAAGCCATGGGCAAGTTACCTTTGGGGATACAACAGGGCCGTCGCGCTGGCCATCTTGAAACCAGTGCCTTTGTCGAGAAAAACCCCGTGTATTTCTTTCTGCAAGGCGCGGGTTGGATGTGCCGCAAGATGCGGAGAATATTCGAGCAGGACAAAAAGATCAAAAAAGCCATCACTTTCACGACCACGCTTAAGCTCAGGCTGGCAGACCACAGACACGCGTCTCTTCGAGGGACCATCAGCGAGTTTTCAGTTGAATGGAAGCTTAACCTGGTAGATAACTAGGGGAGGCATTCTTCATGAAAAGTGCGGCATCATGGTTTCGCAATATGGCCTGCTAAACGGCAACGTGCTTCGGCGGTTCATATCTGCGACAGCGGTTGCGTTATCTTGTTTGGTTCTGTCAGGATGCGTAGTTGAAGACGCCACAAAGCCAACTGGCACGGAAGCTCCGCCGACCATGACATCAGGAAACGACGATGCCCTCTCACTCGGTCGCGAAACCATTTCAGGCTTATACATCGGCCAAGGTGTAACTTGTCCGCAGTTCCGCTCTGATACAGGTGAGCAAGTCAGCTTGTCTGGCAGGACCGAAGGAATGACGGTCGGCGCGCGCTACGTGATCCAAGGGTCTGTCGCAAGGCAGTCCAAATGCATGCAAGGACGAGAAATTCGTGTGGTTTCTTTTTCGCCAGAGTAGC
>CAYNWX010000041.1:0-6202 GCA_964401005.1 uncultured Natronohydrobacter sp.
TTCGGTGCGCTGCGCCACCTAACTGATCAGAACCCGCGCTGGGATGCCATGGTCAGTTTCGACCCCGCAGAGGTTGCACGATGAGCATTGTCATCTCGATCATCATCCCCGCAAATAACGAGGCGCGTTATATCGGCCAATGTCTGACCGCGCTACTGGACAGCGACCCGGTGCCGGGCCACGCGCTGGAACTTATCGTTGTTGCCAATGGCTGCACTGATGACACCGTCAAGGTGGCCCGCCGCTACGAAATGCCCGCGCGCGAACGTGGCTGGGTCCTGAAAGTGCAGGAGTTGAAAGAAGGCTCCAAGATCAAGGCGTTGAATGCTGGAGATGTCGCCGCAATCGGGCGCTACCGAGTTTATTTGGATGCTGACATTCGCGTCTCGCGCCCACTTCTTGGTCAATTGGTCAAAGTGTTGGATTGCGGCACACCGCTTTATGCCACGGGCACACCGCAGATCGCGCCCCCCGAAAGCCACCTGACAAGCGCCTATGCGCGGTTTTGGCAAAGCGTGCCGTTCAACCGCAGCCACGCGCCCGGATATGGACTATTTGCCGTCAATGCTGCTGGACGGGCACGTTGGGCGAAGTTCCCGCATGTCATTGCCGATGACACGTTTGTAAGGCTGCATTTCAGCCCTGATGAACGCGTGCAAGTTCCAGCCAGTTACATCTGGCCAATGGTGGAAGGCTTGTCACGTCTGGTGCGGGTGCGCCGCAGGCAAGACCAAGGCACGGCGGAAATCGCAGCGCGCTTCCCCGAATTGATGCAGAATGAGGGCAAAGAGCGCCCCGATATTCTGGCCCTCGCCAAGGCAGACCCAACAGGCTTTGCGGTCTATGCACTCGTGGCGCTTATGGTGCGCGCTGGCAAACCCTTGGCGGGCAAGGAATGGTCACGCGGGCGCTGAGGCGCGCGCAGCTTCCACGAAGGACACCATCCGCGCTGCATCTTTCACGCCCGGAGCGCTTTCCACACCAGAGGACACATCCACCTGCCGCGCGCCTGTCAGGCGAATGGCATCGGCCACGTTGTCTGGTGTTAGCCCGCCCGCCAACATCCACGGCCTGTTCCAGTCACGCTCCGCGATCAGCCTCCAGTCAAAGGCCAGACCGTTGCCGCCGGGCAGATCAGCCCCCTCGGCAGGTTTGGCATCGACCAAGATCTGGTCGGCCACGCTTTCATATTGTGCCAATTTGCCCAAGTCGGCAGCAGATGAAATACCGACCGCTTTCATCACCGGCAGGCCATAGCGGGCGCGAATGTCTAACACGCGCGCAGGCGTCTCTGCCCCGTGAAGCTGAAGCATGTCCACCGGCACCTCTGCCAAAATCGTATCGAGAATGGCATCATCTGGATTAACGACAAGCGCGACCTTGGCCAGTCCAACCGGGGCTGCAAGCGCCAGCGCGCGTGCGCCCGCCAATGTCAGATGGCGCGGGGATTTCGGAAAGAAGACAAAGCCCGCATAGCTGGCCCCAGCTTGTGCTGCACCGGCCAAATCCTGCGGGCTGGTCAGCCCACAGATTTTTACGCGTGTGCTCAAGGACATGACGGGCTTATTTCGCGTCCAGAACTGCCAGAACGTCATCTTTCTGGGCAACACTCGGCGCAACTTTTTCCAGTTTCGACACGTCGCTTTCCAGTGCCGCGACCCGGCGGCGCAGGCGCGCGGCTTCGGCGCGGTAGCTGTGCTCGCGCAGCCATTCCCAGATAAAGCCCAGCATCAACCCCAAGCCGATGGCCAAACCCAGCAAGATGAACAGCGGCAGGCCAAAGCCAAAATTGAACCCGATCAGATTGCCGATGGTTTCCGGGAAAAGCTGCACCGTCACGATCTCACGGTTTGCCAAGGCAATCGTCGCCAACAAAACCGCCAGCACAGCCGAAAGGCCGATTCGCAGATAAGCCATCATGGAAATTACTCCTCGATACCGTTGAGCCGGTCGCGCAGAAGCTTTCCGGTCTTGAAAAAGGGAACGGCCTTTTCGGCCACGTCTACGCTTTCGCCCGTGCGGGGGTTGCGCCCTGTGCGCGCATCGCGCTTCTTGACCGAAAACGCGCCAAAACCGCGCAATTCCACGCGTTCACCGCGCGCCAAGGCTTCGGTGATCTCGTCGAAAATGGTTGCAACAATGCGTTCCACATCGCGTTGAAACAGGTGTGGGTTTTCTTCCGCGATTTTCTGGATCAGTTCCGACCGGATCATCCAACTTTCCCCCGCAAACCCGCGCTTTGATTGCGCTTTTGCGCTCTGTATAGCCAAAAGGACGCGGCAAGGCCACAGAAACCGTCAGTTCCGCGCCAAGCTTGGTGAATTGCCGCCTAAAAGGCCGGTTGAGTTTGGCGCCGCCTTTGCAGCATGATCACTAAGCCAAGCAGAAGCAGCGCCGGGATAAAGAAAATCTGCTGCGGCAAGCGGTCGGCCTCGCGCGAGACGGTCACGATCTGCACCTGTTGATCGGCGTAGAAGTCGAAATCCGCCAGCTTTTCTTGATAGGGCGTGCCGAACATCGGCTCGTCCATGGCAAGGCCATCCTCAGAGGGCAGCAGAAACAACCCTGTGCTGGCAAGGCGCTGGTCGGGTGCTGAGTCATCCACGATCACGCGCAGGGTGGTCGAGCGCAGCTCTCCGGTGTTGAAATCCGGGCCTTCGATATACAGGCGCAGCTCATCCCCCGCATCCGCAGCGGTCAGCAATTCCTCGAACTGGGTGCCGGGCATGTCTTGGAAAGGCGGCTGGATGCGGTCGAGCCAGAAGTTCGGCACAAACAGCGTGAAGGCTACCAGAAGCAGCGCCGCCGATTCCCACAACTTCGAGCGCGCGAGAAAATAGCCCTGCGTGGCGGCGGCGAACAAGAGCATGGCAAAGGTGGCGATGATGAAGATGAACACCGCCTGCAAAATGCCCGCCGTTGTGCCCAGATCCACGCCATACAAGATGAGCGTGGGGTTATAGATGAACAAGAAAGGCAGCGCGAGCGTGCGCAGGCTGTAGAAAAACGCGGTAAAGCCGGTCTTGATCGGGTCGCCCCCCGATACGGCAGCGGCGGCGAAACTGGCCAAGCCTACAGGCGGGGTCACATCGGCCATCAGGCCGAAATAGAACACGAACAGGTGTGCGGCGATTAACGGCACGATCAGCCCCTCTGACGCGCCAAGCGTGACCACGACCGTGGCCATCAAGGATGACACGACGATGTAATTGGCGGTCGTCGGCAGCCCAAGCCCCAAAACGAGCGAGAAGAAGCCCACGAGCAGCAGCATCAGGAACAGGTTGCCCATAGACAAAAGTTCGACCAACCCGGCCAGTTCGGTGCCGATGGGCGTGCGCGTGACGGTCGCCACGATGATACCCGCCGCGCCCGTGGCCACGGCAATGCCAATCATGTTGCGCGCGCCTGCGATCATGCCTTCGATTAGGTCGGTGAACCCCGCACTCAGATGGGCCATGAAGTTGCGCTCACCGCGCAGCATGGCCTTGATGGGGCGCTGGGTAAGCATGATGAACAGCATCATCAACACGGCGAAATAAGCCGATTTTGAGGGCGATTGCCGCTCGACCATCAAGAACCAGACCAGCACCACGATGGGCAGCAAATAATGCAGGCCAGTGGGGAAGACCTCTGCCATTTTCGGCAGCTTTACCTCTGGCGAATTTGGGTCGTCCATTTCCAAGTCCGGCCGTTTTGCCGCAACCCACAGGCACGCGAAATAGATCGCTCCCAAAGCAAGAAGGATCACAAGGCTGGAAATACCCGGTGCTGCGGCCCGCAACCAGTTCACCCCAAGAATGACGCCGTAAAACACCGCACCCGCGCCGACAAAGCCAATAGCGACCTTGCCCAGCATGACCAGAAGCGACCCGCCTTCGCCTAGCGCCGGAATACCATTCCGCAACGCTTCAAGGTGCACGATGTAGATGAGCGCGATGTAGGAAATGATCGCCGGGATGAAGGCGTGCTTGATGACCTCTAGATAAGAAATCCCGACGAATTCCACCATCAGGAAGGCCGCAGCCCCCATAACCGGCGGCATGATCTGCCCGTTCACCGACGCCGAGACCTCGACCGCGCCCGCCTTTTCGCTGGAAAAGCCCACCCGCTTCATCAGCGGAATTGTGAAGGTGCCGGTGGTGACCACATTGGCAATGGACGAGCCCGAAATCAGCCCCGTCGCGCCCGACCCCACAACTGCCGCCTTGGCAGGGCCACCGCGCAAATGGCCAAGCCCCGCGAAAGCGAGCTTGATGAAGTAATTGCCCGCGCCCGCCTTATCCAGCAAAGCGCCGAACAGCACGAACAGGAACACGAAGGCCGTCGACACGCCCAAGGGAATGCCGAATACCCCTTCGGTGGACAGCCATTGCGTGTTGATGATGGCGGTAAAGCTGCGCCCTTCATGCGCGATCAGGTCCGGGATCAGCCAACCTGTGCCGAAATAGCTATAGGCCAGAAAAATGCCGCCGACGATGGTCAGGGCCGGCCCCAGCGCGCGGCGCGAGGCTTCGAGCATCAAGACAAGCCCGACAATGCCCACCCAGATTTGCGTCTGCGTGGGCAAGCCTTCGCGGGCAGAGCCCGAAATCTCGCGCGAGAACCAAAAGACATAGAACGCGCAGCCCCCCGCCACGATGGCCATGACCCAATCCAAGATCGGGATATGCTTGCGTGGCGAGTTCTTGAACGCCGGATAGGCCAGAAAGGCCAGAAACAGCGCGAAGGCCAAATGCATGGGCCGCGTCTGGTCAGACCCGATCACCCGCGCGCCGGGAATATATTGCGCGAACTGGAATTGCAGATCCGCGATCCAGACCTGAAACACCGACCACAGAAACGCGACCGACGCGATCAGAAGGGCCACGTTGCGATTGGTCGGCTCGCGCCCGCCAGAATCGGTGCTGGAGACAAGATCCTGCAACTCTTCATCGGAAAAGCGGCGTTCAGTGCCTGGCGTTTGCGACATGGTCCATCCCCCGGTTCACTTATATATCTTGGCGCGTCAACCGCGCACCATGGCCCCGATTCAGGGCCATGGCGATGTTTTGGCGTGAGGCCGATTATTCCATAAGGCCCGCTTCGCGGTAGTAGCGCGCAGCCCCATCATGGATCGGGGCGGAATTACCGTCGGAGACCATGGCGGCCGGGTCCAGAATGGCAAGCGCCGGGTGCAGGCCCTTGAACTGGTCCAGATTCTCGAAGATCGCCTTGACGACATTATACATCACGTCATCTGACACGGCGGTCGACGACACGAAGGTTGCGCCCACACCAAATGTGGTCACGTCTTCTGCGTTGCCGCGATACATGCCACCGGGGATGGTGGCCATGCGGTAGTAGGAATTTTCCTCGACCAGCCCGCGAATGGCGTCATTGTCCACGTTCACCAGCACGGTGTCGCAGGCGGTTGTCGCTTCCTGAATGGCGCCCGACGGGTGGCCGACGGTGTAGACAATCGCGTCCACATTGTTGTCGCACAGCGCGAGCGACTGCTCGGCGGGCGGCAATTCGGTGGCTTGCGCGAAGGTGTCTATGGTCCAGCCCATCGCTTCCATCACCACGTCCATCGTGCCGCGCTGGCCGGAACCGGGATTGCCGATATTCACGCGCTTGCCAGCGAGGTCATCGAAATTGGTGATGCCCGCGTCGGCGCGCGCGACCACGGTGAAGGGTTCCGGGTGCAGCGAGAACACGGCGCGCAGGTCTTCGAACGCGCCGCTTTCTTCAAAGCTGGACGTGCCGTTGAACGCGTGGAACTGCCAGTCCGACTGGGCCACGCCGAATTCCAGCTCGCCCGAGCGGATGGCGTTGATGTTGAAGATCGACCCGCCGGTCGATTCCACACCGCAGCGAATGCCGTGTTCCGCGCGGTCACGGTTGACCAGACGGCAGATCGCGCCGCCCGCGGGGTAATAGACGCCGGTCACGGCGCCGGTGCCGATGGAGATGAAGGTCTGGTCTTGCGCCATTGCGGCCCCGCCCAAAGCGGTTGCAAAGGCGAAAACGCCGGCTGTCAGATGTTTGGTCATAGTATCCTCCGGGTTGAGTGTGCCGCCACTGAGCGGGCGGCTTGCAGGGCGCGCGGATGGCAGAGTTTCCCCTGCGACCATGCGCCCCATAGGGTTAGAGGACGATGACGGGCCGCGAGAGTCAAGCGGGGCGGCCTAAAAAACAGGCGGTTTACCTTGGGTCAGCCCGG
>CAYNWX010000042.1:0-50111 GCA_964401005.1 uncultured Natronohydrobacter sp.
GCTGCCACCAGACCCCGCACAACGCTGGTGCCGACCCCCGCTGCCTGCGCCAATTCGCCCGGCGCCAGCCCCGCGCCGCCGAATTCGTCAAGCGCGGCCATAACACGGATGCGGGCGTCGGTCATCCGGTCGGGTAAGCGATCGCCCCGAAACAGCAGCTTTCGCGTGACCGGCCCATCTGCCAGCCCCGGCACGCGGGTCGCCAGCCGCAACACCATGGGCAATTGCGTCAGCGTGTAATCGGCCAGCCGGGTGAGGAACTCGCGCAGCTCTGCCCGCATGGGGGCGGCATCCAGCACGCGGATGATCTGGCGCAGCTTGGCGCGGTCGAACCGCCCTTCAGCCGGTCCCCAAACCACGCCCACCACGCGGCGCGGTCCCAGCGGCACCTGCACGAAAGCGCCCAGCCAGCAGCCCCCTTCCGGCGCGCGGTAATCAAGCACGCGGCCCAGCGGCTCGGCGGTCAGAACCCCGCAGGGTGTGCCTTCGTCAAAGAATTCGGGCGTGTCCGACATGGGTTTAGGGGTTCCGCAGGTTTGCGCTATCAGCTATGACGCCACCGTAAACAGGTCGCAAGCCGAAGGGGACAGAAATGAAATTCTTTGTCGATACCGCCGATACCGCCGCCATCCGCGAATTGAACGATTTGGGCATGGTGGACGGGGTGACAACGAACCCGTCGATCATCCTGAAATCGGGCCGCGACATTCTGGAAGTCACGCGCGAGATTTGCGAGATTGTGGACGGTCCCGTCTCTGCCGAAGTGGTGGCACTGGACGCCGATGCCATGATCGCCGAAGGCCGCAAGCTGGCAGAGATCGCGCCCAACATCACTGTCAAGCTGCCGCTGACATGGGACGGGCTGAAAGCCTGCAAAGTGCTGACGGGCGAAGGCAAGATGGTCAATGTCACGTTGTGCTTTACCGCCAATCAGGCGCTGCTGGCTGCGAAGGCGGGTGCGACCTTCATTTCGCCCTTCATCGGGCGTTTGGATGACATCGGCCTTGATGGCATGGAACTGATCGAAGATATCCGCATCATTTACGATAATTACGGGTTCGAAACTCAAATCCTTGCCGCCTCGATCCGCTCGGTCAACCATGTGCTGGACGTGGCCCGTATTGGCGCAGACGTTATGACCGCCCCGCCGGAAGTGATCCGTAAACTGGCCAGCCACCCGCTGACAGATGCAGGTTTGGCACAATTCATGAAGGATTGGGAAAAAACAGGTCAAAAAATCCTGTAAGCTTGCTATAGTCTGCCAAAGAATACGAAAAAAGCAGCAGTCAACGGACAGGCACATCATGTCATCAGCCGCCATTGGCGCAGAGCTGGACCAGCTTCGCGCGCAGATTCTGTCGGACCCGGCCCTTATTCTGGACGACAAGGACGTGATGCGCGCCCTTGTCGCCGCATCCGAGCGCGAAATGGGCAACAACGTCGTGGACCTGCGCGGTCTGGCGATGGAGCGGCTGGAAGCGCGGCTGGACCGGTTGGAAGAAACACATCGCGCTGTGATCGCGGCGGCCTATGAAAACCTGTCGGGCACGAACCAGGTGCACCGCGCCATCCTGCGGATGTTGGACCCCACGCAATTCGAGGATTTCCTGCGCAACCTTGGCACGGACGTTGCTGAAATATTGCGCGTGGACGCGATCAAGCTGGTGCTGGAAAGCCCCGAGGCTGGCCCCGATCCGGCCTTGGAGCGCATTTCTGATGTGCTGGTCGTGGTCGAACCCGGCTTCATGGAAGAGTATGTTAACTTGGGCCAAGCGCCGACCACGCGGCAGGTGATCTTGCGCCAGGCCGTGCCAGCGACCACGCGACTATACGGCCCGCGCGCCGCTGATCTGCGATCAGAGGCGTGCTTGCGGCTTGATCTTGGCTCTCGGCGCATGGGGGGTATGCTGGTCATGGCGTCGGACAATCCGCACACGTTCAAGCCGGGGCAGGGCACCGACCTTTTGTCATTTTTCGCCGGAATTTTTGAACGCTCCATGCGGCGCTGGCTGGCATGAGCGGGGCCACGGCGGTGCTTATGGCACCGGCCATGGCCGATGCTCTGGAACGCTACCTTGCGCGCAAAAAGGGCTTGGCGGGCGCGTCCGCCAACACCATCGCCGCCTATGCAACCGATCTGCGCAGCTTTCTTGGCTTTATGACCCAGCACATGGGCGGGTTGGCTAGCCCGCGCGCGCTGAGCGGCATAACCCAATCCGACATGCGCGCTTGGATGGCAGAGGCGCGCGGGCGCGACCTGTCTGCACGGGCCTTGGCGCGGAGATTATCCGCCGTGCGCGGCTTTGCACGCTTCGTGGCGGATGACACGGGCATCGACATTTCCGCCATTCTCGCCACACGCGCGCCCAAACATGCGCGGGGCCTGCCGCGCCCCCTGTCGCCCGCGGACGCGCGAGAGATGCTGGACATTGTCGCGCTCCAAACCCGTGCCGATTGGGCGGGCCTGCGCGATGTGGCCGTGGTCACGCTGCTTTACGGCTGCGGCTTGCGCGTGTCTGAAGCCCTGTCGCTGCAAGGCCGCGACGCCCCCCTGCCAGACGTGCTGCGCATGACTGGCAAAGGCGGGCGTGAGCGGTTGGTGCCGGTGCTGCCCGTCGCACGCCGCGCGGTGGACAGCTACCTGCGCGCCTGCCCGCACGCCATGGCCCCCGATTTGCCACTGTTTCGTGCCATGCGCGGCGGGCCGCTGGACCGCCGCCATGTCGCCCGCGTGATGGAAGCCAGCCGCCTGCAATTGGGCCTGCCCGCCAGCGCCACCCCGCATGCGCTGCGCCATTCCTTCGCCACGCATCTTTTGGCCAAGGGGGGCGATCTGCGCGCCATTCAGGAATTGCTGGGCCATGCCTCGCTACGCTCCACCCAAGTTTATACAGCGGTTGACACCACCCGCCTGATGGATGTTTACGAGGCTGCACATCCGCGTGCGCGCGGCTAACCTCAAGAGGCGTGCCCGTGCTGCTGACCCTCAAAGCCTATTCCGTGCATCTGTTCACCGCCAGCGGGGCGGTGTTCGCGATGCTGGCGCTTCTGGAAGCGGCCAAGGGCGATTGGGCGATGATGTTCCTTTGGCTTGTCGTGGCGTTCATTGTCGATGGCATCGACGGTCCCTTGGCGCGGCGTTACCACGTCAAGAAGAACGCCCAGATCATTGACGGCGTGCTTCTGGACCTGATTATCGACTACCTGACCTATGTCTTCATCCCGGCTTTTGCACTGTTTCAATCCGACCTTCTGCCGGGCTGGACGGGCTGGGTGGCGATCATTGCGATCACCTTCACCTCTGCGCTTTATTTCGCAGATACGCGGATGAAAACTACGGATAACAGCTTTCAGGGCTTTCCCGGCTGCTGGAACATGGCGGCGCTGGTGTTCTTCGCGGTCCAACCCTCTGCCGGGGTGATTTTGGGCGCAGTGGTGTTCCTTGCCTTGGCCATGTTCACGCCGCTGAAATTCATCCATCCTGTGCGCACCGAACGGTGGCGCTCGCTGTCCCTGCCCGTGGCGCTGGTCTGGACGGCGCTCGCTGGCTGGGCCGCTTGGGAAAGCTTCGAGCAGTCGCATATTGTGACATGGGGGCTGATTGCAACGAGTGTCTACCTCATGGCAGTGGGCATCGTGCAGCAACTGATCCCGGCGCGCTGACGCCATTCGCACTTGCAGCATACCCCGGCCCGCCCCTATGTTAGCGCCATAGCTAACAGGAGCGGCGCACCATGGAGATCAAGACAGTCGGCATCGTGGGCGCTGGACAGATGGGCAGCGGTATTGCGCATGTTTTCGCGCTGTCGGGCCATGACGTGCTGCTCAGCGACATGTCGGCAGAGGCCTTGACCAAGGCCATCGCGCTCATCGACCGCAACATTGACCGACAAGTGTCGCGCGGCAAGGTGACGGCAGAGGACAAGGCGGCAGCTATGACCCGCATCCGCACCACCACAACGCTGGCCGATCTGGGGCCGTCCGACCTGATCATAGAGGCTGCGACCGAGCGTGAGACCGTCAAGGCCGCGATCTTCGAAGACCTGCTGCCGCATATCCAGCCGCATACGATCCTGACCTCGAACACCTCGTCCATTTCGATAACCCGGCTGGCCACCCGCACCGACCGGCCCGAGAAGTTCATGGGCCTGCATTTTATGAACCCGGTGCCGGTGATGCAACTGGTTGAGTTGATCCGCGGCATTGCCACCGATGAGGCGACCTATACGACCCTGCTGGGCGTGGTCGAAAAACTGGGCAAGACCGCCGCCAGTTCAGAGGATTTCCCGGCCTTCATCGTCAATCGCATTCTGGTCCCGATGATCAACGAGGCGGTGTATACGCTTTATGAAGGCGTGGGGTCGGTGAAGTCGATTGATGAATCGCTGAAATTGGGTGCCAACCACCCGATGGGGCCGCTGGAACTGGCGGATTTCATTGGGCTGGACACGTGTCTGGCGATCATGAACGTGCTGCATGACGGGCTGGCGGATACCAAGTACCGGCCTTGCCCGCTCTTGGTGAAATATGTCGAAGCGGGCTGGCTGGGGCGCAAGACGCAGCGGGGGTTCTACGACTACCGGGGCGAAACCCCCGTGCCAACCCGCTAGGGGGTCAATAGCCCCGCTCGGCCAACCACGCGCGCATCCATGCGATTTCGCGTTCCTGTGCTTCGATAATCTCGCGTGCAAGCTGGGCGGCGTCGGGGTCTGATCCATGCTCGAGCACAATCCGAGCCATAGCAACCGCGCCTTCGTGGTGGGGGATCATGCCACGGATGAAATCGACATCGGCATTGCCGGTGAACTCGATCGCCATGTCTGAATGCATGGCGTTATTGGCAGCGATGAAGGCTGCGGTCGAAGCGGGCATCCCCGCCGAGTCACCGTGGCCCATGGCGCTGTGATCCATAGTCGAGTGGTCCATCTGTGCCAAGGCGGGGCTAACGAGGGTCAGGGCAGTAAGTGCGGCAAATAGCATTGATTTGGTCATAGGGTTCCTCCTGCGAGCTCATGGGATAGCGGGTTCCAGCGGCGGGAAGGAAAGACACATTCGCGTGAAAAAACAGAAACGCGTTGGCGCAGCTTTCCTTGGGAGCGCTGTTCTGGTGGTGGACGCGGGCGAGACCCAGTCCGTGACCCTCTAACTTTCAAGCCGAATTGGGCTTGCTCCTTCGTGTTTTTTGGCGCTGCCCATATACAGGATCGTGGTCAGGGGCAGGGGACCGAATGTCAGGTCCAGCCGCCGATTTACACCGCGCGGACCAAGCCCGGTAAAGCGGCCCGGTTCCAAACCCGCGGCGCGCAGCGCATCGCGCAGCTCTGAGGGTTTGATGAACATGTCAGGGTCATGCGTGCCGCGCGGCAACAGGCGCAAGATGTCTTCGGCCACGGTGATGGTGGCCAGACGTGCCAGCGGGTTGCGGTTGATCGTGTCGAACAGGAACAAGCCACCGGGGCGCAGCACGCGCGCGACCTCGGCCAACACGCGGGGCAGGTCTTGAACATGTTCCAGCACATCCACGCAGACCACCGCGTCGAAGGCGGCATCGTCATAAGGCAGATCTTCGCCTACGCCCACATCGTAGCGGATCTGGTGGCCGATTTGCGCGGCATGGGCGCGGGCGGCGGCAATCGCCTCGGACGCTGGGTCGATGCCGGTCACGCGCGCGTCGCGCTCTGCCAGCGCCTCTGCCATGAAACCGCCTGCGCAGCCCAGATCCAGCACATCCTTGCCCGCCCAGCCAATCTGGCGGTCCATCCATGCAAGCCGCCCCGGTACAAGGTTTTTCAGCGTGCGCACCCAGCGGATATCGTCGGACCACCAGTTCGCGGCAACCTTGTCGTAAATCGTCAGATCATTGCGCATTGTCATGCTTTCGTTTGAAGGAGGGCAGGGCATAGGGCACCTCTGCCCGGTAGCGCGCGAAACGCGCGCCATAGCGAGCTGCAAAACGGTGCTCTTTCAGGCGCGGGGCCAGCAGGCAATAGGCGGTGTAGCTTGTCGCCAACAGGAATTGGTCGGGCGTCCAGACCGGCACGGTCCATAGCGTTAGCGCGAAGGCCACATAGATCGGCTGGCGTATGACGCGGAACAGGCCCAGCGTGGGCATGTCGGGGAATCGCGGCTTGATGCGCGCCATCAGCGACATCCAGCCCAGTGCACCCGATTGCACTTCGGCGCCCGCATCGAAACTCGCCTTCAGCAACAACAGCCAAGCCCCCGAATAGGCCGCGCAGATCGCCCAGAATATGGCCCCCTCCGCGCGCCACCATACAATGCCCGACGGTGTCCAGAGCGCGAACAACGCCAGCAATTGCAGCGATGCAATCAGCGCATAGGTGGTGGTCGACAGCGTGGCCCCATGCGGGCCGGGAAACCAGCCGCACCAACAGGCGCCCGCCGGTCTTAGTGAGCAAAAGCGAATGCAGCAGCGGGAATTGCGCAATCAAAAGCGCATTGGCCAGCCATGCCCAAGGTTGCGGAATGCGGCCGAAGCTTTCGCTCATGCCAAAGAACATGGCGGTAATCATGGCCAGCACGCCCGCGGCGAAGGCAAGATGGGTCAGCGCGCCCATGCCAAGGGCCAGGGCAATGCGGCCCAGGCCGGGGGGTGGGCGCAAAGCGGCCAAGATCAGTCGCAAAAGCCCTGCAATGCGCGGATCAGACAGCATCCGCGCCCCCAAGGATTGCTTGCGCCATGGCCCGCCCACTGCGCCAGCCATCCTCTGCGCTGGGGCCAAGGCACCAATCGCCGCCAATATATAGCTCCGGGACGTGCAGAAACGGGCGCCCCAAGGGCTGCACGGCTTGCGCATAGCGCCAGCGATGCACCTGCGCGTGCAACGCCTGCTCAGGCGTTGTTCCCAAAATCGTGCATAGCAGGGGCAGCATCTTTGACAGGATGATGTCGGGCGTGTCCTCCAGATGCGCTGCCGAATAGTCCGGGCTGGCCTGCGCAATCCATGTGACCACGCCGTCAGGCCGCCCCGGCTTGGAATTGTCTTGCGCGATCCATGCCAGTGGATGATCAGGGTCCAACCTTGTGGTGAACGGGGTGGCGCTGCTTGTCGGGAAACTGGTCATCAAGGTCAGACATGGAGCCATACGAACATATTCCAACTCTGGCGCAAGCGGATGATCCGACCCGAGCAAGCGCAAGGCCTGTGCGGCAGGAATGGTCAGCACCACGCGCTGGGTTTGAATGAGGCCTACGCTGGTTTCCAGATGCCAGAGCCCCTCTGCATGGCGCAGCTCTGACACTTCGACGCCTTGCGCCACATCCAGCCCCTTGGCAAGGGCGCGGGGCAGTGCGGACATGCCGGGCTGGCCGACGAAGTGCATGGGATGCTCATCCGACCATGACACCGCGCCATGCCGGGCCAAAAATGCGCCAAAGTCGGCATCGCGCGGGTGCAGATATTGTGCGCCGTGATCATAGGTTAGCGCAAGGCGGGCCGCATCTGCGCGCTTGGTGGCCATCCGCCCGCCAATGTCGCGCCCCTTGTCCAGAACGCGCACAGCTTGGCCCGCTTGCGCCAACATGCGCGCACAGGTCAGCCCGGTGATCCCGGAGCCGATGATGAGAGTGGGTGTCGTCATGGCGTGTGCCTTGTTCTATCACCGCCTGACCTATGCCTGTGAAGCGCAGGGTCAATTGACATCTGCCCCCACTGCAACAGTTTGCCGCGCAAAGGCGGAGTATGAAGGATTTGCCTGTGACGTTGGATGAAGTCGCGACCAGCGAGGTGATCGAGATGGCGCTGAGCGATCACGTTAGCTTTGACGATATTCGCGCCCAATACGGGTTGCGCCCGGACGAGGTGCAGACTTTGATGCGCCGCAACCTGAAACCGGGCAGCTATCGCGCGTGGCGCAAACGCGTGCGGGCTTTTTCCGCCCGGCGCGAGAGTTACAAGTAGCAGAACGCGGATTGCGTTTGTGTTTTTCATCGTCTATCGACGATAGACGAAAGGATTTGCGCGGATGCAAGACGATTCGCACTTGGCCGAGCTTGCTAAAGCCCTCGCACACCCTGCGCGGCTGCGAATCTTGCGGCTGTTGTTGGCAACTCCCGGTTGCATTGGTGGCGACATAGTCGAGGCCGTGGGTCTAGCGCAATCGACCGTGTCAGAGCATCTGCGCATTCTGAAAGCAGCGGGCCTGATCACGGGTGAGATTTCAGGCCCCCGCATCTGCTACGCGCTGAACCCGACCGCACTGTCCCCTTTGTCTGTCTTTCTGGACGCGTTGGCCGAACCCAAACCGGGCGCATGCTGCCTGCCCATGACACAGGATCTGACATGAGCCTTTTTGAACGTTGGCTGACCTTGTGGGTGGCGCTGTGCATTCTGGCGGGGCTCGCTTTGGGCAATCTGGCCCCGGGCCTGTTTTCGAACTTGGCCGTGCTGGAAGTTGCATCGGTCAATCTCGTCGTAGCGGTGCTGATCTGGGCCATGGTCTACCCCATGATGATCGGGGTGGATTTCGGCGCGCTTAAGGATGTTGGCACACGGCCCAAGGGTTTGGTCATCACGCTGGTGGTGAACTGGCTAATCAAGCCGTTCACCATGGCGGCGCTGGCGGTGTTGTTCTTTGACTATGTCTTCGCGGGCCTGATCGACCCGGCCCGCGCGCCCGAATATATTGCAGGGCTGATCTTGCTGGGGGCCGCGCCCTGCACGGCGATGGTGTTCGTCTGGTCGAACCTGACCAAAGGCGACCCAAATTATACGCTGGTGCAAGTGTCGGTAAATGACCTGATCATGGTCGTGGCGTTTGCGCCCATCGTGGCCTTCTTGCTGGGGGTGACGGATATCTCTGTGCCGTGGGAAACGCTGATCCTGTCAGTGGTGCTGTATATCGTCATACCGCTGATCGCAGGTGCGCTGACGCGGCAAGCGCTTCTGGCCAAGGGCGGTAGCGCCGCGCTGGATGCATTCACCGCGCGGATCAAACCTGCCTCTGTTGTTGGTTTGCTGTTGACGGTGGTACTGTTGTTCGGGTTCCAAGGTCCGGTCATCCTGGCCCAACCCCTGCTGATCGCGCTGATCGCGGTGCCGATCCTGATCCAGTCCTACGGTATTTTCGCGCTGGGCTATGGCTGGGCCTATCTGTGGCGCGTGCCGCATAAGGTGGCCGCCCCCTGCGCGCTCATCGGCACGTCGAATTTCTTTGAATTGGCTGTGGCGGTGGCGATCGGGTTGTTTGGCCTGAATTCAGGCGCAGCGCTGGCCACCGTGGTGGGCGTGCTGGTCGAAGTGCCGGTGATGCTAAGCCTTGTCGCCTTTGCCAACCGCACCCGCGCGCGCTTTCCTGCGTAAATCCTCCTTCCTGACCGGAGCAAGATGTGACCGCCTATACAGACGATCCAAGCACCCCGCAGTTAGATGATGCCAGCTTTCATCCGGTTGATCATGCGCGGTTGTTGGCACCTGCCATTAGCGCGCACGCACCCCGCATTCTGATCCTCTATGGATCATTGCGCGAGCGGTCTTTCAGCCGTTTGACCGCCGAAGAAGCCGCGCGCATCCTGACGCGGCTGGGGGCAGAGGTGCGCTTTTTCCACCCCTCTGGCCTGCCCTTGGTCGATGACGGGGTAGATGCAAGCCACCCCAAGGTGCGCGAATTGCGCGATCTGGTCGCTTGGTGCGAGGGCATGGTCTGGTCCAGCCCCGAACGCCATGGTGCGATGACCGGGCTAATGAAAACGCAAATAGACTGGATTCCCCTGTCGGACGGAGCGGTGCGGCCCACACAGGGCAAAACGCTGGCGGTCATGCAGGTGTCGGGCGGGTCACAAAGCTTTAACGCTGTGAACCAGATGCGGATCTTGGGGCGCTGGATGCGGCTTTTGACCATTCCAAACCAATCCTCGGTGCCCAAAGCCTACCAGCAATTCGATGAATCGGGTCGCATGCGCCCGTCGTCTTTGCACGACCGGATCGTGGACGTCATGGAAGAATTGGTAAAGTTCACTTTGCTGACACGGGACCGGGCCGGCTACCTTGTGGATCGCTATTCCGAACGCAAGGAAACTGCTGAGCAATTGAGCGCGCGGCTCAATGGCAGCCTTTTGAGTTAGACAATGATACCCAATGAAAGCTACTTGATTGGTGACTAGCGCTAAACATCGGTCGTTGTTTGGCGATCCCGGAAGGACTTGAACCCTCAACCTGCCGATTAGAAGTCGGCTGCTCTATCCAGTTGAGCTACGGGACCGTTGCCGTTCTTTAGCTTCTGACGGCACCCCAATGCAACGCCGCATACGCTTTTGCTCAACGCAAAAAGCCCTCGGCGTAAACCGAGGGCTTTTGATACGGTCTAGAGCGATTAGGCGGCGCTTGCAGCCTTGGCAAGGTCGCGCTTGATTTTCAGCGCATTGGACGAAAGTTCCTCGTCCTTGGCTTTCGCCAGATAGGCATCCAGCCCGCCGCGGTGATCTACCGAACGCAGCGCTGCCGAGGATACGCGCAGCTTGAAGCTGCGGCCAAGGCCTTCGGACTGTAGCGATACATCTTGCAGGTTCGGCAGGAAGCGGCGCTTGGTCTTATTGTTGGCGTGGCTTACATTGTTGCCCGTGATCGGGCCTTTTCCGGTCAGTTCGCAACGGCGCGACATGGGTTCTTCCTCGTCTGGTCCAAGGCCAGCCGGGTTACACGGCCAGCGCAAATAAAACTGGCCCTGACAAGCCAGGGCCGAAAACTCGATGGGTGCTCTTAGGCGCTATCTTTGGTGGCGTCAAGCGATTCCGGCGCGGTGGCAATCTCTGGCCAGATCGCGGCAAGCATTTTTTGGGCCGCGCGTGCCGGGGCGATTTGCCCAGCTTCCACCTTGGCACCAAGATCTGCCCCCATTTGCCGGGCTTGCGGCGTTTGCAAGCGGGCGAGCACCATCTCGCGCAGTTCTTCTTCGAACCACTGGCGCGCCTGCTCTGCACGGTGCGTGGCCCAATGGCCATGGGTGCGTCGCCAGTCCACTAGCGCGGTGATTTCATTCCAGACCGTGGGTAGACCGTTGTTTTCCAGCGCCGAAACGGTCATCGCCTTGGGAAAGCCTTCCGGATCGGCGGGGCGTTTGCGCAACAGGCGCAGCGCGCCCGCGTAATCGGCACAGGTGCGGGTTGCTGTGGCTTTCAGATCGCCATCGGCCTTGTTGACGATGATCATGTCTGCCGCTTCCATGATCCCGCGCTTGACGCCTTGTAATTCGTCGCCGCCAGCGGGCGCCAGCAGCAGCAAGAACACATCCGACAATTCCGCGACCACTGTTTCGGATTGGCCCACGCCCACGGTTTCGATCAGCACCACGTCGAACCCTGCGGCTTCACATAAAGCCACGGCCTCGCGCGTGCGTCTTGCCACGCCGCCCAGATGTGATTGGCTGGGGCTTGGGCGGATGAAGGCTTGGGGCGCGCGCGACAGGTGCTCCATCCGGGTTTTGTCGCCCAGAATGGACCCGCCGGTGCGCTTGCTGGACGGGTCCACCGCCAGCACGGCCACGCGTAAGCCTTGGTCTATCAACATTAGACCAAACGATTCGATGAAGGTGGATTTGCCCACCCCCGGCGTACCCGACAGGCCGATGCGGATGGCTTGACGGCCACTTTTGGCCAGCTGGTCCAGAAGTTCTGTCGCTTTTGCACGATGGTCTGCGCGGCGGCTTTCAGCTAGCGTGATCGCGCGCGCCAACGCGCGACGTTCGCCACGCAGAATACCCTCTGCCAATTCTGCACTCGCCATCCTGCGTCCTCTTCCCCTTGCCCTAGGCCGTTTTGCCTTGGCCGGGGTCGGAATGTCCAGCCTCTTGGGGGGCGGGTCATGTGTAACGGATGCGACATCTGTGTCGGCCGATCAAACTACCACATCAGGCCTGCGGATTTTGTCATAGATTGCGCCTTGCGGATCCAAGCGTCTGACTTTCCAAAAATGCAAAACGCCCGCCGAAAAGGCGGGCGCTGCAAGCTTCGGATAGGTCCGATTAGCGGCGGATGCCCAGCTTAGCGATCAGCACGCGGTAACGTGCCTCGTCCTTGCCGCGCAGGTAGTCCAACAGCTTCCGGCGGGTGGCAACCAGCTTCAGCAGGCCACGGCGGGAATGGTTGTCTTTCTTGTGGGTCTTGAAGTGCTCGGTCAGGTTGGTGATGCGCTTGGTCAGCACGGCAACCTGCACTTCGGGCGAACCGGTATCGCCCTCGGCGCGCGCATATTCCTTGATCAGGGCGTCTTTGTCTTCAGCAGTAATCGACATCACGATCTCCTTCGGTAAGTGGTCGGATACGGCACATGCCGGGATGTCGTCCAGCAAGGCCAAGAAAAAGTGGGGCGTCCACGACGGCACCGCAAGCCGCTGCTTTAGCCTAAGATCAGCGCAATGGAAAGAGCTAATCCCCTTCAGAGCTTGTTAACCAATTGCGCAGATTCAGGAGCGCAATGTTGCGAAATCCCTTCGGGTGTGTTGCCGAATATGACATAACCCTGGGTAGAAAAAATGGGTGTTTGGCTATGTGGTTATTGTTGGGGTTATTGGGCAGTATCACGGCTTTGTCGGCCAGCGACCTCTTCATGCAGGCGGATGAAGAGGATGAGTCCGGGGCGTCGGCGGAGAGCCAAGATAAGACTGGCGACATCAACGGCTGGCCCGACGATGCCGGTGGCTTGCGCTCGGACTATCCTGATGTGGCGGTTGACGGTTTCGGGCCTGAGCTAGGCGCGCAGCCCGCCGATGATCCGGTTTTCCCGGGCATGGGCCTGTTCGATGATTTGGGTCTGCGCATTCACAGCACTGACACTTTCCCCGAACCGGCGGCTGAAAACCCGCTGGACATAGCGGGCGACCAAGGCGA
Organism: uncultured Natronohydrobacter sp.; assembly: GCA_964401005.1. GTDB lineage: Bacteria > Pseudomonadota > Alphaproteobacteria > Rhodobacterales > Rhodobacteraceae > Roseinatronobacter. Next base: position 12,845 of record CAYNWX010000042.1, read on the forward strand.
TGACCGCCTTCTGGGTGCCACCCTGGATGATACTCTTTCCGGGCTTGGCGGGAATGACAGTTTGTCGGGTGCCGGGGGCGACGACAGGCTGATGGGCGATGCCGGCAATGATAGCCTGATTGGTGGGGAAGGTGCCGACACCTTGTTCGGGGGCGCGGGCAATGACACCTTGGTCGGAGGTTCAGGGCCAGACTTGCTGATCGCGGGCACGGGCAACAATACGCTGATGGCAGGCGACGGGGACGATACGCTGATCGGGCAAGCGGGCCAAACCTTCCTGAACGGCGGCACTGGCAACGACCTGTTGCAAGGGGCTTCGGGGAACTATCTGAACGGTGGAGCCGGAGATGACATCTTCTTTTTAAGCCCATCGGCAAATAGCGCGCCGGGGCCGGTTCATATCTTGGATTTTGCCGCAGCAGAGGATGTGATCCAACTGAGCTATGACGCCGCGCAGGGGGTGCCAGAACTGTCGATTACCTTCGCCCCAGACCAGCCAGATCTTGCCCAGATCAGGCTTGGCGACACCATTCTGGCCACGGTCGCCAATGCCGGGGCGCTCACGGTTGATGATATCGCACTTGTTGCCCAACCGAACCCCGCGGCTTGACCTGCCCAAGCGTTACGCGATCGTGGTTTTGATACCTTTCGTTCTGGCGCATCGCCAACACCCATCAGAATAAAAAGCCCCCGCCAACGGCGATGGCTTTCTTGTGTGGTTCAGACAGGCCTAAGCCGTTTCGTCTTCAAGGCTTTCGACAGCCTTTTGCAGATCATCCTTGCTGACCTCTTTCTCGGTCACGCTGACTTGCGCAAGGATATGGTCAACGACCTTGTCTTCGAAAATTGGCGCGCGCAATTGCTGTTGCATCTGCTGGTTCTTTTGAATGAACTCGAAGAATGCGCGTTCCTGACCGGGATACTGGCGGGCCTGAGCAATCACGGCCTGCGTCATTTCCTGATCGGTCACCTGAATTTCCGCCTTCTGGCCAACTTCTGCCAACAACAGGCCCAACTTCACGCGGCGCACGGCCAGCTTGTCGCTTTCTTCGGTGCGTTCGATCGCGCCATGCGAATGGTCATGCGCATCGGTGTTCTCTTTGTTCGCATCATGCCACAGCTGATGGGCGATCTGCTTGCTTTCCGCATCCACCAGCGAGGGCGGCAGGTCGAAATCGACAGCTTTGTCCAGCGCGTCAAGCAAGCCGCGCTTCAGAACAGCACGGGCAGCCTGACCGTATTCGGCTTCCAGACGCTCTGCGATTTGCGCTTTCAGTGAGGCCAGATCTTCCGCGCCGAATTGCTTGGCAAGTTCATCATCAATCGCAGCTTCGGCCGGGGCTTTCACCAGTTTGATTGTGCACGTGAACACGGCTTCTTTACCAGCCAGATGCTCTGCGCCGTAATCGTCGGGGAAGTTGACGGTCGCATCCTTCGTGTCGCCCGCTTTCACGCCGATAAGCTGTTCTTCGAAGCCGGGAATGAACTGGCCCGAACCCAATACCAGCGGGAAATCTTCTGCGGACCCGCCATCAAATGCCTCGCCATCAATCTTGCCGAGGAAATCCATCGTGACCTGATCGCCATCTTCGGCAGCACCGTCTTTGTCTTCAAAGTTCTGTGCCGATTTAGACAGGTTTTCCAGCGCTTCCTGAACTGCCGAATCCTCGGCCTTCACAATCATCTTTTCCAGCGTCACGCCATCCAGCGCAGGCAGTTCGATCACCGGCAGCGCTTCGTAGCTGAGCGAAACGACCACGTCGTCCCCCTGTTTCCACTCATCATTGGTCATCTTGACCTCTGGCTGCATGGCCGGGCGGTCGCCGGTTTGCTGGAAATGCGTTTCCATCGCGCCATCGACTGCATCCTGCATTGCTTCGCCAAGCAAGCGTTCGCCGAATTGCTTTTTCAGAAGCGCCATGGGCACCTTGCCCTTGCGAAAGCCTTTCATTTCGATTTCCGGCTGGGCTTCGACCAGCTTTTCATCGACCTTCGCGGCCAGTTCAGCCGCCGTAACGGTGATGGTATAGCCGCGCTTCAGGCCTTCGTTGAGCGTTTCGGTCACTTGCATGGGCATCCTCGCATGAATGAAAGGCCGCCCGACAGGCGGCCCACAGAAATTTGCGCCTTAGTAAGCGGCGCATGGCGCAGGATCAAGCCCGTTTCTGCCCTTGCCATAGGGGTCAATCGCCGCAATTTTCAGGCAGGATAGATACCGCGGCCATGAACCAGAACCGCTATGGTCCGCCGAAGGGGTTTGGAAATGCGCATCATATTTGGGTTTCTTGCCGTGGGGCTGATGGCGCTGTCAATCTGGCAGCTAGAGCAAGACCGGATGGGCCTTGTGACTGGCCCGCTGGGCGGCACCGGAACCACGCCGGCCACGCTGTATATGCGCGAAGACGGGGGTGCGGCGCCGGTTGTCGTGATCGCGCATGGCTTTGCCGGGTCGCGGCAATTAATGGAACCGTTCGCGCTTACGCTGGCCCATGCGGGCTACATAGTTGCGAGTTTCGATTTCGAAGGCCATGGGCGCAACCCGGTGCCGATGTCCGGCGATGTGACATCCATTGATGGAACAACGCGGCTTTTGATGGAAGAAACCGCCCGCGTGGCCCGTGCGGCGCTGGCGCATCCGCGCGCCGATGGGCGGCTGGCCTATTTGGGGCATTCCATGGCGTCCGACATCGTGATCCGGCAGGCTTTGTCCGACCCGGCGGGCGACGCGGTTGTAGCCGTGTCCATGTTCAGCCAAGCCGTGACCGCGACAGAACCCCGCAACCTGCTGGCCATTGCGGGCGCGTGGGAGGGGCATTTGGCCGAGGAAGCCCTGCGCACACTGCGGCTGATCGACCTAGGTGCCGAACTTGGCCAAACCGTCACTGACCCGGCCAGTGGCGTCATTCGGCGTGCCGTGACCGCGCCGATGGTCGAACATGTGGGGGTTTTGTATTCCGCCACGTCGCTGCGCGAGGCGCGCGATTGGCTGGATGCCAGTTTCGGGCGCGAAAGTGCTGCGCCCTTGGCAGAGCGGGGCGGATGGATTGCCCTGCTGTTGGTCGCAACAATCGCGCTGGGTTGGCCCTTGGCGCACGCCTTGCCTGCCGGGCCACCGCGCAAGGATGTTCCGTTGCCAATGCGCCCTTTTCTGCTTGTGGCGCTGGTTCCGGCGCTCGTCACGCCGCTAATCCTTGCCCCGTTCGAGCTGCGGTTCTTGCCCGTGTTGGTCGCCGATTACTTGGCAGTGCATCTGGGTGTGTATGGGCTGCTGACGCTTGCTTTTTGTTGGCGGCTTGGCTGGCTGAAGGGTCAGTTCCCACAACGGGCGTTCTGGATTGCGGCGGCGGTGGCATTATTTGGGATCGTGGTGTTTGGCGGCGTGTTGGACCGTTATGTCGCGTCCTTCGTGCCGCATGCGGGGCGGGTCACGGTTATTGCCGGGTTGGCACTTGGGGCGGTGCCGTTCCTACTGGGCGACAGCCTGCTGACCGAGGGCGGGCGCGCGCCCGTTTGGCGCCTTTTGTTGGTGCGAACGGCTTTCCTTGCTTCGCTCGCGCTGGCGGTCGCGCTGGATTTCGAGGGCCTGTTCTTCCTTGTCATCATCCTGCCGGTGATCGTGCTGTTCTTCTTGCTGTTTGGCACAATCGCAGGCTGGGTCGGGCGGCGCACTGGTTTGCCTGCGGCAAGCGGAATTGGACTGGGACTGGTCTTGGCGTGGTCGCTTGGGGTTAGCTTTCCGATGTTTCAGGCGATCTGACGACCATGCAAAAACCCCTTGGCGCAGGGCGCTCAAGGGGCTTTTGATATTGTGGTCTGGGATGGCGCTTAGCGTCCGGCGCAGTATTGTTCAGCGGTGGCCCCGAAGGCGCGATAGCGGTCCCAGAATTCGTTGTCGCGTATGGTTTTCGACATGCGAACGGATTGCGCAAGATCCGGGTCCGAAAAGAAGCTGGCGGCGCGACGCTGTTCCAACCGGGTAAGCGTGCCTTGAGCGACGCTGTCGATGCAGCGGCACATGGCCCGTGTGGCTTGCGCCCGGTCCGACCGCAAACACGCATTCTCTATGGGGCCAGCGAATGCGCCCTGTGGGCCAATAAGCATGAACCCCGCCATTGCGGCGAAAAGAGTAGATTTCATATTACCTCTGCCCATGTTGTGTCGCGCTGCCGCCGATACTGATGACCGAGGGAAAATTTACTGACAACGCAAACTGCCTGATAGGCTGAAGCATAGCAGAAAGCCCGTGTTTTTCCATCGCAAAGCCGGTTTTGCGCAATCTGTCGCGCCGATTTGCCGGGCTTGGCACATGTTGCAGGCCCCTTGCGCAGCACCACCAAGTCTAGCCGTGCTAGAGCTTGTATAGACCGTCCGCGTCGCTGTGCAATTCTACCGCTGTGATAAAAGCCGCGCCCAGAATGACGAAGCGGCCCTGCAAGACGGCCCCCGGCTTGAACCCCGTCACGTCGGATTTCAGCGTAGCCGCGAATCGGTTATTGCCCAGATCCAAGTCCAGCTCGACATCGTGAAACTCTAGCACTTGGTGGCTGATGCGATACTGCGCTTTGTAGACAGCTTCCTTTGCGCTGAAGATCAGCTTTGCGAAATGGCCCCGTTGCGACGGGCCAAGGCTGGCAAGCCAATGCATTTCCGGCATGGTGCAAATTTCGGGCCAGAGTGCGGATTCCAAAGGTGTCGCAGCCTCCATATCCAGACCAAGGGCAAGGATTTCGGGGGCGTCGCTGACCACGGCCATGCAGTCGCGCGCGGTATGCGTGATCGACCCGACCAACCCTTTGGGCCAGATGGGTGCACGGTCTTCGCCTTGCAAAACCGGGCGCGGCGGGTGGCCGAGAAGTGCCATCGCCTCGCGCGCGGCGGCGCGGCCCGCCCCGAATTCGCGGGCGCGAGCGGGGCGCACCTGTTCGACCGCCAGCACCTCGTCCCCGATCAAACGTGGCATGGGAGCAGTTGGGTCAGCCCAAGCCATGGCGACATAGTCGCTGAACAAGGGGCGTGCGAATTCCGAATAGGAAAAGCGTTGCTGGATCATTTGGAACCTGTCCTTCTGTCGCGCATGGCCCTGCGGCGCGCCATCGCATCCATGCGGTCGGGCGCGGCGGTGTTGGCAGGCGCGTTGCTTGGCGGGTGCAGCGTTTGTACGGGCGCGGCGGTCGCGGGGCGGTGTTTGCTGTCGAGATGGCGGGCCAGATCGTCCAGCACCGGGAACCGGAAAATATCGGTTATCGACAGGCCGGGCATGTTCAGCCGTGTGCGCAACTCGCGATGCGCCTGCACCGCCAGCAGCGAATGGCCGCCCAGCTTGAAGAAATTGTCCGACGCAGAAACCTGCGCCACACCCAGCACGTCTTGCCAGACCTGCGCAATATCCGCCTGTGTGCCCTCGCTGGCTTGCGCTTTGGCGCGCGGTGTCTCTGGCTGCGGCAAGGCATGCGCCGGGACAGGCAGGGCTTTGCGGTCGATCTTCTTGTTCGGCGTCAGCGGCAGGCTGGCCATGGGCACGAAATGCGCGGGCAGCATGTGTGCAGTCAGCCGCTCGGCCAGAGCCGCGCGCAGATCGCCCTTGGGCGTGCCGGTGTAATAGGCGACCAGCCGCACATCGCCGGGTTGGTCTTCGCGCGCGATGACGACAGCGGAGGTGATGCCGGATTGCGCCTCTAGTGCGGCCTCAATCTCGCCCAGTTCAATGCGGTGGCCGCGCAACTTGACTTGGTTGTCCACCCGGCCAAGAAAATCGAGCCCCCCCGCCGGATTGCGGCGCACCAGATCGCCTGTGCGGTAAAGCCGCCCCGGCCCAAACGGGTTTGCGATGAACCGTTCGGCGGTCATCTCGGGCCGGTTCCAATAGCCGCGCGTTACGCCGTCGCCGCCGATGTAGAGCTCTCCCTCGACCCCAAGTGGCAACGGGCGCTGGGCGTCGTCCAGCACATGCAGGCTGGTGTTGGCGATGGGCGCGCCAATGCCCACCACGCGCTCGCCGCCATGCGTTTCGGTAGTCGAGGACCAGATCGTTGTTTCTGTCGGCCCATACATGTTGCGCACCGGCTGGCCGGTCAGCTGGCACAGGTCTTGTGCCAAAGCGCCCGGAAGCGCCTCTCCGCCGACCATCACGTTGGGCACGGTAGCCAGCGCCCCGCGCGCCTCGTCGCTCAGGCACAGCATCCGCGCCATCGAAGGCGTGCATTGCAGATGCGTGACCCTGTGGCGCAGGATTTGCGCAGCTAGCGAGAAATCATCGTCCGGCAGTTGCAGCCCAGCATTCGCGCGTTTGACCACCTCTGCCAGAGGGTAAAGCCCTTCCAGCACCTGTTCGGTGGCAATGCCGTAGTCGATCAGGCAGGCCACCTCATTGACGCCGATGGCTTTGAGTTGCTCGACCCGTTCGATGCAGTCATCAACCGTGCCGAACAGCCCCGAATCCTCGAAATAGCGGTTAAAGGCGTAGTCCAGAATGCCCTCGACCTCGTCTTCCGACAGGGTGGAGAGGTCAATATCCATCGGGTTCTTGGCACCCTCTGGCCGTTTGAACGCGGGGAAGGCCCAAGCGTATTGCTTGACCAAAGCTGCTGCGGCCTTGAGGTAGCTTTTCATCGGACCGCGCGCCACTTCGCGGGCATGTTCGCGGTCGCGCGCCACGAAGGTGTGCAGCATCAGCGTGACGGTGAAGCGGGCGGGATCGTAACCGGCTTCGCGCAAAGCCTCGTGGTAGATCTTGATCTTGCCTTCCACTTCGGCAATCGACTGGCCCAGAAGATGTGTCAGCACATGCGCACCCAAGCGTCCGGCCTCGCGCCATGTTTCGGGGTTGCCCGCCGTGGTCAGCCAGATGTTCAACTCGGAAGAGACGGGGCGCGGTAGCGTCCGGATGGGTACCATGCCATCGCCCTTGTCGAACTCCACCGCCTCGCCGCGCCACAGCTTGCGCAGGGTGTCGAGCGTGTCGAACATCGCCGCTTTGTTGTGGGGCGGGCGGTTTTCGGGGCGGATGACGAAATCGACCGGATGCCAGCCAGACGCGATGCCGATTCCGGTGCGCCCGTTGGTCAGGTTGTCGATCATCGCCCATTCTTCGGCAATACGGATGGGCGAATGCAGCGGGGCCACGCAAGAGCCCGCGCGCACGGCGATATTCTTGGTCACGGCAGCTACCGCGGCGCCCGATACGGACGGGTTGGCGAAAGGGCCGCCGAAGGCGTGGAAATGGCGTTCCGGCGTCCAGACCGCGCAGAAGCCGTGCGTGTCAGCGAATTTTGCGCCTTCCAGCAGCAGGTGGTATTTCTGCGGGCCTTGGCCGTCATCATTGCCCCAATACATGAGGCTGAAATCCATATGGCCCTCGGACACGCGCACAGGCCCCTTGGCGACCATGGCGCGATCCTCGTCGCCCATCAGCACGACCTTGAAACCGCGCGCGAGTGTCCAGAACAGTTCCAACACGGAAATGTCGAAGCTGAGTGACGTGACGGCCAGCCAGACGCCGGGTGGGTCATGACGGATGCAATCATCCATGCCTGCGAAGAAATTGGCGACGTTGCCATGTTCGACCATTACGCCTTTGGGGGTGCCGGTGGGGCCTGACGTGTAGATCACATAGGCCAGATTGTCGGGGGTCGCTGCGCTGTCGGGGTTGGTTGTCGGGACTATTGCCAGACGGCTGTCGGTATCGAGTTGCAGCAAGTCCGCCGAATGTTCGGGCAGCACATCCAAAAGCGTGTGTTCGGTCACAACAATTGGCGCGCCGGAATCGCTTAAGTAATGCGCCAAGCGGTCGGGAGGATAGGCTGGGTCCAGCGGCACATAAGCGCCGCCCGCTTTCAGAATGCCCAAAGCGCCGATCAGCAAGTTCGGGCCGCGTTTGGCACATAGCGCAACAGGCGTATCGGGGCGTAGCCCCATGCCCAGAAGCACATGCGCCACACGGTTGGCGCGGGCGTTTAGCTCTGCATAGGTCAGGCTTTGGGTTTCGAATGCCAGCGCCTCGGCATCTGGGGTTTTCTCCACCTGCGCCTCGAAGGCGTGGTGGATGCAGATACGGTCATAGGGCCGTGCGGTGTTCTCTGAAGGCGCGTCAGGCGCAGCGATCTGCGCGGCAAGTGGCGTGTCGGTTAGCGCAGGCGCAAGCGTTTCGATCTGCGTTTTCAGCGCCGCCGCTTGCGCGGCCGACAGGCAGGCCGGATCAAACCGCAGACAAGGGCCGGACAGGTCCAGCACCAGCGCGGCATCGGTTGCGGTGCCATCTGTCACGGCCAGTTCGGGCGGGGCGATGGGGCCAAGCTGTGGATCGCGGGCGGGCAGGTCGCGCGCCAAAGCGGGTGCGCTTGTGGCGCGTTTGACCTGGTTGGCCAAGCTGGTAAGCGGGCCAGCGTCGTCCATGCGCACCAGAAGCGGTGCCCATGGAAGCAGGAAATCGGGCGCCTGCGCTGCGAGTCTTTGGCCTGCGCGCGTGGTATAAGCAATTGACAGGGCGGACCGGCCAAACCGTGCAGCCAGCGCACCGGCGAACGCCGCGATCATGCGTGCGCAATCCGCATCGGCCATGTCCAGTGGCAGCGTTTCAGATGCCGTTCCCCGGCCTAACCCCAGATCGGACGCACCGCGCAGCGCCTCACGGGAGCTGGGTTCGGCATTGGCAATTTGCACCAGCACGCCATGCAAGCGGGTATCTAGGGGCGCGATGGTGTCGCCCGCAGCCACAAGCGCGGCAGGTATCAGCGTTTGGCCTTGCTGACAGGTCAGTGCCGACAGGCGCAGTGCGCCATCGGCCACTGCAATCGTCAAGCTGTCTTCGGTCACAGCCAGCACAGTGCCGGGGGTGGAGTGGCCTTCTGAGGCCTCTGCATGGCCCACGCAAACGACCGTGTCGCCCAGCCGTAGTTTGGGCGTGGTCAGCGGGTTCCAATACGGGCCGTGATCCATCGCGCGCACAATTCGCATGATATCGGCCATGGTCTGGCGCGGGTCGATCTGGCCACCAAGCGCGGGTCGGTCGGCCCGATTATGGATCGTGCGCGCGGTCATGTCTTGCGGCTGGCGGTCAAGCTGGCCTGCCTCCAACATGTCCAGAACGCGCCCAAAGCTGTCCAGACCTGCGCTGAAGCACTTGGTATTGAGCGTGAGCGCCGTATCTTCCGGCGTGATGTCGAAATCGGCGCGCACCAGGACATCGCCCGTGTCGATCCCGTCTTCCATGATATGCCACGCAATGCCGTGACGGGTCTCGCCTTCCAGCAGGGCCCAGACGGGTGCGTTCAGGCCCGCATGGCGCGGCAGCGGGCCATCGTGAAAGTTGATCGCGCCTTGATTTGGCAACTCTAGCACTGCGCGCGGCAGCATCCGCAACCCGGCCACGTTGAACAACCAATCGACCTGCGAACCCGCCAAACGCGCGGCAAGGCCCGCACCGGGGGCGAGAATGTTCAGCCCAGCATTCTTGGCCCAATCCGCCACGCGCGGGTTGTCGGTCACGACCGCGGCAATCGAATGCCCGCGCGCCAAAAGCTGAGCGCCGCATTCTGCAGTCAAGGTTTCATCGCCAATCAAGATGCTGTTAAACGTCATACCAAACCTCTAACGGGCCGCTTCGCGTGCCGCTTTACTGACCCGAGAGGCCGTCGCGCCCGGCATCAGGTTTCGCACCGAATGTGCCACCAGATCGCGCAGGAAATGTGGCGCAATGCGGTCTTCTTTGCGTTCGATTATGCGCCGCAGGGTCCAGATGCTGGCACCGGCCAAGTAAGCCAGTGTCGCCATCGCCGCATAGGCGTGCCCGCCCCGCTTGGTGAAATACAAGTGCCGCGAATCGAACCAATAGGCAGGTTTGCGCACGTCTTCCGTCACCCCGGTAGACGCGCCGCCCACATGCACCACCCGGCTTTCAGGCAGATAAATGCCATGTGACCCCGCCTTGGCAATTCGGTGGCAGAGGTCGGTTTCTTCGAAATAGAGGAAGAACGCCTCGTCAAACAATCCCACGCGGTCGAGCACGCTTTGGCGAAACATCACGCTTGCGCCTGCGCACCAATCGACCCGTGTGGGGGTTTTGGGCACGCCCATCGGCACGATATGTTTGTGCAGCACCCGAGAGATCGGGCCGGTATGGGCCGCGCGCTCGAATTCCGACCAGATGGAATGGAAGCGGAAGGCCGTGACATGGTCCGCCCCATCCTCGCCCACGATACGGCTGCCGGCAAACCCACAATCGGGATTGGCCACAAGATAGTCGCGCAGTTGCGCAATCGCATCCGGGTCTGGAAACGCGTCCGAGTTCAGCAGGTAAATGAAATCGGGCTCGGTGCCATCTGACAGCCCTGCGCGCATGCCCACGTTGTTGCCCGCGCCGTAGCCGCCATTATGGCCCGACTGAATAACGCGCGTCTTGGGCCAACCCGCAGTGCCCTCGCGCAGCACTTGCTCTGACCCGTCGCCGCTGTCATTGTCGACAATCACGATTTCGCCCGCGACCGTTTCCATCGCCCGAAGGGCAGCCCGCGCCGCCCGCAGGGTCATTTCTGGCGTGCGGTAGTTCAAGAGGATTGTCAGAACACGCGTGGTCATTCCGCGGCCTCCTTGCAGCAGGCGTGGTGCGGCAGAAGTGTTTGCAGCTTCGCGGCCAGAACCCGCACATTTGGCTCCAGCACCATGCTGTCATGGTCGCCCGGCACTTCATAGACTTCCAGCGCGGGGGCGAATTGGGTCCACTGGTTGTCGTGGAAGACATATTCGCGCTCTCGGCTGACCCAGTTGCCGCCTGTTACCTTCCAATGCTGGTCCAGCGGGGGGCGGAACAGCACCAGTCGCCCTTGCCAAGGTTGCACGCTATAAGCGGCAACGGCACGGCGGAACGCAGCTTCGATCGCGGCGTTGTGGAATGCGTCTTCGCTGTCTTGGGCGGGGCCATCGGCCAGTTTGCGTTTCCAAGCGCTGCGCGACTGCCACCATTCCGACAGGTAGGCGGGGCCCTTGCGCTTGAGTTCCGCCAGCTTGATCATGGCTTTGTCCGGCGCGCTGAGTTCTGGGCGTAGGGGAAGCGGCGTGTCGAGCATGACAACGATGTCGACAACCTCTCCGGCGGCTTCGAGTTGGCGCGCCATTTCATAGGCCGTGATCCCACCACCAGAGAACCCACCAAGGCTGTAGGGCCCATGCGGCTGCACTTGCCGGATTTCCGCAATGTAATCGGCGGCGGCATCTTCTATGCGGTCATGCGGATCTTCCCCGCCGAACAGTCCGCGCGCCTGAAGCCCGTAGAAGGGCCGGTCGCGGCCCGCCAGCGTGGCGAGGTGGCGCAGGTTCAGCACATTCCCGAACATGCCCGCCACAAGGAAGAACGGTGGCTTTGACCCACCCTCGCCATCATGCATGGGCACAAGATGTTTGAAGCGGCGGCGCTTGGGCATCTGCACCACGTTGTCGGTGCCGGTATCGGTCAGGCTGGCGCCGGTTTGCTCTGCGATCATAGCGGCGCATGCGGCGATGGTGGGGGCTTCGAACAGAACCGAGATGGGGAAATCCACCCCATAGGCTTTCTTGACCTGCGCGAATAGGCGCACCGCGATCAGGGAATGGCCGCCCAAGTCGAAGAAGCTGTCATCGACCCCGATCTGGTCAATCCCCAGCAAGCTTTGCCAAATGCCCGTCAGCGTGCGCTCCACATCATTGCGCGGGGCGATATATTCTGTGCCCAGATCGGGGCGTTCAAATCCGCCTTCGGGGGCAGGTTTGCTGGCTTCCGCCGCGACTTGCGCGATCAGCGCTTTGGGGTCGATGGACGATACGACAATGGGCGACTGCCCCAGTGCGAGCGCCCGCAAGAAAGCATCTGCCCCTTCGGCGGGCATTATCCCAAGCGCCAGCATGTCACGCAGACGTTCCTCTGCGGGCGAGAGCGTGGCGCTGGCTTGCGCGTCGCGCTCCACTTCGGCAGCGCGGATGGGGGGCGCGTCGGTGAAGCTGCCCTGCTCCAACCGCTTGATGGTGAAGCGGGTGATCTCGGCCACCACGTCACCTTCTGGCGTGGCCAGCATGATGTCGAAACTTGCAAAGCCGGGATCGCTGTCGCCGCGCAGCTTTGCATGGCTGACAATCTGCTGCGGCAAATCGGCCCAGACACGCACGCTGCCATAGTACAGGGGCACCCATAGATGCGCGCCGCTATAACCGGGGATCAGACCCATGGCCCAGCCGGTGGCAAGGTCCATAAGCGCTGGGTGCAGAATATGGCCTGCTTCCAGATCACCCGTGAAGGCATCGGGCAGGGCCAGATGCGCCAGCCCTTCGCCGTTGCCATAGGCGGTGCGGGTCAGCACCCGCCAGCGCGGCCCAAAGTTCAGATGCGCCTCTTGCGGGCTGGCAAGGCCAGCGCCGGTCGTCACATCGGGGCAGCGCGCGGCGATGGCCGCGGGGTCGATGGGCGCGGGGCGCGCGGGGGCGTCCAGAAGCGCGATCTGTGCTTGAGCGTTCAGCACGAACCCCTCTGACCCGCCATGAATGACATCGGAGCGCAGCGCGAAATCATAGCCTTCCGGCGTGCGCGCGAGGGTGGCGCGCAGCTTGCGGGCTGCCCCATCCGGCACGCCCAAGGCCCGGAAGAAATACAGATCGCGCAATTCGAACGCGGCGGTTTCACCTTGGGCGCGCAAAGCTTGTGCGGCAAGGTCCAGATAGCCGGTGCCGGGCAGAATGGCCGCCCCGTCGCGGGTGCGGTGTTGGTCCACGATCCAGTGCTCGGAGCCAAGCCGCAGCGTCAGGCGACGGTTGCCGGCAGGGTCGAAGCCCATCTCGTCATAGAGCGGCTGGGAGCATGGGTTGGCAGGCGCGCTTGGCACTTGGCCAAGGCGCTCTGCCATCGCATCGGCGGCCATGCCGGCTTCGGCCCAGATGCCCCAATCCAGCGCGATCACCTTCGTTTTGCCGCCTATGCGGGCGCGGGCAAAGGCATTCAGGTATTCGTTCGCAGCGACATAATCTACCTGACCCACGGGCGCGGTCAGGGTCGAACTGGATGAAAACAGCGCCATGACCTGCAAGCTGCCATCTGGCAGCAGGCTATCGATCACGCGCAGGCCGTGCAGCTTGGGCGCAAAGACCTCTTCCACGTCTCCTGTGGATTTGGCCAGTATGGGCGCATCCGCCATATGCCCGGCTGCGTGGATCAAGCCGTAAGGTGCACCGTGTTCTGCCTGAGCTGCGGCCAGCGCATCTCGCATTTGGTCAATGTTGCAGACATCCGCCCCCGCGACATGCACCTGTCCGCCCAAGGCTTCCAGCCGTTCCACGGCCAGAATGCGGCGCGTGGTGCGATCTGCGGGGCCATGATCGGCCTGCCAATCCGCCCAATCTGCACGGTCGGGCAGGGGGGTGCGGGCAATGAGCGTGATCTTCGCTTTGAAGCGAGTGATAAGGTCTTCGGCCAATGAAAGGCCAATACCGCCGAAACCGCCTGTGATGATCCAATGCGCGCCCTCCGGAATGTCGGGCAAAGCCTCTGGCAAAGCGATCGGGCGCAGAACCTGACTATAACGCTTGCTCGCGCGTAGCATAGCTGTTGTGTTCGCCGGTGTGGCGCAGAGCTCTTCCAGCAGCATGTCGGGCGTGGCGCTGGAGTCAATATCGAGCGTCGCGCAGGTCAGGCCCGCAATTTCGCGCGGGCCAACGCGGGCGGGACCCGCGATCATGGCCTTTTCGGGGTAGCGCAGCGCCTCGCCCTCCAAAGCCTGCGCGCCATTGGTGAACACGATCATATGGACCGGCTGCGGCAGGGTTTCGCTTTGCATGGCTTGCGCCAAGAACATCAGCGCATAGAAGCCCTGTTCGATATTGCGATGCAAAAAGCTCGAACCGGGGCGGAAGCGTTCTTTCCCGGTGACCAGCCAGAAATGCGCGATCCGCGTGGGCGCGGTACCGCTGGCGATCAGGTCAGCCAACAAGCGGGCATAGGCCTCGCGCCCGTGTTCCGGGGCGATGGTGAAAGATGTCTCGGATTTGCGCGCAAGGGTATCGCCCGCGCGCACTTCGATCACCTTGTGACCGGCTTGGCGCAAACGGTCGATGACCGGCGCGGCGATGCCGTCCTCATCGACAAAGACAAGCCATGTCTGCGGGTCGGTGCCCAGATCGCTGGCCACGTCGATATCGCAATCCGGATAGGCCGGTTTCCATGCGATCTTGGTGCCCCATTGGGAAATGTCGTCAATGCGCTCAAGGGTCGGGGCTGCGTCGACCGTCGACTGCCCCGGCTCGATGAAATAGCGCGCGCGCTGGAAGGCATAGGTCGGCAGTTCCACGCGGTGGCGCTTGGCGTCACCCCAGATTTGCGCCCAGTCGAAGCTGCCGCCCAAGGCCCAGATGCGCGCCAGAAGGCCCAGATGATATAGGTCATCCGCGATCTCTTCTTCCGGGTGGCGCAAAGAGGCCAAAACCTGCTGGCCCGGCACCGCGCCATGCATCCGCGTAAGCGACGACAGCGCCTTGCCCGGACCCATCTCAACGTAAATGCGGTTCGGAACTGCACTCAAAGTGCCGATACAATCAGCAAAACGCACCGTGTTGCGCAGGTGTTGCACCCAATAATCGGGGTCGGTCGCTTGCGCATCGGTCAGGATGTCACCCGTCAGGTTGCTGACAATCGGCAAGCGCGGCGCGTGCAGCGGGATGGACCGCAGGTAAGCGCCGAACTCGGCCAAGATCGGCTCTAGCATCCGACTATGCGCGGCGATGTCGATGGCCACGCGGTTGGCGTCAATCTCATCCGCTGCCAGCTTGGCTTGCAAACGGTCGAGCGCGGCTTGCGGGCCGGAAATGACGGTCAGTTCCGGCGCGTTGACAGAGGCAATGTCGTGATCGTCATCAAGGTAAGGGCGAAGCGCATCCAGCGAAAGCGGCACCGACAGCATACCGCCCGCAGGCACCGTGTCGAACAGGCGCCCGCGCAGGTGGACAAGGCCAATGCAGTCTTCAAACGACAGGACGCCCGCCAAGCACGCGGCGGTGTTCTCGCCCATGGAATGCCCGACCAGAACTTGCGGCTCTACCCCCCAGCCCAAGAACATCTGCGCCAGCGCGTATTCGGTGATCATGATCAGCGGCAGCTGCACCGAGGGCTTGGTGAGCGCGGAATTCGCCGCCGCTTCCTGCCCTTTTTCCGGCAGCCAAAGCGCGCGCAGATCATAATCCAGTTTGGGTTGCAGATAGGCCAAGCCCCGGTCCATCCATTCGGCAAAGACCGGTTCGGTTTCATACAGCTCGCGCGCCATGCCCGCATATTGCGCGCCGCCGCCGGGGAACATGAAGCACATGTCGGGGCGGTCGAGCGCGGTATGGGTAAAGACCCGGCGCGGATGGTCCTGCTCCAGCAGGTCCGCGGCTTCGGCATGGGTTTCGGCCACGACCACGCGGCGCTGGTCCAGTGCGGTGCGGCCCTCTTTCAGGGTAAAGGCCACATCGGCCAAGGGCTGGTCGGGGCGCGCTCGCAGATGATTGGCCAAGCGCTGGGCGTTGGCCGACAAGGCTGCCTTGGATTTGGCAGAAAGCGTTAGGATCTGGAAGGGCCAGTCACTGTCGTCGGACGCACCGCGCGCAGGCGCTTCTTCCAGCACGATATGCGCATTGGTGCCGCCCACGCCAAGCGAGTTCACACCCGCCCGCAGCGGCCCGTCGACCTGCCACGGGGTGAGGGTGTCGTTCACGATAAAGGGCGAATGCTCGAAATCAATCGCAGGGTTCGGGGCTTCATACCCCAAGGACGGTGGCAATTCGCGGTGCTGCAAGGCCGATGCGACCTTGATCAGGCTCGCAACCCCCGCCGCTGTGTCCAGATGTCCGATATTGGTTTTCACAGACCCGATACGGCAAAAGCCGGTCTTGTCGCTGTCGAAGGCTTCGGTCAGCGCCGCGACCTCGATCGGGTCGCCCAGATAGGTGCCGGTGCCGTGGCATTCGACATAGGTGATGCTGTCAGACGGCACGCCCGCGATTTGGTGGGCTTCGGCAATCGCCTCTGCCTGTCCCTCGACCGATGGGGCAAGATACCCCGCCTTTTGCGCGCCATCATTGTTTATTGCCGTGCCTTTAATAACCGCGATGACGCGGTCGCCATCAGCCAAAGCATCCGACAGCCGCCGCAACACCACCGCGCCCGCGCCAGAGCCGAACACCGTGCCTTGGGCGCGATGGTCGAAAGCGTGGCATTCGCCATCAGGCGACAAAATCTCGTTTTCCTTGTGCAGATAGCCCCGGCCCTGTGGCAGCTCGATGGTCACGCCGCCCGCCAGCGCCATGTCGCATTCGCCCGTCAGCAGCGAATTCACGGCATAATGCACCGCGACAAGCGAGGTCGAGCACGCCGTCTGCACGTTCACCGATGGACCGTGCAGGTCCAGAATGTGGCTGACACGGGTTGTCAGAAAGTCTTTGTCATTGCCGGTATGGCGCAGAAGGAACATGCCAACATCGTCGACCAGATGCGGGTTCGAGCAGATGTTGAAGTAGAAATAGCTGCCCATGCCGCAACCGGAAAACACGCCCACTTTGCCCTTTTCACCGCGCGGCGGGTGTCCAGCGTTTTCAAACGCTTCCCACGCCACTTCCAGAAATTGACGGTGTTGCGGGTCTAGGATGGCGGCTTCCTTCGGGGAAAACCCGAATAGGTCGGGGTCGAATTCGGCAAACCCGTCCAGTGGCGCGGCATAGGGCACGTAATTGGGCTTGCGCAGCATTGCGGAGGATTCGCCTGCATCGAGCAGGTCCTGTTCGCTCAACCTCCGGATGGACGAACGCCCCGCGCGCAAATTGTCCCAGAACTCTGCCACAGAGGCGGCGCCCGGCAGATGCGCGGCCATGCCGATAATGGCAATGTCATTTTCGTTGGAAATGGGCGGGTTACTCATGACACTTGGTCCTGTTCGGAATGAAATTGGGCAGGTCTGCGCCGGGGTTGGGCGGTGGCCAGAAGCGCTTTTCGGGTGGGGGCGGCTTGTAGTTTGCTTAGGCGCGCGGCCTGCACGCGGTTGGCCTGCAATTCGGCATGGCCCAAAAGCGCGCCCGCCAGCAGCCATGTGAAGGGAATAAGCGTTGCGTTGGGCAACAGGTCGACAAGATTTGCGCCCAACAGTAGCGCCAACAGACCAACAACCTTGGGAATGTCGGCATTGGGCATTTGTCGATACCGCCACCAGACCGCAAAGATCGGCACACAGAGCAGGCCAAAGGTCGCGATATACCCCAGCCAACCCGCCTGCCCGATGGTGATGATCCATTGGCCATCAGAGATCGTGATCGCCTCGCCCGTTTCGGGATCGTAGACAAGGTTGCGGCCCCATGCGCCCCAGCCAAACAGGGGCTTGTCGGCGGCGCGTTCCAGCAGCAGGTCTTCGTTGGTGAACCGGTAGCCGAGGGATTCGGCGCGGTCCTCTGAAATACCGGCGACGAAGCGTACCATTGCATCGGCGGGCACAAATCCCGACCCGCGCAAGAGCGGATAGGCCAAGGCGGTCAGCGCCATGAGCGATGCCACGCGCAGTTGCATTTTCGGGCCGAAGAAAATGATGAGGGGGGCCAGAACCAGTGTCAGCGCCCAGGGCCCGACTGAGCGGCACAAAACCAGCATCATCCCGAGCCACACCGCGATCATCACTGCGCGCGTGCGCTCTGTCGGGCTGGCTTGGCGCGCATGCAGCAGCGCCGAGGCGAAGCACATCATGGCAAAGAATGCGACCCACAGCCCGTGTGGCATGAAGACATAGGGGCGGAAGCCGCCAAAGCGGATGGATTGCCCGTAATCGTGTTGAATGTAGCCATAGACCATGCGGTGCAGTTCTGGGCCGATAGCGTTTTCAATCAGGATCGGGGCAGAATAGATCAGCCCGGCGACGATCAGCGCGCGCGGCAATTCGGCAAGCGCGCGCTCATGTGCGAGCAAGCTGCGCGCCAAGAAGAAGGGCAGCATGAAGATGATCTGCGCGACTACGACCGATAACGAATCGTAAACCCGCAGACCCGGGATGACTGCATTGGTGGGCGTGAAAATGCCCATCCAAGTGGTGTAATCCGAGGTGACGATGCCGAATTGCAGGGCTTCGGTATTCGTTAGCACCGTGAAGGCGGGTGACAGGATGAACAGCACCAGCAGAACTCGAACCAGCGGGTTTTGTGGGACAATGACCACGCGCTCGCGCACCAGCGCGACACAGACGATAAGCGCGGTGACGTTCGGGATCAGCACCTTGTCAAGGTCGGGCAGCAGCGGCAAGCCGATGCGCGTAAGCTGTGGCAACAGCATGTAACCGCCCAGAATGGCCCAGATAAAGGCCCGTTCCGGTGGCATGCGCTTGAACATGACCAGAATGGCCAAGGGCCATGTCAGAAGCGCGAGATATGCGATTGCGTTGCCCATCCGCGATCCCTCAACTGCTCATCCGCATGGCGACAAGCGCCAGCCCGGTCAGCAGAACAAGGGCAGCTCCTGCGCTCCAGCCGATGGTGCGGCGGCGTTTTTCGGCGGGCAGTTCAAGGCGGGGAATAACCAGAACCGGCTGCATGCCCAATTCCCGCTCGACCTGCGCGGCGCTGCGCAGGGCAGGCTTTAGCCATTCCATGGCGTAGGACATCATCAGCCCAAGGAACAGACCTGCCGCCAAGCCCATCACCACCATAGAGGCGCGAGACCGTGACGAAGGGTAGTCAGCAGGCAGCGCGGCTTCAAGCATTTCGAAGCGTTCAAAATTCTGGTCGCTGTCCAACTGCTCCCCCAAGGCGGCGGTCAAGCGGCGCTCTGCGATGTCGGTCAATTGCTCGCGCAGTTGAGACTCGCGCCGTTCCAACGAATCTAGTTGAAAGGCCACTTGCGGCGCGGCACGGGCCAGCCGCTCCAAGTCTTCGGATTGTTGGCGCAACTGGTCCAGCTCGCGCTGGGCGGTCAACAATTCTTCTTGCGCGGCGTTCAGACGGCGTTGTTCTGTGGCGCGCAAGGTGCGGCGCTCTTCCAAGGTCGCAATCTCGCTTTCCAGCGCGGCAATATCGCGGGTTGCGCGCAGCAATTCTTCGCGGATGATTGCCTGCTCGACGCGGCGGTCTTCCATCGCTTCGGGCAGCAGGTCGAAATTCTCGGCCTTGAAGGCCACGATTTCAGCCGCCACACTGTCGATTTCCTGCTTCAACCGCTCTTCCTGCCGGGCGTAAAAATCCACCGCTTCGCGCACGTTACCCGCCACGGCAGAGGCGTTTTCCTGCACGATGGCTTGCGCCAATTCATTGGCCATGTCGGCGGCCACCTGCGGATCGCCCGCCTCGGTCATTACCCGCACAAGCGAGACGATGGCATCTGTTGCAAAAGCTTCGGTCACGCTGACGGTCAAGGTGCGCGCACGGTTTTCGCTTGTTACGTCTGTGCCAAGCGCCGCGCGCTCGCGGATGGCAGCAACCACTTCGAACCGGATCGATTCGCGCATGCCTTGCACGCGCTCTTGCGGGGTCATGCCGGTGAACAGGTCGTAGTGCACGGCCAGATCCAGCAGGTTGTCGCGCGACATCAGCCTTTGTTCCACCGAAGCCAGCCGGCGCGCGGCGCTGGAGGGCACTGTGCCAGAGGTGACATCGCTGCCCACACTTGGGCCTTCAACCTGAATGACGGCTTGGCTTTCGTAACTGTGCTCTGTGGTCAGAGCGACGAAGATTGCACCAATCGTAGCAATGAAGGCCACTGCGGCGACAAGCGCCGCGCGGCGGGACAGGAAGCTGAAAAGCTCGTCGAGTGTTTGGATCGGACCCATTGTTTGCTCCTGTCCGTTAACTGCGCTTGGCGTAGCTACGCGCCGGGCTCGTGTTTTGGTTCAGGATCACGCCCAGAAAATCGCTTTTCTCGGCTAGCAGGCGTTCGCATTGGGTAATGTCGGCGGCAGTGGTGCGGGCGCTGTCCGCGACAAGCAAGGTTGCGCCCATCTGGGGCAGGATGGTCATGGCCGCGTCGCCCTCCAACAGAGGTGGCAGGTCGCAGATTACAAGTTCTGGCGCAAAGTCGACGGTTAATTCGTCAAGCATTTCAGCCAGTTCTTGTGCAGAAATGGCCTGCGCCAAAAGGTCCTGCGAAGCATGGCTTGCACCAAGCCCAACCGCCACGCGGCTTGTGATCTTGACCAAATGCTCATGTGGGCTGATCGCGCCGGAGATAAGCCTGTCGATTGGTCCCGCGCTGGCAAGTTCGAAGAATCGATGCAGCGCGGGGGAAGCCGCATTCAGGTCTAGCCCAAGCACCCGTTGTTCGTTGCGCCGCGCGAAACTGGCCAGCAAGCCCGCAGTCACGAAGCTGGTGCCGCAGCCGCCGGTCGGTGCGGTGATCGCCAAGGTGCGCACACGCCGTTCCGCAAACGTCTGGGCCAGCTGCGTGCGCAAAACGTCAAACAGTGCCACAACCTCTGGCGCACGGGCTTGTTTGTTGAACTGGGTAATCTTGGCATCCGGCGCAGGGTCGCGCCGGAAACCTTGCAGATTGTCCCACTGTGCCTCGATCTGCGCCAAACGTTGCGGCGAGAGCGCACGCGCGCCTTCGCGCCGCATGTCGCGGGGGCCCGAAAGAGCCATGTTGCGGGTTGCCGGAACCATGGAGGACCCGGGCCGTTTGGGCGCCGGGTTGGGCGCGCGGCCCAAAAGCTTTTCTAGCCGTGTAGTGTCCACCATAGCGGTGCGCGCCTCGCTGTCTGCCAGAACGGATCATTGTTTCCGTTCTGAACGTATTAACAGCTAATCAAGCGGTTTGACGACGACATTAGGGCAAAAGCAAGGCGATGTCCCATCACGATTGGGCACCGCGCCCCGGATTGTTCGTGCATTAGCCCGTGTCGCTTGCTTTCTTGGCACTGTGGCATGCAACATGCAGCGCAGCATTCAACACATCGCGTGACCCGATATGGTTGGCAAGGATCAACACCAAGCGTGCCGTCAGCGCGTCGCTTTCGGCTTTCGACAGCCCGTCATGCGCCGCCATCAGGTCAGCATAGAACCCGTCTGGGTCGCTTAGGTTGCTGTGCAGGATCAGATCAGGCATTGACCATCTCCATCCGGGACAGGGCTCGGGCCAGTGCGGCAGTCAGCGGCTTGGTTTCCGGGGCGCGCCAACGCGCGGCAATGTACTGATCGGGGCGCAGCAGATAGGCGGCGCGCGGCGCATCGCCCAAATACCGCGCGGCCAGAACCGGGGCTTGCACCGGGTCAATATGCAGCACGTGCACCGGGACAGGTGTGTCAGGCAAAGGCGGCGGCGCGCCGCCGTTAACCCAGAGCAGACAAAATGCGCTGCTGGTCTGGTCAAGGAGCCAGCCTTCCGGAATGGGCGCATCGGGCATAGGAGCGCCGGGGCGCGTGGCATATGGTAGACCATCCGCATCTGGGCTGGTCAGCCAGCTATCGTCATAGGCGTTGGGCACCGAGAGGCGCCCTGAATTGACCAATGGCCGCGCGAAGTCATGGTGCGCAGCAAGGGTCAGAACTGCATCGCGAAACAGGCGGCTGGTGTCCGATTTAGGCGTTATGAACTCTGTCGCGCGGGTGGACGCAAGGATATTTTCATCCGCTGCATAAACGCGTTCGAACTCGTAGCTGTCCAGCAATGCTTCTGGCCCATGGCCTTGCACCACGGCGGCCAGCTTCCACGCCAGATTATCGGCGTCCTGAATGCCCGAATTCGCACCGCGCGCACCGAAAGGGCTGACCTGATGCGCACTGTCGCCGGCAAAGATAACACGGCCGTGGCGAAATTTTTCCATTCTGCGGCATTGGAATGTGTAAATAGACACCCATTCCAACGAAAAATCGAGATCTGCCCCAAGCATCGCTTTCAGGCGGGATGTCACCCGTTCGGGTTGTTTCTCTGCCTCACGGTCGATATCCAAGCCCAGTTGCAGGTCAATCCGCCAGACATTGTCGGGCTGGCGGTGCAGAAGCGCCGATTTGCCCTTGTTGAAAGGCGGGTCGAACCAGAACAAGCGCTCTGTTGGAAAATCTGCGTCCATGATCACATCGGCGATCAGGAAATGGTCTTCGAACACCCGCCCTACGAAATCTAGGCCCATCATCCGCCGCGTGGGTGAATTGGCCCCGTCGCAGGCGATCAGCCAATCAGCTTGGATTTCGTAGTCGCCTTCTGGGGTGGCAATGCTAAGATGGACATGGTCGTCATGCGTACCAATAGTTTCGACCCGGTTGCGTCCGCGAAGTTGCAAGGGTGCGCCTTGGGCCATCAACTCTTGCGCGCGCTGTAGCAGGATATGTTCCAAATGGTATTGTGGCAGGTTCAAGAAAGCCGGGTGCTTGTGATCGTCGTCTTCAAGTAGGTGAAATCCATAGATCTCGTCTTCGCCAAAGAAAACGCGGCCAGCGTTCCACGATATTCCCATCTCGGTGGCGCATCCGCAGCCCAAGCGGTCAAGAATTTCCAGCGTGCGCTTTGCAAAACTGATCGCGCGCGACCCATAGCTAACGCGATCATTGTCATCAAGCACCAGCACGGGCACGCCTCGCTGTGCCAGATCAATCGCCGCTGCAAGCCCCACAGGCCCTGCGCCTATAATCACGATGGGATGGCGTGCGGGCATGTCTTGGTCTTGGTCCTGATCGGCATGGCGGACATAAGGGTAAAGGGGCATGTCGAAAATCTTGGTCATCTGTTGCTTCCTTTGCGCCAGAGCTTCCAGCCCGGCCAGAGCGCCGAGCCGCCAAAAAACAGGCCCGCGATCGCGCCCACCACCAACCAAGCAAAGCCTGTCATGCGGCCTGATGCGATGATCCAGATCAAGGCCAAGAACCTCTGCCCTATCGCTCAGCTTGATGTCGACAGTGACATGGTCCGCAATTTTGTAACTGGCGAATGCTGGCATCGGGCCGAGCGCTAAAATAAGTAGATCATGCCGCTTCGATTACCTTGCGCGCGCGCTGAGCACGGCTTTTGAATACCGCCAGATCATTGATTGAGCCGCGCGGCACAGGCATAAGCGCCTTCATGCGTTTGCCCATTGATGATATTTTGCCAGAATTGAAATCCGTGTTGGCCGTTGAAGGCCGCGCTGTGCTGCAAGCGCCCCCCGGAGCTGGCAAAACCACACGGGTGCCTTTGGCGCTTCTCGACCAAGTTGCCGGCCGGATTGTTATGCTGGAACCGCGGCGCATTGCCGCCCGCGCCGCTGCTGAACAGATGGCGCGCCTGCTGGGCGAAGAGGTCGGCGCAACCGTGGGCTACCGCATTCGGGGCGAGGCAGTGGTGTCGCAATCCACGCGGATAGAGGTCGTGACCGAAGGCATCCTGACGCGGATGTTGCAATCGGACCCGGAATTGCCCGGTGTGGGCGCGGTGATCTTCGATGAATTCCATGAGCGGTCGTTGAATGCCGATCTGGGGCTGGCACTGTGCTACGAGATGCGCGCAGCACTTCGCCCCGACCTGGTGCTACTGGTAATGTCGGCCACTTTGGACGCCGACCCGGTCGCGGCGCTGCTTGATGATGCCCCGATCTTGACGGCTCAAGGCCGTGCTTTTCCGGTCGAAACTCGCTGGCTGGACCGCCCTCGCCGCAAGGATGAGCGGTTCGAAAGTGCCGCCGCCGCTTTGGTGCTGGACGCTACATCGCAGACAAAGGGCGCCATTCTGGTGTTCTTGCCCGGCGAAGGCGAAATCCGGCGCGTTGCCAACCTGCTGGACGGCCGCGTTCCGGGGGCTGCGATCCGCCCGCTTTACGGGGCTTTGCCCATGGCGGCCCAACGCGCGGCGATCGCGCCTGACAGCGTGGCCCGCAAAATCGTGCTGGCGACCGCGATTGCCGAAACTTCGCTGACTATAGAGGACGTGCGCGTCGTGGTCGATTGCGGTTTGGCGCGGCGCGCGCGGTTCGATCCGGGCACGGGCATGTCGCGGCTTGTCACCGAACGCGTGACCCGTGCCGAGGCCATGCAGCGCGCAGGCCGCGCGGGACGTGTGGCCGAAGGGGTCTGTTTCCGGATGTGGGCGCGGGCTGAGGAAGGCGCGCTCGTTGCTTTTGCCCCACCAGAGATAGAGCGTGCTGACCTTTCGGGGCTGGCTTTGGAACTGGCCGCATGGGGCGGGGACGATTTGCGCTTCCTGACCCCGCCGCCCGAGGGCGCTCTGGCAGAGGCCCGCGCGCTTCTAGCCGATCTAGGCGCGCTGGATGGGGCGGGGCGCATCACCGCGCATGGCCGCGCAATGGCGGCATTGCCGTTGCACCCGCGTCTAGCGCATATGATGCTCATCGCGGGGCAGGCTGCGGCCACCTTGGCTGCAATCCTGTCCGAGGGCGACGTGCTGCGCGGCGCGCCGGTCGACCTGGCCTTGCGGCTGGAGGCGCTGCGCGACGGCAAGGCGTTTCAGGCGCGCTACCCCCATGACTTGCACCGCCCCACATTGGAGCGCGCGCGCGACACGTTGCGCCGCATCAAGCGGCTGGGCGGCACCGGCGCGGGGATCAGCGCGGCCGGGATGGCGGCGCTGGCCTATCCCGACCGCATCGGCCTGCGCCGCAAGGGCGAGGCCCCGCGCTACATCCTGTCGGGCGGCAAAGGCGCGGTTTTGCCCGAAGGCGACCCGCTGGCGCAATCCCGTTTGCTGGTTGTCACCGATACCGATGGCGACCCGCGCGAGGCGCGCATCCGTCAGGCGATCCCGCTTGCCGAAAGCGATCTGCGGGAACTTTATAGCGACCGCTTCCGTTGGGAACGTGTCTGCGAGTGGTCGAAACGCGAACGCAAGATCATCGCCAGCGAGCGCGAGTGTTTCGGGGCCTTGGTGCTTGCCGAACGCCACTGGCGCGACCCGGATGAGGGCGCGCTGATTGCCGCAGCCTGCGACGGTCTGCGCGATCTGGGCTTGCCGCTGTCCGACACCGCGCGCCGCTTTATCGCGCGGGTGGAACTGCTCCGCGCGCAAGGGGCCGCGTTGCCCGACATGTCAGATTCTGGCCTGATGGACGGGTTGGAAGACTGGCTTGGCCCTTATCTGATCCGCGTCCGCACTGCCGAGGACCTGCGCGCGCTGGACCTGCTGCTCGCGTTGCGCGCGCGGCTGGATTGGGCCCAGGCGCAGATGCTGGACGAGCAGGTTCCCGCACATTTCGTCACGCCCTTGGGCAATCGCATTCCCATCGACTATTCCGCAGATGCCCCCGAGGTGCATCTGCGCTTGCAGGAAGTGTTCGGGCAGGCCACCCATCCGACAATCGGACCGGACCGGGTGCCATTACGGTTGGTGCTTCTGTCGCCCGCGCGCCGCCCGGTGCAGGTAACGACCGACCTGCCCGGATTCTGGGCCAACAGCTACGCCGATGTGCGCAAGGACATGCGTGGCCAATACCCCAAGCACCCTTGGCCCGAAGACCCGGTTCAGGCCGACCCTACCTTGCGGGCGAAGCCGCGCAAAGGCTAGTGACGCGCGTCCCGCCGTCGGGGTGTCTTGAGTATTTTGGGCAAGATGAAGATCACGCCGTTGGCAAGCGGATATGCGCAGTCACAGGGCTTTCGGGGGCAATGCGCGCGATGGCGGCGCGCAACCCTTCATAGGCTACCGACATGCTGTGCGCATTGGCGTGCAAGATGGTGTCTGGATCCGCCACCCAAGCAACATGCCCGCGCCAGAACAGCAGGTCACCGCGTTCAGGCGCTGTGCCATCCGGCAGGGCATAGTCGGCAAAGGCCGTGTGTTGCAGGTCGCTATCGGCGGGGCACGGGCGCCCCGCAAGATGCAGCGCAACTTGCACAAGGCCCGAGCAATCTATTCCGTCATGACTGTTGCCGCCCCACAGGTAAGGGGTGCCGAGCAAACGCTCTGCCACTGCGACCGGGTCGGGGTCAGGTTGGCCCAGCGGTGTGACATGCGGGGAAGGCACATAGCGCCCGCAGCTTATGTGCAAAAAGACACCGGTCTGCCCGGTGATGGCCAAGCGCGCGCCCAACGAAAGCGTTTCGGCCTCTGGGCTTTTCAGGTCGGGGCGGGAATAAAGATGCGTGGCGCGCGCGTGCACGTAATGGGTGGGGATGCAAGCAGGACCCAAGGCTTGGCTGTCGAGCCAACCGCAATAGCCACCCCAAAGGACATAGGTCATACCCCCTGTCCGATCGAGTTCAAGCACCTGCGCGCCCCTTAAAAGCTGGCGGTCGCGCGGCCCGTTTGGGCGGCGGAGCAGGTCGACTAAGGGCGCGGTAACGCTGGCCGCTGTGCCTACCGTGAAGGCCGGTGCGTCGATTTGCCCGCGTAGGCTGTCATGGGCCACGCGGCCAGAAAAGGGAGTTAGGCGCGGATCGCTCACAGGCCAAGCACATCCGGCAGGGCCGCGAACAGCGCGCGTGCGCCTTGGCCCACGCCACCGTTGGGGCGGGCAGGCGCGGCGTTGGGCTGGTGGCCATAGATGTCGAAATGTGCAAATCGCGCCTTGCCTTCGACAAAGCGGTCTAGAAACAAGGCGGCGGTGATCGACCCGGCCATGCCGCCTGCGGGCGCGTTGTCCAGATCGGCAATGCCGGGTTCGATCTGGCTTTCATAGGCAGGGTGAAGCGGCAATTGCCAAAGCGGGTCGCGGGTGCGGGCGCTGGCAGCCATCAAAGCCTGTGCGAATGTGCTGTCACGGGTATAGAACGGCGCGACATCTGCTCCCAGTGCCACGCGAGCGGCCCCGGTCAAAGTGGCCATGCAGATCAGCGCATCGGGCGTGTCTTCGCAGGCGAGTGCCAGCGCATCGGCCAACACTAGGCGCCCTTCGGCATCGGTATTGTTCACCTCGACCGTCAGACCCTTGCGCGAGGTCAGCACATCGCCCGGGCGCATGGCATTGCCCGCGACCGCGTTTTCGACCGCGGGGATCAGCACCCGCATTTGCACGGGCCAGCCAGAGGCCATGATCATCAGAGCAAGGCCCATAACGGTTGCCGCCCCGCCCATGTCTTTCTTCATAAGGCCCATGGAACTGCCCGGCTTCAGGTTTAGCCCGCCGGTGTCAAAGCACACACCTTTGCCCACAAGGGTCAGCTTTGGCCCTGCTGTTCCCCAGCGCAGGTCAAGCAAGCGCGGCGCGCGGTCGGAGGCGCGCCCGACCGTGTGGATGAGTGGCAGGTTCTGCGCTAAAAGGGCGTCGCCTGTGGTTGCCTCAATCGTGGCCCCGAAGCGGGAGGCAAGGTGGCGCGTGGCCTCTTCCAGCTCTTGCGGGCCCATCTGGCTTGCGGGAGTGTTGATCAGGTCGCGGGTCAGCACTTCTGCTTGGGCGATGATCTGAAGCTGCTCGGTCTCGACGCCGTCAGGTGCCACCAAGTGCGCCATCTCGGTTTGCGGCGCGGGGGCATGGGCGCGGTAGCTGTAGCCAGCTAGTAGCCAGCCAAGTGCTTCTTCGGCCAGCGCCTCTGGCGGCAGGTTGTGGTGCAGCTTGTAGCATTTGGCTGGCAAGCGCGCCCGCGCGGCGCTGAACAGAAAGCGCCCGCGCATGCGGTCGCGCAACGTGCCATGGCCCACCACGGCGCAGGCCAAGCCGCCTGCGTCATTCGGGACAAGTGCGATTTCGCCTGATTTGGCTGCGAACCCGGTGGCCGTCAGCCATGTTTGCAAACGCTGGGCTTGGCCGCCAAGCCATGTCGCCAACTCCTCCGAGGCGACCAGATGCAGGTCTATCGCGTCTGGCGTGTCCGGGGCAAAGCGGAAGGGCTGCGGTGTGCTCATGCGGGTCTGTCCTTTTTGGTCTTCGGACAGAGACTAGCGCAGCCTTTCGCGGAAGTGCACAGGCTTTTTCGCGCACGGCTTAGGTAGGGGTTACATACGCAATTGTGGCATATCCCAGAGCATGACGAGCGAATGGTCCCCGATGCGTTTGACCCTATCCCACAAGGCGGGCAGGGCGGTCAGGTTGTCGGTGGCCGCTGCGTCAGCCGTGGCCGCCAAGGCATTGGCCAGAGAGGCAAGTCCAATGCGCGATGCATGTGCGACGAGGTTTTCCAAGTCCGCGCCCGCCCGGGCAAGAGCAGATGCAAGGCCCGCGCTTTGTGCCGCGTCATCCAGAAATCCGATACGATCCGTCAGTTCCGCAACATGATCCATCAACATGTCTTCAGCCATGACTGGCCCATGCGCGCGAAACAACGCGGCAATGACCGCGCTATCCACGGAAATGGCTTCGGCAGGTTTAAGACGGGTTATCGCAACCATGGGCATGCCCTTCATCATATTACAGTGCCGCAAGCATCGCAGCATTTCTTTAACAGCCGATTTATGCGCCCCGTCCCGCAGGCGCTTTTTGGCCAAACCGTATTTTCCTGCGCCCTAGGCCATGAATGGAGTGATTTTAAGGCAGGCCGCAGGTTTCAGAGTGTCACGGTTTCGTTGAGTTGAGCAAATCGGCCACCTTGACAAGTCTTTGGGCAACGCAAACAACTCCCCAAACGTTGCGGAGTGACTATGGCCAGCGCCGATACCCCAACCTTGCTTGAAGATTTGCGCCCGATGAGCATCAGCGCCCTGCGCGGTGGCTACAGCTTTGGCGATCTGCGCGCCGATGCGATTGCGGGTCTGACCGTGGCCATCGTGGCGCTGCCCTTGTCGATGGCGATTGCGATTGCCTCTGGCGTGGGGCCGGAACGGGGCTTGTACACGGCA
Source organism: uncultured Natronohydrobacter sp. (assembly GCA_964401005.1). Taxonomy (GTDB): domain Bacteria; phylum Pseudomonadota; class Alphaproteobacteria; order Rhodobacterales; family Rhodobacteraceae; genus Roseinatronobacter. The sequence goes on from CAYNWX010000042.1 coordinate 41,484, forward strand.
ATTGTCGGCGGGTTCCTTGTGTCGCTGATGGGTGGCTCACGCTATCAGATCGGCGGGCCTGCTGGGGCGTTCATCGTGCTGGTTGCGGGCACGGTCCTGCAAATCGGGGTGGACGGGCTGATCTTGGCCACGTTCTTGTCGGGCATTCTGCTTATGGTGATCGGCCTGTTGCGGCTGGGCGATTACATCAAGTTCATTCCTTTTCCGGTGACGGTTGGTTTCACGTCTGGCATCGCGGTCATCATCGCGGCAAGCCAAGTGGCTGATTTCTTTGGCCTGCGCCTGAGCGAGGCCGCCCCGCCCGAATTTCTGCACAAGCTGGCCGCGCTATGGCAGGCGCGCGGCACCGTCGATCTGACCACAACGGCAGTGGCTGCGGCCACGGTCGCGCTGATCTTGGTGCTGCGCCGCCATCGCCCGGGCTGGCCGGGAATGCTGATTGCCATCATGGTCGGCGGTGTGTTGGCTTGGGCAGGTGTGCCGGTGGAAACCATTGGCGACCGCTTTGGCGATCTACCCCGCAGCCTGCCAGCACCGCAGGTGCCGGATTTTGCCTTGGCCGCTGTGTTGGAAGCCCTGCCATTTGCCGTGGCGTTTACACTGTTAGGTGCGATTGAATCGCTTCTCTCGGCCGTGGTGGCCGACGGGATGAGCGGGCAGCGCCACCGCTCAAACGCCGAATTGCTGGGGCAGGGCGTGGCCAATATGGGCTCGGCGCTGTTCGGCGGGTTTTGCGTGACCGGGACCATCGCGCGCACGGCAACCAATGTGCGTGCGGGCAGCCGTGGCCCGGTCTCTGGCATGCTGCATGCAGTGTTCGTGGCGCTTGTGTTGCTGCTTGCGGCACCCTTGGCCGTGCATATCCCTCTGGCGGGGTTGGCGGGCGTGCTGATCGTAGTGGCGTGGAACATGTTCGAGAAGGAAGAGTTCCTGACCCTGCTGCGCGTCAGCCGGGCGGATGCGGCGGTGCTGTTGATTACCTTCCTGTTGGTGGTCTTCCGTGACCTGACCGAGGGCATTATCGCAGGCACCGCGCTTGGCGGGGCGGTGTTCATCCGGCGCATGTCGGAAGCGGCCAAGCTGGAGCCGGTCACCCCGACCGACGCCGCCCCGCGCGAACAGGCGGAAAACGTGGTCGTCTATAGCCTGCGCGGTGCCTATTTTTTTGGGGCTGCGGCCACGATGGGCCGGGTGCTGGACCGCATTTCAGACATGCCGCGCATGTTGGTTCTGGACCTGTCACGCGTGCCGTTCGTAGATACGTCGGGCGCGCAATCCATGGTGGGACTGGCGCGTAAACTGGAGCGGCAGGGCGGGTGTCTTGCCTTGGTCGGGGCCACGCCAGAGGTGGCCAAGGTGCTGAGCAGCCAGTTTGGCCACCATGCAAGCCCGAAATTCTTCGATACGCTGGACGATGCTTTGGCCGAAAGCTGCGCCAACAATCAGGGCTGATCGGGCATGGTCGAAGAATGGTGCTCGATGATTTTCCAGGCGTCATCCAACAGCTTGTAAACGAAGGTAAACCGGCAGATCAGGTCATAAGGTGCGCCGTCGTCACGGTGTAAGCGGAACGTATAAATACCTGAATTAATAGCGATATTGTCGAAGATACGCGAATGCACTTCGTTAAACCGCGCCGACGGCCCCATCTGCATCATGTTTCGGAAATAGCGCCGGATCTGGGCTGGGTCGCGCCGGATCTGGTAAGAGATCGTCGGCAATAGCACGGCATCGGGCGCATAAAGCTCTGTGATCCGGGCTGGGTCGCAGGATTGCAGCGCGGCACTCCAATCATCCAGAAGCGCAGTAATTTTTTCGGTCGGCATTGGTCTGTTCTGTCCTGTCAGATGTTGTCGGACGCTTGCGTGATCTTACACTAATTAACAGTTTACGCCTTTGATGCGATTTTCGCCATGCCCGATGACGACGATCCGACCTGCCCGCTCTGCGGCCGCCCCATTCCGCCGGGCGTGCCACAAAGCCTGCACCATCTGATCCCCAAGCTGCGCGGCGGCAAGGGTGGGCCGGTGGTGTTGCTTCATCACATTTGCCACAAAGAAATTCACGCCACCTTGTCAGAGACAGAGCTGGCGCGCGACTTCAATACGGTCGCGGCACTGCGTGACCATCCCCGTCTTGCAAAGTTTCTGGCATGGGTTGCCAAGCGCCCGCCAGACTTTGCGTCCAAGGTCCCCGGCGCACGGCGCAGGCGCGGTAACCGTTTGTAAACGGGTGGGTGTTAGTCTGCGACTTATGGTTTGTTCGGGGGCTGATATGACAACACCTTGTGCCGCGGGCATGGCGAAGCGGCGTGGCGAAGCTCTGACTAACCGGCAAGCGCGGGTCGGTATTGTCGCAAACCCGAATCGGGTGCCGATAAAAGTGCCGGTCCCCCGCGATGTCTGGGCGCGTTGGCCCGACCTGCGCTCTGCACATCGGCGCAAAAGCAAGACAGGGCCGCACGCAAAGACAGCACAGCTACAGGATATGGATGCGTTTGAGGAATTCGTGCGCAGCGTGCGCAAATCGCCCGCTATGCCGTCCGCCGACGGGGCGTGTGGTTTGTCCATATCCCGCAATTCTGGCCGGCGTTTGGCCGCGGCCGCATTGGCTGCGCTGGGGGCGGGTGCGTTGGGCTATGGTGTAATCTTGGCCGCGCTGCGCTTGTCACTTTAACGAAGGCAAGGGCTGGCGGGAAACCGGCGCCTGCTTGGCTGGCTAAGGGCCTGTCCCGCCGTTCTGTGCAAAAACGAACAGGGGCGGCGCTTCGATCGCATCTTGTTTCAATGTGACGAGATGGCATGTTCTAGCGCAAGTTCACACGCACGAGGGAAATGCCATGTCCATCCGTCCCATACTCGACACCCGCAAGGCCATTCCAACCATGGAAGGGGCCGGCGTGCACCTGCACCGCGCCTTTGGCTTTCACGACCCGTCAGAGCTGGACCCGTTCCTGTTATTCGATGATTTCCGCAATGAAATCCCGGAACAATACCTGCGCGGCTTTCCATGGCACCCGCATCGCGGGATAGAAACCATCACCTATGTCTTGGCCGGAGAGGTTGATCACGGCGACAGCCTTGGCAATACCGGCACACTGGGCGCGGGCGATGTGCAATGGATGACCGCAGGCTCTGGCATTCTGCATCAGGAAATGCCGCGCGGAAATGCGCGCGGGCAGATGCACGGCTTCCAGCTTTGGGCAAACCTGCCCGGCGCGCTGAAAATGACCGCGCCGCGCTATCAGGATGTGAAATCGGGCGATATTCCCGAATCCATTGACGATGACGGCACCAAGGTCCGGGTGATCGTGGGGGATTTCTGGGGCAAGCGCGGCCCGGTGGACGGGATCGCGGCAGACCCGCAATATCTGGACATCTCGGTCCCGCCGGGTGTGCGCAAGACCTTCAAGATCGACACCTATCGCCGCGCCTTTGCTTATGTCTTCGCGGGGTCGGGCGCCTTTGCCGATGCCTCGAAACCAACGGGTGTGCTCTTGGAAAAAGAGGTGATGGGCGAGGAGGTCAATATCCGCGACATGTCAGGCGACCGCACGCTGATCCGCTTTGGCACGGGCGACGAGGTGACGGTGCAGGCGGGCGAAGACGGCATTCGCTTTCTACTGATATCGGGCGCGCCGCTTCAAGAACCTGTCGCGTGGCACGGGCCGATCGTGATGAACACGCCAGAGGAAATACGCCAAGCCATGCGGGATCTGCGCAACGGCACCTTTATACGGCCCGCTCATTGAAGCCCGGGCGGGGGCGCTGCTCCCGCATCCCGGAGCATTTCGGGCAAGGTGATGCAGGCCTGTTCGGGTCGGGCGCTTTTGCTTATATGTCGCAGGATATGTGAAAGAGGTGGCTATGACGGACAGGGCGATCATCCGCGTTTCTGGCGATAACCCGGCGGGGTTCTTGCAAGGCTTGGTCAGCAACGACACCCAAAAGCTGGCCAAAGATGGCATTGCCTATGCGGCAATCCTGACGCCGCAAGGAAAGTATCTGGCCGATTTTTTTCTGGTCGCGCAGGGCGCGGATGTGCTGATCGATGTCGCGGCCCCGCTGGCCGATGACCTGTTCAAACGTCTGAGCCTGTATAAGCTGCGCGCGCCGGTCATGCTGGCGCGCGAAGATATGCCGGTCAGTCGCGGCACCGGGCCTGCGCCTGATGGGGCGCTGGACGACCCGCGCCACCCTGCGCTGGGCTGGCGCGCCTATGGGGTGGCCCTGCCCGAGGATGGCACCGATTGGGGCGCTTTGCGCGTGGCCCATTGCGTGCCCGAAACCGGGATAGAACTGGTGCCGAATGAGACCTTCATTCTGGAAGCCGGGTTCGAGCGGCTGAACGGTGTCGATTTTCGCAAGGGCTGTTATGTCGGCCAAGAAGTGACGGCGCGGATGCACCACAAGACCGAATTGCGCAAAGGGTTCGCGACCGTGCGTCTTGAAGGCCGCGCCCCGATTGGCACCGCGATAGAGGCGGGTGGCAAGCCCCTTGGTACCCTGTTCACGCAAAGCGGCGATCACGCGATTGCCTATTTGCGCTTTGACCGGGCAGAAGGGCCATTGCGCGCGGGCGATGCGACGGTCTTTGCGCTGAACATGGCCTCCAGCGGTTGAACCGTGGCGCTTAGGCGTGGTAGCGATACCATATTCGCTACGCTTGGGGTTTGCCATGTCGTCCCTGTCATCTTCGCGGCTTGCCGGTCCAGGAGTTGCGCTTCTGGCCTTCGCGCTGTTTTCGTCGCATGATGTGATCGTCAAGTCGCTTGGCGGCACCTATAGCCCCGTTCAAATCGTGTTTTTCAGCGTTTTGCTGGGGCTGCCCCTTGCCATGCTATTGTTGATGCGTGACCCGACCGATGGCACGCTGTTGCCGCGCTATGCGGGGTGGACCGCGCTGCGCACGGGGGCATCTGTCTTGACCGGGGTGAGCGTGTTTTACGCGTTCTCGGTCCTGCCAATGGCGCAGACATATGCGATTTTGTTCGCGACGCCCTTGCTGATTACCGTGTTGTCGGTGCCATTGTTGGGCGAGCGTGTTGGTTGGCGGCGCAGCATGGCCGTGCTTGTGGGGCTTGCGGGTGTTCTTGTCGTGCTGCGGCCGGGGCAAGGGGCCGAATTGGGCCTTGGCCATCTGGCCGCACTCGTCGGGGCACTTACAAGTGCGATCGCGTCCATCATTGTGCGCAAGATAGGCGCGGAAGAGCGCAACGTGGTGCTGCTATTATATCCGATGATGGCAAATTTGCTGGTCATGGGGGCGGCACTGCCTTTCGTTTATCGCCCCATGCCCTTGGCAGATTTCGGGGCCTTGGCGGCTATGTCGGCGCTGGCGCTGGTGGCCAGCCTGTGCGTGATCGCCGCCTACAAGCGCTCCCCGGCGTTTCAGATCGCGCCCATGCAATATTCGCAGATTATCTGGGCCGTGCTGTTTGGTGCGCTGTTCTTCGATGAAAGGGTGGATCTGTTCACGATTGTCGGGGCTGGAATCATCATTTCGAGCGGGATTTTCATTCTGGTGCGCGAAGAGACCGCCAATGTCTCTGAAAACCGCCCGGTGTTGGAAACGCGCACCCGCACCGATACCGGAACCTACCCACGGGCCAGCGGTCTGGGCGAAGTGATGGGGCAGGACGCAGCGGAGTAATGCCCCCGCGCGCGGCACAAGTGCAACGCGCGGGCCAACCTGTCGGGCTGCTGTCACAAAGGGTTCTGGTCCTAGCCCCGCTGCGGCGCTAAGACGTGGGCTGCAAGACCCATAGGACAGACCATGCCCCATCAGATCCGCCCTCAACCCGGTATTATGGATATCGCCCTTTATCAGGGTGGTACTGCCAAGATTGCCGGGCGCGAAGATGTCGTAAAATTGTCATCGAATGAAAACCCGTTTGGCGCGGGCGAATTGGCGCGCACCGCCTATCAGCGCGCGGGGCTGGACCTGCACCGCTACCCCTCTACCGATCATGCGTCCTTGCGCGCGGCGATTGCGGCCTGTCACGTGCTGGATGCCGAGCGCATTATCTGTGGGGCCGGGTCGGATGAGATCATCACCTTCCTGTGCCAAGGCTTTGCCGGTCCGGGGGACGAGGTGCTCTATTCGCAGCATGGCTTTCTGATGTATCCGATCAGCGCCATGGCAGCCGGTGCCACGCCTGTGAAAGCGCCAGAGCGCGAACGCACCACCGATGTGGATGCTCTTCTGGCCGCCGTGACCGAGCGCACCAAGCTTGTCTTCGTGGCCAACCCCAGCAACCCGACCGGGACTATGGTGCCGCTGTCGGAACTGGAGCGATTGGCCGACAATCTGCCACCGCACACCCTGCTGGTGCTGGACGGGGCCTATGCCGAATATGTCGAAGGCTATGACGGCGGCGCGGCGCTTGTGGACAGCCGCGAGAATGTGGTGATGACGCGCACCTTCTCGAAGCTTTACGGTCTGGGCGGTTTGCGCATTGGCTGGGGGTATGGCCCGGCCCATGTGCTGCAGGTGCTCAACCGCCTTCGCGGCCCGTTTAACCTGTCAAACACACAGCTAGACGTGGCCGAAGCCGCCTTGGGCGATGCTGCGCATATCGCGCGTTCTTTGTCAGAGAACGCGCGGTTGCGCGACTGGCTGGCCGAAAAGCTGAATGCGTGTGGTGTGCCGACCGACACCTCTTTCGCCAATTTCGTGCTGGCGCGCTTTGCCAGCCCCGAGCAGGCTGAAGCTTGTAACGGGGTGTTGTTAGCCGATGGGCTGATTGTGCGTCAGGTCGGCAGCTATGGTCTGCCAGAAGCTTTGCGCATTACGGTGGGCGACGAATCTGCCTGCCGCCGTGTGGCCCATGTCATCGCCCGCTTCATGGAGGGGCAGGGATGACGCCTCTCTACCAGCGCGTGGCCTTTATCGGGCTGGGGCTGATCGCCGGGTCGATGGCCTTGGCCATGCGGCGGGGCGGGTTGGTGGCTGAGATTGTCGGCACCGCGCGCTCGGCTGAGACGCGCGCCATTGCTGCCGAAATTGGACTGGTCGACCGCGTGACCGACAGCGCCGCCCAAGCCGTAGAGGATGCCGACCTTGTGGTCTTGTGCGTGCCCGTGGGTGCCATGTCCGCCGTCGCGCAGGAAATCGCCCCATATCTGGCGCAGGACGCGACCGTGACCGATGTCGGGTCCGTTAAACAGGCCGTGATCGACGCCGTCGGCCCCCATATGCCCCAGCATGTGCATTTCATCCCCGGCCACCCGCTGGCCGGGACTGAACATTCCGGCCCGCGCGCTGGCTTTGCCGAACTCTTCGATAATCGTTGGACCATCCTGACCCCGCTTGAGGGGGCAGATGGCGATGCGACCGACCGCCTGACCCGCCTGTGGCAGGGGATGGGCGCGCAGGTCGATGTGATGGACCCGCCCCATCATGACCTTGTTCTGGCCGTGACCAGTCACACGCCGCACCTGATTGCCTATACCATGGTGGGCGTGGCCGATGATCTGCGCCGCGTGACCGATAGCGAGGTGATCAAGTATTCCGCCGCCGGGTTCCGGGACTTCACGCGGATCGCCGCGAGCGACCCAACCATGTGGCGCGACGTGTTCCTGACCAACAAGGACGCAACGCTGGAAATTTTGGGGCGCTTCACCGAAGAACTTTTCGCCCTGCAGCGTGCGATCCGCCGCGGCGATGGCGACCACCTGCATGCCTATTTCACCCGCACCCGGGCCATTCGGCGGGGCATTATCGACGCTGGCCAAGATACCGACGCGCCCGATTTCGGGCGCAGTAAACGATAAGGACTTCCATGCTCAAACCCATCGCCGCTTCGCTCGTCGCGCTCACCGTTTTGACCGCATGTTCTGGTGGGCCGAGGGTGCCAGGGGCTGATGGAGTTGGCCGCTTGATTGGCCGGGTCGTGCCCTTCATGGGTGATAGCCCGACGCAGGTCAGCCGCGGCGCATCGGGCAATCTGTGCGGTGTTGCCGGGCTGGAAGGCATGCCGATCGCGCCCATTACCTCCAGCACGTCCGGCTGCGGCGTGGCTGCTCCTGTGCAGGTCACGCATGTCGATGGCATCAAGCTTTCGCAGCCCGCGACCCTTGATTGCCAAACGGCAACAGCGCTGCACCAATGGGTGACGCAAGCCATGCGGCCGGCCTTGGGGCGCACAAGCGACCGCGTGGTAGGCCTGCGGGTTCCGGCTCATTATGTGTGTCGCACCCGGAACCACCGTCCGGGTGCTCCGGTGTCTGAACATGGCAAAGGCCGCGCGATAGATATCAGCGCAATTCTTCTTGACGATGGCGAGTCGATCACCGTCAACGATGATTGGTCGCGCCTGTCGCGTCACAGCCGCGCCTTGCGCCAAATGCACGCGAATGCGTGTGGAATCTTCGGCACAACGCTTGGGCCGGGATCAGACGGGATGCATGAGAATCATTTCCACTATGACACCGCTCAACATCGCGGTGGCCCCTATTGCCGTTAGCGCCAACCTTTTGAGAAATGCTTCAAAAACATTATCTTAAGAGTTCTCCACAGGAAATCCGCCTTCCTCTGTCATTTTTCTGTTGCGCTGTGTTGGAGTGTGTCCTAGATAGCGCTTCACCGGCGGCGGGGACGTTGTTGGTTGTCTGGGACGGCGCGCGG